>NZ_QDFI01000041.1 GCF_003254465.1 Meridianimarinicoccus zhengii
GGGGCCGAGCGTGACGCGGAGCGCGCCGCTGCCGACGCGCGCGAGACCCGCGCCCGGTCCGAAACCCGTGCCGAAGCGGCGGAGGCGGCGGTGGCGGCCGCGCGTGAGCGGATGCGCGACGAGGCGGAGGCGACACCCGACACCTTGCTGGAGCGGCTCGACGCGGACCCCGACACCATGCCGGGCGTCGCCGATCTCGAAGCGTCGATCCAGCGGCTGCGCCGGTCGCGGGATGCCTTGGGCGCGGTGAACCTGCGGGCAGAAGAGGACGCTCGCGCTGTGCAGGATGAACACGACACGCTGGTGCGCGAAAAGCAGGATCTGGAAGCGGCCACGGCGAAGCTGCGGTCCGGGATCGCCGCGCTGAACCGCGAGGGGCGCGAACGGCTCCTGACCGCGTTCGAACAGGTCAATGCCAATTTCGGAACGCTCTTCACGCACCTGTTCAACGGGGGCGAGGCGCGGCTTGTTCTGGTGGAAAGCGACGATCCGCTGGATGCGGGGCTGGAGATCATGTGCCAGCCGCCGGGCAAGAAGCTGTCTACGTTATCGCTGCTTTCGGGCGGTGAACAGACCTTGACCGCGCTGGCGCTGATCTTCGCGGTGTTCCTTGCGAACCCGGCGCCGATCTGTGTGCTGGACGAAGTAGACGCACCGCTCGACGATGCGAACGTGACGCGGTTCTGCGACATGCTGGATGAAATGACCCGCCGCACCGACACGCGGTTTCTTGTCATCACGCATCACGCGGTAACCATGTCGCGGATGGACCGGTTGTTCGGCGTGACGATGGCGGAGCAGGGGGTGAGCCAACTGGTCAGTGTCGATCTGAAGCGCGCCGAGCAGATGGTCGCCTGACGCCAGCATCAGGCAGGCGGGCCGCGCCCCGAACGGGGCGGGCCACAATCAGGCGCACGATCAGGCCGCGCGCTTCTCGCGGAAGTTCAGTTCCCGCATCACGGCCTTGGCAGCCATGAACATCCCGGCGTCCTGCAAATCGCGGGCGCGGGCCTGCAGTTCGTCGTTCGTCAGCGTGGTCGGGTTCAGCATTGTGTCTCCTTTCCAAGTGCGTCGGCTCTCCGCGGACGAAAAAGCCGGGCGCTGGCCCCATGTGCGGGGTCAGGTCCGGTCGTGCCCGATCTGGAAAGCGTGCCAACCGCGATGGGATCGCTGCTCCGGCACGGGCCTGCCACCATCGCGGCGGCGGCCCCTATGTGCGACAGTTATGCAACAAAGGGGCCGGGGAATCAACCCCCGGCCCGGCTTCTGTGCCGCCGCGACACGTCAGAGGTCCGCTGTCAGGAAAACCTGTCATACCTTGATATGTGTCAATTTTAGATGACACCCGGGAAACTACCCTGCCGGAAATGCAGGGGAGCCCCATCATGCGAATCGTCTTCGTCCATCCGAACTACCGCTCCGGCGGGGCCGAGATCGCCGGGACGTGGCCGCCCGCCTGGGTCGCTTACCTGTCCGGCTCGCTGCGCCGCGCCGGGTTCGACGACATCCATTTCATCGACGCGATGACCGATAACCTCGACGACGACATCGTGGGCGACCGGCTGGCCGCATTGGCCCCCGACGTCGTGGGCGTGACCGCAATCACCCCGTCGATCTACCAGGCGGAGAAGGTGCTGGAACTGGCGCGCGACCGCTGCCCGCATGCCCTGCGAATGCTGGGCGGGGTGCACGCAACCTTCATGTTCAAGCAGGTCCTGTCAGAGGCACCCTGGGTGGACGTGATCGTGCGCGGCGAGGGGGAGGAGATCCTCGTGGCGCTGATGACCGCCGTCCGCGATGGCCGCTGGCCGGAAGACCGGCGCAAGATCCACGGGCTGGCATTCCTCGACAGCGACGAGATCGTGGCGACCCCGGCGGCGAGCACGGTCAAGGATCTCGACGGGATCGACCCGGACTGGGAAATCCTCGACTGGGAGAAATACAAGTACATCCCCCTGAACACCCGCGTCGCCATCCCCAACATGGCGCGCGGCTGCCCGTTCACCTGTTCCTTCTGTTCGCAGTGGAAGTTCTGGCGCGACTACCGCGTGCGCGACCCGAAAAAGGTCGTGGACGAGATCGAGAAGCTGGTGAACGACCATCAGGTCGGGTTCTTCATCCTTGCGGACGAGGAACCGACCATCAATCGCAAGAAATTCGTCGAATTCTGCCAGGAGCTGATCGACCGCGGTCTGCCCGACAAGATCAAGTGGGGCATCAACACCCGCGTGACGGACATCTACCGCGACCGGGATCTGCTAAAATTCTACCGTAAGGCCGGGCTGGTGCATGTCAGTCTTGGCACCGAAGCCGCGGCGCAGATGAAGCTTGATCAGTTCAACAAGGAAACCACCGTCGCCGAGAACAAGGAAGCCGTGCGCCTTCTGCGCGAGGCCGATATTCTGGTCGAGGCGCAGTTCATCGTGGGGCTCGACAACGAAACCGCCGAGACGCTGGAAGAAACCTTCCAGATGGCGTGGGACTGGCAGCCCGATCTGGCGAACTGGGCGATGTATACCCCGTGGCCCTTCACCCCTCTGTTCCAGGAGTTGAAGGACAAGGTCGAGGTCTTCGACTTCTCGCGCTACAACTTCGTGACGCCCATCATGAAACCCGCCGCGATGGAACGGGGCGAGCTTCTGGACGGCGTTATGAAGAATTACCGTCGCTTCTACATGCGCAAGGCGTTGTTCCACTATCCATGGCGCGGCACCGGCTTCCGGCGGCGGTATTTGCTTGGATGTCTCAAGGCCTTCCTGAAAGCCGGGTTTGCCCGCACGTTCTATGATCTGGGCAAGGTCGGCTACACCGGGCCGCAGAGCAAGAACAAGCTGGACTTCCATTTCGACGAGACCCGCACCATCGCGGAGGCGCAGATGGAGGATTGGGAAGCGAGCGCCGACCGGGCCGCCCGCGCAGCCGAACGCCGCGAAGCCGTGCGCGCGCAAGGCAAGGCCCGCGCGGTGGAACGCAGCGCCAGTTTCAAGATGCCCAACGGGGCCGAGGTCCGCGCCTGTGGCGGCGGCAAGGACCAGATGACCGAGGCGCAGCAGGAAGCCGTCTGATGGACGGCGGCGCGCACGGGTTCGCGCAGGCGCGGATCGGGCCGAACGCAGTGCTGCAGCTGGTGCCCGTACTCGACCGGACGCTCGGGCGCCCCGCACGGGTGCGGCTGCTGACGGGTGCCGGTCTGTTCGAGATGCCGGACGGCACGGCGATGATCGACGAAGGCCCCGTCGCCCGGCTGCATCAGACCATGCGGCGCGACTTCCCCGACCTTGCGCCGGGCATGGCCGCTGCCGCGGGGCGGCGCACGGGCGACTACATCCTGATCCATCGCATCCCGCGCCGCGCACAAAGGCTGCTGCGCATCCTGCCTGCTGCGTTGTCCGCGCGGCTGCTGGCGCAGGCCATCGCGCAGCACGCATGGACCTTTGCCGGGTCGGGCCGGTTCCGGGTGGCCTCCCGTGTCCCGCTCGTCTTCGAGATCGCCGACAACCCGCTCGTGCGCGGCGAACACGCGGCGGCCCCGGTCTGCCACTGGCACGTGGCAGTGTTCGCACGGCTTTTCACGCGGCTGGCCGCGCCGGATTACACCTGCGTGGAAACCGACTGCTGCGCCAATGGCGCCCGCGCCTGCCGCTTCGTGCTGGCCCGCGCGGCTTGACTTCCCCCGCCATGCACGGTGTATCGGCCCGGATCATTGACAGCCGGGACAAGATGCCATGCACGCCTATCGCAGCCAGACCTGCGCCGACCTGACCAAGGCCCATGTGGGCCAGACCGTGCGGCTGTCGGGATGGGTGCATCGCGTGCGCGACCATGGCGGCGTGCTGTTCATCGACCTGCGCGACCATTACGGCATCACCCAGGTTCTGGCCGACAGCGATAGCCCCGTGTTCGCCGCGGTCGAAAAGGTCCGGTCCGAATGGTGCATCCGCATCGACGGTGTGGTGAAGGCGCGGGACGCAAGCCTCGTGAACCCCAAGCTGCCCACCGGCGAGATCGAGGTCTATATCCGTGACATGGAGGTTCTGGGTGCGGCCGAAGAGCTGCCCCTGCCGGTGTTCGGCGACCAGGACTACCCCGAGGAAACCCGCCTGAAATACCGCTATCTCGACCTGCGCCGCGACAGTCTGCACGCCAACATGATGCTGCGCAGCAAAGTCGTGGCCCATCTGCGCCAGCAGATGTGGGGGCTGGGGTTCAACGAATTCCAGACGCCGATCATCACGGCAAGCTCCCCCGAGGGCGCGCGCGACTTCCTCGTCCCGTCGCGCCTGCATCCGGGCAAGTTCTACGCGCTGCCGCAGGCCCCGCAGCAGTTCAAGCAGCTCATCATGGTGTCGGGCTTCGACAAGTATTTCCAGATCGCGCCCTGTTTCCGCGACGAGGATCCGCGCGCCGACCGCTCGCCTACGGATTTCTACCAGCTCGACATGGAAATGAGCTTTGTGGAGCAGCAGGACGTGTTTGACACGATCGCCCCGGTGATCGCGAACACGTTCGAGACCTTCGGGGGCGGGCGCAAGGTGGACGCGCCCGGTGACTGGCCGCAGATCAGCTATCGCGATGCGGCGCTGTGGTACGGGACGGACAAGCCGGACCTTCGCAATCCGATCAAGATGCAAGTGGTCTCCGACCACTTCCGCGACTCCGGCTTCGCGATCTTCGCGAAGCTGCTGGAGCAGGAGGGCACCGAGATCCGCGCGATCCCCGCGCCGGGCGGCGGAAGCCGCAAGTTCTGCGACCGGATGAACAAGTTCGCGCAGGAGCAGGGCCTGCCGGGGATGGGGTATATCTTCTGGCGAAAAAGGACTGAAATCTTTGGCGATCTGAGCAACGCTATTGAGGATTTCCCGAAGTTCCTAACTGCTATCGTGAATATTATTCAAGGCACGCCAGAGGAGCAGGCTTCAGCCACTAAGGCACTGGAGCACTTTGATAAACACTACAGCAATCATCTTGACGTGGACACTAAGCAGAAGGTGCAGGAACAGATAGCTAGCCATTGGCGAAACGGGAACAGAGCTGAGGCCGAGTTTCTATTAAATGCGTACTTCGGTCCCTACGAAGCCGCAGGCCCCCTCGCCAAGAACATCGGCCCCGAGCGGACCGAGGCGATCCGCCAGCAGCTTGGCCTCGGCGTCGGCGATGCGGCGTTCTTCCTTGGCGGAAAGCCCAAGGATTTCCAGGCCGTCGCGGGCCGTGCGCGTACCGTGATCGGGGACGAGCTAGGCCTGACGGACACGAATCGCTTCGCCTTCGCGTGGATCGTGGATTTCCCGATCTACGAAGCCGACCCGGAAACCGGCAAGGTCGATTTCGAACACAACCCGTTTTCCATGCCGCAGGGCGGGATGGATGCGCTCAACGGCGATCCGCTGGAGGTGCTGGGCTACCAGTACGACCTTGCCTGCAACGGCTATGAGCTCGTGTCGGGCGCCATCCGGAATCACCGCCCCGAGATCATGTTCAAGGCGTTCGAGATCGCGGGTTACGGGCGCGACGAAGTCGAGAAACGTTTCGGCGGCATGGTAAACGCGTTCCGCTACGGGGCGCCGCCCCACGGGGGCTGTGCGGCGGGTATCGACCGGATCGTGATGCTGCTGGCGGACGAGGCGAATATCCGCGAGGTCATCATGTTCCCCATGAACCAGCGCGCCGAGGACCTGATGATGGGCGCACCGTCCGAGCCCGCCAACGAGCAATTGCGCGAGTTGCGCCTGCGGGTGCTTCCGCCCGAGGCGTGACCCGGGACGCGGCGGGCCCGACCCGCCGCCTTCCGGCTGCCAAGTTGCGAACAATTTTATCTGTTAAGCCTGAATTAGGTCGGGTGCCTTAGGCGTCGGAGACAGGAAATGTCTCTGAAGCGGAAAGGCACGTGCATGTCGATTTCTTCCTCGCTGAACGCCGGGGTCATGGGGCTGAAGGCGAATGCCAACAAGCTCAGCGTGATCTCCGACAACATCGCGAACTCGGGCACCTTCGGCTACAAAAGGGTTGCGGCGGATTTCAACTCGATGGTGATCGGCAAATCCGGCGGCGCCTATTCCGCCGGTGGCGTCAGCATGACGACCCAGCGACTGGTCAGCGATCGCGGCTCGCTGGTCGGATCGTCGAATTCGACCGACATCGCGGTGCGCGGGCGGGGGATGGTTCCCGTCACGTCCGCGGCGGCGGTCAACGCGGGCAACGGCAAGCCGCCGATGATGCTTCAGACGACCGGGTCCTTCCGGACCGACGAGCAGGGATATCTTAAAAGCTCCAGCGGCCTGATCCTGATGGGCTGGCCTGCGGCGGATGACGGGACGATCCCGAACTATGCGCGCGACACGCCGGCCGGGCTTGAACCGATCAAGCTGAACGTGAACGAATTCGTGGGCGAACCGACGACCGAAATGGAAGTGATCGCCAACCTGCCCGCGACCTCGACAGTGGCCGGCGCGGCGGGTTTTGCCGAAACGCTGTCCGTCGAGTATTTCGACAACCTCGGGATGTCGGAAACCCTCAACGTCACGTTCACGCCGGACGTCGCCGCGACCGGCGATCCGGGCACGAACCGCTGGCGCATGGAGATCGCCGACAGTGCCCGGGCCGGCGCAGTTGTCGGGGAATACGAGATCACGTTCAACAACAGCCGTACGGCTGGCGGCACCATCGCCTCTGTCACGACGCTGTCGGGCGGTGCCTACGATCCGGCGACCGGTGGCCTGCGCGTGGACGTCGCGGGCGGCCCCATGGACATCACGATCGGTCGGCCGGGTAGCGCACAGGGGCTGACACAACTGTCGGACAGCTTCTCGCCCGTGGTCATCAACAAGAACGGGTCCGAGGTGGGCAACATGATCGGCGTCGATATCGATGCGAACGGCATGGTCAAGGCGACCTACGACAACGGGGCCGTGCGGACCGTGTACCAGGTGCCGCTGGTGGACATGCCGAACCCCAACGGGCTGACCGCGCTCGACAACCAGACATACCAGATCTCGAACGAAAGCGGCGCGTATTTCCTGTGGGACGCGGGCGATGGTCCGACCGGTGATCTGGTGAGCTTCGCGCGCGAGGAATCGACAACCGATGTCGCATCGGAACTGACCGATCTGATCCAGACGCAGCGCGCCTATTCGTCCAACGCCAAGGTGATCCAGACCGTGGACGAGATGCTGCAGGAAACCACCAATATCAAACGCTGAGCGTTGAAAGGGACAGGGCATGACCATCATGGGAGCCATGAACACGGCGATCTCGGGCCTGGCGGCGGCCAGTCGCGGGGCGGCCGTGGTGTCGAACAATCTCGCCAACGCCCTGACCGAAGGCTACGGGCGGCGGGAACTGGATCTCGCCGCGCGCTCCGGGGGTGGCGGTGGCGTGATGGTTCTCGGCGAAACACGGTTCACCGATTCGGTCCTGCTGACGGATCGTCGGTCCGCGGATGCCGCGTTCGCACGACAGGGGGCTGCCGCGGCCTTTTTCGAACAGGTACAGACAGTCATGGGGGAACCCGGTTCCGGAGGGTCGCTCGATGACCTGGTGACGGCGGTTGAAAGCGGCCTGGTGGCCGCGGCGGCGCAACCGCAATCCGTGCTGCGCATGGAACAGGTGGTGGACGACCTGTCGCGCCTGACCGGACGCATCGCCGAGGTCGGGGAGGCGATCCAGACAGAACGTGGCCGTGCGGATGCCGCGCTCGCGGATGCCGTGGGCCAGCTCAACACCGATCTCGCGCGTCTGGAAACCATCAACGAGGATATTCGCCGCGACATTCTGCGTGGCGGCAGCGGTGGTGCGTTGCTCGATGAACGGGAGGCGCTGATCGATCGGGTCGCAGAACTCGTCCCTGTCCGCGAAGTGGACCGCGGCAATGGCGTGGTCGCCCTGATCTCGGACGGTGGTATTCTCATGGACGGCCCGGCGCCGACAATCGGCTTCTCGGCGACACCGTACGTGACGGAATTCCAGAGCGTCGAGGGTGGCCATCTCTCCGGCCTGACGATTAACGGCCAGCCGATCGACGTCGGTCGCAGCCGCCACATCCTGTCCGGCGGTGAAATCTCCGGCCTTCTGGCCATACGCGACGTCGAGGGGCCGGCGGCCATGGCAGGGCTCGATGCCTTCGCGCGCGACTTGATCGAGCGGTTTTCCGGCGCGGGCGTGGACCCGACCCGTGCAACGGGCGACCCGGGTCTGTTGACCGATGCAGGTGCAGCATTCGATCCGGCGAACGAACTCGGACTTTCCCGTAGACTCGAGGTCAACGCGCTTGCCGATCCTGCCATGGGCGGTGCCGCCTGGCGGTTGCGCGATGGGCTAGGGGCCCCGGTTCAGGGCGATCCCGGCAACACGGACGGCCTGCAGCGTCTTGGCGCCGCCCTGTCGGAGTCGCGTGTTCCCGTGTCAAGCGGCGCGCCGGAAGGGCGCCATACCGCCGCCGGGCTTGGCGCTGCGGTCTATACGGCGCTGGGCGTGGCGCGCACCGCGACGGAAGCCGACATGGCGCAAGCCGGCGCCAGGTCGTCCGCCATCGGTCAAAGCCTGCAAGGCATGGCCGTCGACAGCGATGCGGAGATGCAACGGCTGCTTCTCATCGAACAGGCTTACGCAGCGAATGCGCGGGTGGTCTCTGCCGCCCGCCAGATGCTTGACCAGTTGATGGAGATCTGACCATGAAACCTGCGAATATCGGCGATCTCGTTCAGTCGACGATGCTGCGGCGCGATACTGCCCGCATAAAGGGCGATCTCGGCCGACTGACCGGCGAGATGTCGTCTGGCAAGATCGCGTCTCTGAATACGTCGCTCCGGGGCCAGTTCGGCCCCCTTGCCGGGCTGACTCGGAGCCTTGCTCTGACCGACGCGACGCTTGCAAGCAATGCCGCTGCGGCGCGACTTGCCGAGGGCCAGCAACTGGCACTTGAGGCGGTCCAAGGCACGGCCACGGCGGCAGGCCCGGATTTTCTCGAGGTGGCGTCCAACGGGAACGACGTGCAGCGCAAGGTGCTTGCGCAGAAGGCCATGGGGCAATTCGAGCAGACTCTGGCGGCTCTCAACACGCAGATCGAGGGGAAGGCGATATTCGCAGGCGCGGCGCTGGACGGGCCTGCGCTGGCGGATGCCGGGACCATACTTGCTTCCCTTGAGGACGCGCTGGCGGGAACGGTGGGACCGGCGGATGCCATCGCGGCCGTCAAGGATTGGTTCGACGCGCCCGGCGGTGGCTTTGACACCGTTGCGTACCAGGGCGCTGCGACGCCGATGTCGGGTCTCGCCATGGCCCCCGGTGAATTGGTCCAGCTGGATATCACGGCAGCCGATCCCGCGCTGCGGGACACGTTGCGGGGGCTCGCGCTCGGGGCACTGTTGGACCGCGGTCTTTTCGATGGCGATGTCGCTGCGCAAGGGGCGGTGATCCAGCATGCGGGCGAAACACTTGTGGCTGCCGCGGACACCGTGACGACGCGGCGGGCGGGTCTCGGCGCCATCGAAGAACGGATCGAGGCCGCTCGTATCCGGACCGAGGCGGAGACGACCGGCCTGACCATGGCACGGTCTGCGCTGGTCGAAGCCGATCCCTATGACACCGCGTTGAGGCTGCAGGAAGTTCAGGTTCAGCTCGAAACGATCTACGCCCTGACCGCGCGCATGTCGAACCTGTCATTGGCCATGGTGTTGCGGTGATCCGGGCCTTTTTCGCAGCGCTTTTTCTGGCCGCGACCGGCTCTGTCGCTGGCGCGCAGGACATCAGGCTCAAGGATCTCGTGGAATTCGATGGCGTCCGCGGAAATGATCTGATCGGCTACGGTCTGGTTGTCGGGCTCAACGGGACCGGGGACGGTTTGCGCAACAGCCCGTTCACGGAAGAAATCATGGCGAACATCCTCGAACGTTTGGGGGTGAACGTGGCCGGTGAGCAGTTCCGGCCCAAGAACGTCGCCGCTGTGTTCGTCACGGCAAGTTTGCCGCCCTTTGCCCGCGTGGGTGGGCAGATCGACGTGACCGTATCCGCGATCGGCGATGCGAAGAGCCTGCTTGGCGGTACGCTCGTGATGACGCCGCTCAACGCGGCGGACGGGCAGATCTACGCCGTCGCGCAAGGAACCATCATCGCCGGTGGTGCCGTGGCCGAGGCCGAGGGGGCATCCGTCACGCAGGGCGTTCCGACAGCCGGGGTCATTCCGTCCGGCGCGCGGGTGGAACGGGAAGTTCCTTTCGATTTCACCAGGCTCACGTCCGTGCGCCTTGGATTGCGTGATCCGGATTTCACGACTGCCCTTTTGATCGAACAGGCGATCAATACCCGGTTCGGCCGCGGTGTTGCGCAGGCTCTCGACGCGGGAACGGTGCAGTTCGATCTTGTCGCCACGCAGGCCGGATCGCCAGCGCGGGCCCTCGCGCAGGTGGAAAACATCCGCGTCGCGCCCGAACGGCGCGCACGCGTCGTCGTCGACCAGCGGTCGGGCACGATCGTCATGGGAGACGAGGTTCGAATCAGCCGCGTGGCCGTGTCTCAGGGTGGATTGACGCTACGGGTTCAGGAAGAGCCACTCGTCGTGCAGCCCAACCCGTTTTCGGATGGGCAGACCGTCGTGGTACCGCGCAGCCGGGCCGAACTGGAGGAGGAGGACGGAACCGGTCTGGCCGAAGTCCCCGGCGGCACCACGCTTGCCGAGGTCATTGCCGGGCTGAACGCGCTCGGCGTGTCGCCGCGCAATATGATCGACATTCTGAAGAGCATCAAGGCGGCTGGCGCGCTTCATGCGGAGTTCATCGTGCGGTGACGAAGCGTCCGGGTTTGCCGTGCCGGATTCCGCGCCCGGACGCGGCTCCACGCGGCGCTCTCGTGCGCGCATGACCGCGGGAGCCGACGAAACCGGAACGAGCCGCCGCGTTACCGCTCGCCCTGTGCTTCAATCGCGTCGAGCCGCGCCTTAAGCGCGTCGTTCTCCTCCCGCGCTTTCTGGGCCATTGCGCGCACCGCGTCGAACTCTTCCCGCGTGACGAAGTCACGATCCGCCAGCCAGCGGTCGAGCATCCCCTTCAACGCGGTCTCCGCCTCCTCCCGCGCGCCCTGCGCCACGCCCATCGCATTCGTCATGAGTTGGGATAGATCGTCGATAATCTTGTTCCGGGACTGCATGGCGGTCTCCTGTTTGCCTGTGCGTGATATGGCGCGGCAGGGTGCAAAGCTCAAGGTTGACTTCACCGGCTTCGGCTTGCCATCTGCCGGGCATGGTGTTCGCGCTCCCCTTTCCCGATATCGGCCCGGAGGTTTTCTCGGTCACTATCGGCGGTCTGTCGCTTGCACTGCGATGGTACGCCCTCGCCTATATCGCGGGGCTGCTGATCGGCTTGTGGATCGTGCGAAGTGCGATTGCGCGGCCGTCACTCTGGCCCGCGGGGCAGGCGCCAGTGACGAATGCACAGGCCGAGGCGCTGCTGACGGCGGTCGTGCTTGGCGTCGTGATCGGCGGGCGGCTCGGGTTCGTACTGCTATACCAGCCATCGTATTACCTTTCACACCCCCTCGACATTCCGAAACTCTGGCAGGGTGGCATGGCCTTTCATGGCGGGCTTGCGGGGGTGGTCGTCGCCGCGTGGATATTCTGCCGCCGCAATGGGCTGCCCGCGGCGCAGGTCGCCGATGCCATGGCGCTTGCAACCCCGCCGGGCCTGTTTCTTGGGCGGGTCGCGAATTTCATCAATGGCGAGCTTTGGGGCCGGCCCACCACGATGCCGTGGGGCGTGATCTTCCCGGGAGAGGCTGCGCAGACCTGTCCGCCCGGATGGTCCGCCCCCTGCGCGCGCCATCCCTCCCAACTCTACGAGGCCGGGCTGGAGGGGCTGGTGCTCGGGCTGGTACTTATCTGGATCGTGCGCCGCGGTGCCCTTCGCAGACCTGGGCTCGTGACGGGGGTGTTCCTCACGGGATACGGGCTGGCCCGCACGGTGGTGGAGGCGTTCCGCCAGGCCGATGCGCAGTTCATCACGCCGGACAATCCCTGGGGACATGTTCTGCGGCTGGGCGACGCGGGTTTGACGATGGGACAGGTTCTTTCCCTTCCGCTCGTCGCGACCGGGCTCGTGATCGTTGTTGTCGCCGCCGCCCGCCGCCGGCACCACGGCGCGGCATGACGCCGCTCGCTGCTCTGCTCTCGCGGCGGATCGCCGCGACCGGGCCGATCACGCTGGCGGACTACATGGCAGAATGCCTGCTGCACCCGGAACATGGGTATTACGTGACCCGCGATCCGCTGGGGTCCGCCGGGGATTTCACCACGGCGCCCGAAATCAGCCAGATGTTCGGGGAACTCGTCGGGCTTGCGCTGGCGCAGGCATGGCTGGACCAGGGGGCGCCGGCGCCCTTCGCGCTTGCCGAACTCGGGCCGGGGCGCGGCACGCTGATGGCGGATATCCTGCGGGCGACGGCCCGCGTGCCCGGCTTCATCGATGCGGCGGACATTCACCTTGTGGAGGCATCGCCGGTGTTGCGTGCGGCGCAGGCCGGGACCATCGCGCCGCATTCAGCGACCTGGCATCCAGCCGTCACGGCCTTGCCGGATCTGCCGCTGTTCGCGGTGGCGAACGAATTCTTCGACGCGCTGCCGATTCGTCAGTTCGTGCGGCGGGGCCGGGGCTGGACCGAGCGACAGGTCGGGCTGGTGCCCGATCCGTCCGGCGCGCGCGTGCTGGGGTTCGGGTTGGGCGTGGCGACGCCGCTAGGCGGGCTGGCGCGCCGCCTGGAAGACACTGCCGATGGCGATATCGTCGAAACTTGTGCGCCCGGTGAGTCGATCATGCGCCGCATCGCGTCCGGGGTCGCCACCCGCGGGGGTGCTGCGCTGATCGTGGACTACGGCGGCTGGCGATCGCGGGGCGACACGTTCCAGGCGGTCGGCGGGCACGCGCCGGTCGACCCTTTCGCGGCACCCGGCACCGCCGATCTGACAGCCCATGTGGATTTCGAAGCCCTTGCAGGGGCCGCCGCGCGTGCCGGCGCCGCCGCAAGCCCCATGGTTCCCCAGGGCGTGTTTCTCGAACGCCTGGGGATCACCGCGCGGGCGCAGCGGCTGGCACGCGACCTTGCAGGCCCGGCACTGGAGGCCCACGTGGCGGCACATCGCCGCTTGACCCACCCTGACGAGATGGGGTCACTCTTCAAGTGTCTCGCCATCACCCCGGCCGCCGCGCCGCCGTTTCCGGGCACGATCACATGACGCTGGAAATCATCACGGCCGACATGCTCCACCCTCTGCGGCACGGGTTCTTCACCCGGCGGGGCGGTGCGTCGTCGGGTGTCTTCGCAGGCCTGAACTGCGGTCGCGGATCGTCGGACCAGGCCGAGGTGGTGGAAATCAACCGCGCGCGCGCTGCATTGGCGATGGATGTTGCCCCCGACGCGCTGCGCGGCCTGTACCAGACCCATTCCGCAAGGGCGGTCGTGGCTAGCCCCGCCCCACAAGACCATCCGCCCGAAGGCGACGCCATCGTCACGGACCGCCCCGGCGTCGTGCTTGCGATTCTGACCGCCGACTGCGCGCCCGTGCTGTTCGCGGACCACGCTGCAGGCGTGGTCGGCGCGGCCCATGCAGGCTGGAAGGGCGCACTGGCCGGTGTGCTCGATGCGACGCTGGACAAGATGGAAACCCTTGGCGCTGATCGGGCACGGGTCGTCGCGGCGGTCGGACCGACGATCGCGCAGGCTGCCTATGAGGTCGGACCGGAATTCCTGGAAACCTTCGTGGCCGACGACGGGGGCAATGCGCGTTTCTTTGCCCAGGGTTCGGGCGACCGTCTCCAGTTCGACCTGCCCGCCTTCGTATTGCACCGCTTGCGTGCGGCGGGGATCGGCGACGCGGCATGGCTGCGTCATTGCACCTATTCCAATCCCGAGCTGTTCTTTTCCTACAGGCGAAGCGTGCATGAAAAGCAGGCAGACTACGGCCGTCTCATCTCAACAATAAGGCTGTAGGCCCCCGATGGGCGAATTTGCGCCGCAACGCAGCAATTCTGTCTCGAGACTGTTACGAATCCGGGCTAGGTAAGCCTCACGGGAAACACATGACCCGGCGTGGTGGGAACGTGTGTTAGGTTACCGAGTTGTTATCGAGTGTTGGGGTTCTCGGCAGACGTTCTGCCCGATGGTCGCGAGTCTTTTTTGGCCGCCTGGTCCCGGCCAGGCGGCCGTCATCAGTCACAGGCTTGACGCGACCACGGCTCACGCGCTGCGGCTGAGCCGCCCTTCCAGAACCTGGAACGGCACCCCGGCTTCGTCCTTGGCCGTGCGGATCACGAGCGATGTCTTGACGCTGGCCACATTGTCCGCAGCCGTCAGTTCGCCCGTGAGGAATGACTGGAAGCTGCTCAGATCCGGGGCAACGCATTTCAGGACGAAATCGACCTCGCCGTTCAGCATGTGGCATTCCCGCACGAGTGGCCAGTCGCGGCAGCGCGCCTCGAAGGCGGAAAGGTCTGCTTCCGCTTGGCTGCGCAGTCCCACCATCGCGAAGACCTGAACTTCGAATCCAAGCTCGCGGCTGTCGACATCGGCATGGTAGCCGCGGATATACCCGGCCTCTTCCAGCGTGCGCATCCGGCGCAGGCAGGGGGGGGCCGAAATGCCCACGCGCTTGGCCAGTTCGACATTCGTCATGCGCCCATCTGCCTGAAGCTCGGCCAGAATCTTGCGGTCGATCGGATCAAGCTTAGTGGCGGCCATTGACGTCTCCTCGTTGGTGGTGAAGCTAGTCAATCCCGGCATCGGGCGCAATAATGTTTCGCGTGCTGGGCCCGTCAGTACCGGAAAATTCAGGATGTCGGCTGGGACCCTGTTCTTAGGCTTTCGCCTTTCGCGCGCGGTTCAGGCTGCCTATATCGGCGCTGACCGAGTGCAGGGGAACGATACATGGCCGACACGAAACATACGCGGGCACTTATCATCGGATCGGGTCCGGCGGGATATACGGCTGCGGTCTATGCCGCCCGCGCAATGCTGAATCCGATCCTGGTGCAGGGGCTTCAGCCGGGCGGGCAGTTGACGACGACGACCGACGTGGAAAACTGGCCGGGCGACACCTCCGTCATGGGGCCCGACCTGATGGTGCGGATGGAAGCACACGCCCGCGAAATGGGGGCCGAGCTGGTCACCGACATGATTGCCACGCTCGACCTCTCGAAGCGGCCCTTCACGGCCACTGCCGACAGCGGAACGGTCTTCACCGCCGACGCGGTGATCCTGGCGACCGGGGCCCAGGCGCGTTGGCTCGGCCTGCCGTCGGAGGAAAAATTCAAGGGCTTCGGCGTATCGGCCTGCGCGACCTGCGACGGGTTCTTCTATCGCGGGCAACAGGTCGTCGTCGTCGGCGGGGGCAACACCGCCGTCGAAGAAGCGCTGTTCCTGACCAACTTCGCCGAGAAGGTCACGCTGGTTCATCGCCGTGACAGCCTGCGCGCCGAAAAGATCATGCAGGACCGCCTGTTCAAGCATCCCAAGATCGAGGTGCTCTGGAATCATACGCTGGACGAAGTGACGGGCACGGACGACCCGCTCGGCGTCGAAGGCGTGCGCTTGCGCCACGTGGATAGCCGCGAGATCACCGAGATTCCGTGCAAGGGCGTGTTCATCGCCATCGGTCACGCGCCCGCCTCGGAACTGGTGAAGGACAGCCTTGAGACGCATCACGGCGGCTATGTCGTGGTCAAGCCGGGGACCACTGAAACCTCCGTTCCGGGCGTGTTCGCGGCGGGCGATCTGACCGACCATGTTTATCGCCAGGCGGTCACGAGCGCTGGAATGGGCTGCATGGCCGCGCTGGAGGCCGAGCGGTTCCTGGCCGCCCAGGATGCCTAGGCGTTAATCACGATTTGCGATTGCGCGCCCTCGCGTTTGACAGCGGCGGCGCCAGACGGCTAGCGAAGCGGCATGGAATTTTCTTCATGCCGCTTTCATCATCGATGCTGTCCGACAATGCCTGCGTTCTGTGCGGCGCTTGTAGCTTTGGCCTGTGCCTCGGCCACCCTGACGCACGGCGCGTCGCTCTCTCTCGGGGACAGTCTGTGCGTGGAAAACTGCGCACCCGTGGACGACCTTCCGGACCGTTTGAAAGACGATACCTCGACCGAACCGGGTCGGCAGGATCTGATCCTGCCGCCGCGGCGGGTGGAGGATCGGAGCTTTCTCGGTGACTTCATGCCTGCCCCTCCGGTGCGGCAGGGGGGCGGTCTGTTGGGCGGGGATGGCAGCGACACGTCACCACCGGCCCCGCGATAGCGTTCAGTGCACGTGGACCGGTTGCATGTCGTGCTGCCGTGCCACGGCGAAGGCCAGCGTGCGCCCATTCACGAGTGCCAGCCGATCCCCGTTCGCCGCGTGCAGCGCATAGATGTTGTGCGTCGCATCGGCCTGAGCGCGGATCGGCTCGGGCAGTTCCGCGGCGGGTACCGGGCGGACATAGACGATCCGGTTCCTGTTTTCTTCCATCGTGATATCGTGTGGCGTATCCATGGTCATACCCCTTTGCTGATCTTGATCCGTTGCATCACCGCGTCCGGCATGGCGCGCTCCAGATCGATGTGCAGGAGCCCGTTTTCCATCGACGCACCGCGCACCTCGACCCCGTCGGCCAGCACGAAGCTGCGCTGGAACTGGCGCGCGGCGATCCCGCGATGCAGAAACGTCCGCTCCGTCCCGTCGTCATGGCTGCGACCGCGGATCACGAGCTGCCGGTTTTCCACGGTGATCGCAAGGTCGTCCTCGGAGAACCCGGCAACGGCGAGCGTGATCCGGTAGGACCGGTCGGACGTCTGTTCGATGTTGTAGGGCGGGTAGCCGTCATTGCCGGTCTTTGCGGTCTGTTCCACCAGCCGTTCGAGCTGTTCGAAGCCCAGCAGAAAGGGGTGCGTCCCCAGAGTCAGTTTTGTCATGGACACGTCCTTGAATAAGCGACTGTGCGGCGGCCCCGGCGTCGCGGCGACCTTGGTGGGATATGGGGATTGCCTTGCGCGTTGCAAGAACGCCACCCCGCGCAAGGCTTTTCACGAAGGCGGATTTTGGGTATTCACGTCGCACCGGACATGCGAGGCATGGGGATGAACGCTTTCGGACAGATGACCCATAACGATGTGCTGCGGGTGAAGCTCGAGGTGCTGCGCCGTGAACATCGCGACCTGGACGAAGCCATCGCGGCGCTGGAACACGCCTCGCGCGGGGACCACCTGACGCTGCGCCGGCTGAAGAAGCAGAAACTGATGCTGAAGGACCGGATCAGCCAGATCGAGGACCAATTGCTGCCCGACATCATCGCCTGACGCCGTTGCAGCCGCGCCGCGCGCCGGTATAGTGCCGCTTCGCGCAAGCAACCGCCGGAGGGGCGCATGTCACAACCCGTCGTGGGCATCATCATGGGCAGCCAGTCGGACTGGCCCACCATGAAGGCTGCTGCCGAGATCCTCGATACGCTTGGTGTCGTCTACGAGTCGCGCATCGTGTCGGCGCATCGCACGCCCGACCGGCTGTGGGATTACGGGCGCAGCGCGGTCGAACGTGGCCTGCAGGTCATCATCGCCGGTGCTGGCGGTGCGGCGCATCTACCCGGCATGATGGCGTCGAAGACGCGTCTGCCGGTCATTGGTGTGCCCGTGCAGACCCGCGCGCTCAACGGCGTCGACTCGCTCTATTCCATCGTTCAGATGCCGCGCGGCTATCCTGTCGCCACTATGGCGATCGGTGCGGCGGGTGCGGCCAATGCCGGGCTGATGGCGGCGTCCATCCTGTCGCTCAGCGATCCCGTTCTCGCGATGCGGCTGGACACATGGCGCGCCGATCTGTCGGCGTCGATCCCAGAGGAACCCGTGGATGACTGATCCCCTTGCCCCCGGCGGGACCGTCGGCATCCTCGGCGGCGGGCAGCTGGGCCGGATGCTGGCACTGGCGGCGGCGCGGCTGGGGTTGCGCGCCCATGTGTTCGATCCGGTGGCGGAGGGGCCCGCGCAGCAGGTCTGCGATGCGGTCACCATCGCGCCCTACGAGGACGCCGCGGCGCTGGCGCGCTTCGCCGATGCCGTCGATGTCGTGACCTATGAATTCGAGAATATCCCAACGGCGGCGCTGGACTTGATCGAAGACCGCCGCCCGATCCGTCCTGGCCGCCGCGCGCTGGCGGTGTCGCAGGACCGGCTGACGGAAAAGCGGTTCCTGCGCGATCTCGGGCTGGCGACGGCGCCGTTTGACGACGTGACCACCCCCGAAGACTTGGTCAAGGCGCTCGACAAAGTGGGCCGGCCCGCGATCCTGAAGACGCGGCGCTTCGGCTATGACGGCAAGGGGCAGGTGCGCATCGCGCCCGGCGACGATGCGGCTGCGGCACTTGCGTCGCTGAACGGCGCACCCGCCATCGCCGAAGGCTTCGTCGATTTCACGCACGAGGTGTCGGTGATCGGCGCGCGGGGCCTTGATGGCGCAGTGGCCTGCTTCGATCCGGGCGAGAACCTGCACGAATCCGGCATCCTGCGCCGCACCACCGTGCCCGCGCGGCTCACGCCATCCCAGCGCAGCGATGCGGTGCTCGTCGCGGCGCGCATCCTCAACGCGCTCGATTATGTCGGTGTGATGGGGGTGGAACTGTTCGTGACGCAAGGCGGGCTGGTGGTGAACGAGATCGCGCCGCGCGTGCACAATTCCGGCCACTGGACCCAGAACGCCTGCGCTGTGGACCAGTTCGAACAGCATGTCCGCGCCGTGGCGGGCTGGCCATTGGGCGATGGGCACAGGTACGCCGACGCGGTGATGGAGAACCTGATCGGCGACGACGTGGACGCATGGCCCGCCCTCGCGCGCGAACCCGGCACGGCGGTGCACCTTTACGGCAAGGCTGCCGCGCGACCGGGCCGCAAGATGGGACATGTGAACCGGATCACGCCGCGCCGGGCATGAACCGTTCGGCGAGCGGGCTGGTGAGATAGGTGAACCGCCCCGCGGCGAGAGTCGCACCCACCCGCCCGGTGACCCGGTCGAGGATCACGATATCGGCGCGGCTTCCCGCCGTCAGCCGCCCGCGATCCGTCAGCCCCAGCAACCGTGCCGGCCCTTGTGACACAAGCCCCCACGCGGTGGCGAAATCGCAAACTCCTTCGCGCACCAGCGTCAGCGCGGCAGCACGCGGCGCCGGGTAGTGGTAGTCGGAGGCCAGCGCGTCGCACAGCCCCGCCGCCACGATATCCCGCGCGCTGACCTTGCCCGCGTGGCTTGCACCGCGCACCACGTTGGGCCCGCCCATCACGATGCCGTCGCCGCCGTCGCGCGCCGCCTGTGCCGCCGCCTCCGTTTCGGGAAACTCCGCGATCCGCGCGCCAAGGTCGCGATACAACGCCCGGCGCTCCGGCTTGGGGTCGTCATGGCTGCCGATCCGCACACCGCGCGCCGTCAGCCGTGCGGCCAGCGCCGCGACCGCCCCCGGCACGCCATGCCGTTCTGCATGGATGCGCTGCAGCAGCGCGAGATGCGCCTCGGGGCTGCGCCCGGCCTTGAGCGCCTGCCCGGTCAGGCGCGGCGGCGTGCGCCCGGCATCCAGCCGGTCATGGGGCAAATGGTCGTTGAACACGAGGTAATCGATGCCCGCGCGCGCGATCATCTCCTCGACCATGTCGAAGGCCTCGGTCAGGTGGGTCTCCAGCCGGATCTGGATGCGCAGATCCGTCGCCACCTGCGGCGCCACCGCCTGCCACGCCGCGACCAGACGGGCGGCAAAGTCGGGTCCGCGCATCCCGCCTTCCCAACTGACGAACTGCGCCAGCACCGCGGTGGTGATGCCGTTGGCGGCCAGTTCGGCCTCCAGCGCGTATAGTCCATCCGCCATGTTCGGCAGCGCGCCGCGGCGCACGGCGACATGGCGCTCGAACCCGTCTCCATGGATGTCCACGATGCCGGGACAGACCGTCCAGCCGGACAGGTCCACCGTGCGGCCCGCAGGCGCATCGGCGACGGTGCCGTCGGCGATGGCCAGCGGTTCGGCGTCGATCCCGTGGGGGCGCAGCACGTCGGCCCCGGTGATGGTGAAGGCTGATCCGGTCATGGCCCCGCTTTGCCCCGTGCCGCGCCCTTGCACAACCCGCCGCACGCGGCCATGCAGGGCGGATGAACCTACCAGCCCCGCGTCTTGCCGTCCGTGCCGTGATCCGTGATGCGGACCGGGTGCTCGTGGTCAACGCTTTTCCCGATCCCGCCCGCGACCTGTGGTGCCTGCCCGGTGGCGGTGTCGAAGCCGGATCGTCGCTGTCCGACAACCTGCGCCGCGAGGTGGCCGAGGAAACCGGCCTGACCATCGCGCCCGGCCCGATCTGCCACGTGGGTGAATTCCACGATCCGGACAGCGGCTTTCACCAGGTGGAACTGGTCTTTCACGCCACGGTGACGGGCGGTGTGCTCGACCCCACGTGGCGCGACCCGACCGGCGTGGTCCACGCGCGCCGCTTCGTGACGGCGGAGGAACTGTCTGGCCTGCGGTTCAAGCCCGATGCCCTGCCGGACCTGGCATTCGGCACCCCGCCCCGGATCATCCCCGCCGCGCTGGTGCGGATGGTGCGGTGACGGCCAGTGCGATCCCGGCAAGCACCACCACGGCTGCGACAGCGGCGCGCAGCCCGACCGCCTCCCCCAACAGCGCTGCGCCGCCAGCCATGGCGATCACGGGCACGCTGAGCTGCAGGACAGCCGCGGTACTGCTGGCGATCTGCGGCAGCACCCGGTACCAGAGCGCATAGCCCAGCCCCGAGGTCACGGCACCGGACACCACCGCCAGCAGCGCGCCGCGTATGCCAAGCCCGTCGCCGCCGACCGCGGTCAGGGCAAGAAGCCCCGCGGGCAGGGCCAGCAGGAAACTGCCCGCCATCGTGCCCAGCGGGTCGCGTCCGCCACGCCCTTTCAGGGAAAAGATGCCCCAGCCGATGCCGGCGGCGGTCATCAGCGCGGCCCCCGCAAACGGCGGTGCGGCGGACCCGGCAGGCCACAAGAGCCCTGCCAGCCCCGCCATTGCCAGGCCCGCGCCCAGCCATCGCCGCGCCGAAATGGTGTCGCCCGCGACGACACCGCCGGCGAACATGGTGATCTGCACCGTGCCGAACAGGATGAGCGCCCCGAGCCCCGCGTCGAGCGTGACATAGGCGAAAGAGAAGCCCACCATGTAGGCTGCCAGCGCGGCGGCATGGCCCACCCGCAAGCCGCTGCGCACCCGCGTCATGCCGTTCGGCCCGCACAGGACCAGCGCGCAGAGAATCGCCGCGCCCGCCGCGAGCCGGAGCGCGGCAAATGCGGCAGGCCCGGTTTCGCCTTCGACCAGGGCGAGACGGTTCAGAAGGGAATTCGCGGCGAAGGCGGTCATCGTGGCGGCACAAAGCACCGCAAGCCCAAGGCCGGGGCGACGTTCGGTCATACGTCGGCGAACGGGGCCGGATAGGCCAGCGCGACCACCGCGGACGCGGTTTCCGCGGCGATCGGGAAAAGCCCCGTGTACTCCGCCGGATAAAGAGACTGGAGCCGGGCAGGCCCGCCGAAGACGAACCCGAACCGACCATAGTAGTTCGGATCGCCCACCACCACGACGGCTTTCGCATGGGCCTGCCGCGCGCGGTCCAGCGCATAGCGGACCAGTTCGCTGCCGATGCCCTTGCCCTGATCCTCGGTGCGCACGGCGACAGGTCCCAGCGCCAGCCAGCCCTGGGGCGCGTCGAGCCGCGACAGGCAGACATGCCCCACCAGCCCGTCATCGTCCTCGGCCAGCAATTCGTCGGCGACATGCCCGCCTGCGCGCAGGTCCTGCACGAGGGTCCATTCATTGGCCTGTCCGAAGGCGCTGACCAGCAGGACCGATAGCGGCGTGTCGTCATCGGGCTTGGGATTTCTCAGTCGCAGCATGGTTTGCATCCTCAGGTGTCGGCATATTCAAGGGCAGCCGCGCGCGGCGCGCAAGCGGTTCCGGGTCCATGCGACGTTGCTGCGTGCTGCCGGACGCCACCCTGACGTGGTCGCGTGGGGCCACGAAAAAGGGGCCGCCCGAAGGCGACCCCCTGAAACATGCGATGCAGCGCGTGGCTTACATCATGCCGCCCATGCCGCCCATGTCGGGCATGCCGCCGCCGCCACCGTTGGCGCCTTCCTTCTGCGGCTTGTCGGCCACCATCGCTTCGGTGGTGATCAGCAGGCCCGCGACCGATGCGGCGTCTTCCAGCGCGGTGCGGACGACCTTTGCGGGGTCGATCACGCCGTAGCTGAACATGTCGCCGTATTCTTCGGTCTGCGCGTTGAAGCCGAAGGACGCGTCGTTGCTTTCGCGGATCTTGCCCGCGACGACAGCCCCGTCCACACCGGCGTTTTCGGCGATCTGACGCAGCGGTGCTTCCAGCGCGCGGCGAATGATCGCGATGCCGGCGTTCTGGTCGGAGTTCACGCCGGTCAGGCCTTCGAGAACCTTGGTGGCCTGCACAAGTGCGACACCGCCGCCCACGACGATCCCTTCCTGCACCGCGGCGCGGGTGGCGTTCAGCGCGTCATCGACGCGGTCCTTGCGCTCCTTCACCTCGGTTTCGGTCATGCCGCCGACGCGGATGACAGCGACGCCGCCCGCCAGCTTGGCCACGCGTTCCTGCAGCTTTTCACGGTCGTAGTCCGAGGTGGTTTCCTCGATCTGCTGACGGATCTGCGACACGCGCGCCTCGATCTCGGCCTTTTCGCCGTGACCGTCGACGATGGTGGTCTCGTCCTTGGTGATCGACACCTTCTTGGCCGAGCCGAGCATGTCCATCGTGACATTCTCGAGCTTCATGCCCAGGTCTTCCGAGATCACCTGGCCGCCGGTCAGGATCGCGATGTCCTGCAGCATGGCCTTGCGGCGATCACCGAAGCCCGGCGCCTTGACGGCGGCGATCTTCAGGCCGCCACGCAGCTTGTTCACCACGAGGGTGGCCAGCGCTTCGCCTTCGACGTCTTCCGCGATGATCAGCAGCGGCTTCTGCGACTGGATCACGGACTCGAGCAGCGGCACCATCGGCTGGAGCGACGAGAGCTTCTTCTCGTGCAGCAGGATCATGCAGTCTTCGAGCTCTGCGACCATCTTGTCGGGGTTGGTCACGAAATAGGGCGACAAGTAGCCGCGGTCGAACTGCATGCCTTCGACGACTTCGGTTTCGGTCGTCAGGCCCTTGTTCTCTTCGACGGTGATCACGCCGTCATTGCCGACCTTCTGCATCGCGTCGGCGATCTGGCGGCCGATTTCGGCTTCGCCGTTGGCCGAGATGGTGCCGACCTGTGCGACTTCGTCGGTGCCGGTCACGTCGCGGGCCGCAGCTTTGATGGCTTCGACGACCTTCGAGGTGGCCAGGTCGATGCCGCGCTTGAGGTCCATGGGGTTCATGCCGGCGGCGACCGCCTTCATGCCTTCCTTGACGATGGCCTGGGCCAGCACGGTCGCGGTGGTGGTGCCATCGCCCGCTTCGTCATTGGTGCGGTTGGCCACTTCCTTGACCATCTGCGCGCCCATGTTCTCGAACTTGTCTTCCAGTTCGATTTCCTTGGCGACAGTCACACCGTCCTTGGTGATGCGGGGCGAACCGAACGACTTGTCGATCACCACGTTGCGGCCCTTGGGGCCCAGCGTCACCTTCACGGCATCGGCCAGAACGTTGACGCCCTTGAGCATCCGGTTCCGTGCATCGATGTCGAAACGTACTTCCTTAGCAGCCATGTGTCATGCTCCTTGGTTCGATTTTGGAAAGGGGATCACGCGAGGGGCCAGTCAGGCCGCCGCAGCCGCCGCATCGTCGGTGATGATCCCGAGGATGTCGCTTTCCTTCATGATCAGCAGCTCTTCGCCGTTGACCGTCACTTCGGTGCCCGACCACTTGCCGAACAGGATCTTGTCGCCTGCGCTGACGCCCATCTCGATCAGTTCGCCGCTGTCCTTGCGTGCGCCGTCGCCACATGCGACCACGACGCCTTCCTGGGGCTTTTCCTTGGCGCTGTCGGGGATGATCAGACCGCCCTTCGTCTTGTCGTCGGATTCGACGCGGCGGACCAGAACGCGATCGTGAAGCGGTTTGAATGCCATCTTCTGAGACTCCTTCGCTCAGTGTTTCTCCCGTGTTGGCACTCAGCCGAGGCGAGTGCTAACGCTCCGCAGATAGACAGAAGCCAATGCTGCGTCAAGATGGCGTGATCGGGAAATTGGCACTCAGGCGTCCAGAGTGCCAAGGAAGGCGTCGATGGCGCTGTCGGGGGTGGACCAGTCGCAGACCAGCCGCGCGGTGACAGGCGCCGCAACGTCCGCCGGGCTGTCCCATTCGATGTACGTTGCCCCGGCAGCCCGCAGGCGCGTATCCGTGTCGCGGGGCAGCTTTGCGAAGACCATGTTGGCCTCGGGCGGTGCCGCCAGCGCGATGCCGCGCGCGGTCAGTCCCGCTGCCAGTCGATCCGCCTGAGCGTTGGCGCGCGCCGCAAGGTCAAGCCACAGTGCGCCGTCCAGATACGCGGCCATCTGGGCGGCGAGATAGCGGTGCTTGGAAAACAGCTGTGCCGCGCGTTTGCGGCGCAGTTCGAATTCCCACGCCCGCGCGGGGTCGAACATCACCACGGCCTCCACGGCCATCAGCCCGTTCTTGGTGCCGCCGAAGCTGAGCACATCCACACCGGCCTTCCATGTCATCTCGGCAGGCGTGCAGCCCAGCCGCACGAGCGCGTTGGCAAAGCGTGCGCCGTCCATGTGTACGGGCAGGCCATGGCCGCGCGCCACGTCCGTCAGCGCGCGCAACGTGGGCAGGTCGTGGACTGTGCCCAGTTCGGTCGCCTGCGTGATCGATACCGGCCCCCGCTGCACGCCATGCACGCCCCGCGATTCCTCGGCGGCGATGGCGCGCGCGAGCGCGTCCGCGTCCATCCGCCCATCGGTTTCGTCCAACAGCGTCAGCTTCGCGCCATGGGTGTAGAATTCGGGCGCGCCGCATTCGTCTTCCTGGATATGCGCGTGGCGGGCACAGAACACCGTCTGCCACGGTTGGGCAAGGCACGCGAGCGACAGCGCATTCGCCGCCGTGCCCGTCGCCACGAGATAGACCGCCGCTTCCGGCGCCTCGAACACGTCGCGGATCTGCGCGGTGACGCGCGCGGTCAGGTCGTCGGCGCCATAGGACGGCGCGTAGCCCTCGTTCGCATCTGCCAGCGCAGCCATGACCGCCGGATGCACCGGCCCCGTGTTATCTGACGTGAACTGCATCAGAGATCCTCAATGATATGGTCTTCCCAGTCCTCTTCCGGAACCTCGAATTCGGGCACGGTCCAGCCGCGCACCGAAATGCCCGCCTTGTGCACGCTGTCCGGGTCACCCGACACCAGGGGGTGCCAGTCGGCCAGCGGCTGGCCGTCATGCAGCAGCTTGTAAGCGCAGGTTCCGGGCAGCCAGTAAGCGACATCGGGCAGGGTCGCCGGGGACAGGAACACGCAATCGGGCACGAATGCGCGACGGTTTTCGTATTGTCCGCAGCGGCACGTCTCGCCGTCCAGAAGGCGACAGGCGACGCGGGTGAACCAGACCTCGCCGGTATCCGCGTCCTCCAGCTTGTTCAGGCAGCACTTGCCGCAGCCGTCGCAGAGCGCTTCCCACTCCGCGGCGTTCATGCGGTTCAGCGGCACGGTTTCCCAGAACCGCCGGCGCAGGCCGGGCGCGTCGGCGGGGCTGCGGGTCACGGTGCCTCCGGCAGGGCGGCGAGGATCGCGCGGGCCTGCGCGCTGTCGGCGTCCATCTGGACCACCAGCGCATCCACCCCGTCGAACCGCATCTCGGGGCGCAGGAAATCCACCAGCGCCACGGAGAGTTCGGCCCCGTAGAGATCGCCCTTGAAGTCGAACAGAAATGTTTCGAGATTCGCGGTGTTCTCGCCGAACATCGGCCGAACGCCCAGCGACGCCACCCCGTGATAGCGCCCCGCATGAGGGCCCGTCAGCACGTCCACCAGCACGGCATAGACCCCCAGACGCGGCAGGTGCAGCCCGTCCAAACCCATGTTCGCCGTGGGATAGCCCAGCGTCCGGCCCCGTTTCTCGCCATGGATCACGGGGCCTTCGATCCGGTGCCAGTGGCCCAGCATCGCGGCGGCGTCGCGGGGGCGCCCCTCGGCCAGCGCGTCGCGGATACGGGTGGACGACACGCGTTCGCCGCTCGTGAAATGTTCCAGCGCCGCGATGGTCACGCCGAAGCCCATCGCGGCGCCGAACCGGCGTAGGTCTTCCGCGTTTCCGTCGCGCCCCTTGCCGAAGCAGAAATCCGCGCCGACCGTGACATGGGACAGGCCCAGACCGTCCACGATCACTGCGCGCGCGAACTGTTCCGCCGACAGCCCGGCCATGATGGCATCGAAGGGCAGGTCGAACAGCAGTTCCACCCCCAGTTTTTCCAGCCGGTGCGCCCGCGCGTCGGGGGTCATAAGCCGGAACGGTCCGGGCGCGCGTCCGAAATATTCGCGCGGATGTGGATCGAAGGTCACGATCCCCAACGGCCCGGTGGCCGCCGCTTTCGCCAGCGCGATCACCGACTGGTGGCCACGATGCACGCCGTCGAAATTCCCGATGGCGGCGCTGGCGCCGCGGGCATCTTCCGGCAGGTCGGTGAAGCGGTCGAAACGGCGCATGGGCGCGGCCTAACCTATCCCCGGACCGGTGCCAACACCGTCGCCTCGCCGACGACCACTAGCGTGTCGCCGATCCGCGCCTCGCATTCCAGCTTCACCCGCTTCTTCTCGGGAACGATCTCGGCCACGGTCACGGATGCCACCACTTCGGACCCCAGCGGCACCGGCGCAAGGAAGCGCAGGCTCTGGCCCAGGTAGATCGTGCCATGCCCCGGCAGCCGCTCGCCCAGCAGCGCCGAGAACAGGCTGCCCACCAGCATCCCGTGCGCGATGCGCTGCCCGAAGATCGACGCTTCGCCGGCGGCGTCTTCAAGGTGGATCGGGTTGCGGTCCTCGCTCACCTCGGCAAAGGCGCGCACCGTGGCGTCGTCGATCACCTTGGTCAGGCTGCGGGACTGGCCCACCGCCAGATCCTCCAGATACACGGTGCCGGTCGTGTCGGTCATGTCCGGTCTCTCTCCCTCAAGCGCGCGCGGTTTTCTGGGTGTGGCCTAAGCCGGGTGCGTTGCCGACACAAGCGGTCAGCGCAGCCGCCCGATGGCATAGGTGACGGTCATCTTCTGGTCGGCCAGATAGGCGTCAAGCTGCGCCTGGTCCGGCTGGTCCGCCGCCGCGCTGCCCGTTCCGGTCTGTTCCGCGACGATGCCACCCGTGACGAACAGCACGTCCAGCCCTTCGCCGATGGCCCCGGCAAGATCGGTGGCAGGCCCGTCGCCCACGCACAGGATGCGCGGTTCGGCACCCGGGTCCATCGCCGCCAGCCTGCGCCGTGCAAGGTCGTAGATCGGCGGGTGCGGCTTGCCGAAATAAAGGCTCTGCCCCCCCATCTCGGTATAAAGCTGCGCGATGGCACCCGCGCACCACAGCCGTGTGTGGCCCTTGTCCACGACGATATCGGGGTTCGCGCAGAGCAGTTTCAGCCCGCGCGTCTTGGCGAGCAGGAGTTGCGGGCGATAGTCGTCTGGATGCTCGTTCTCGTCATCCACAAGCCCCGTGCAGGCGACCCCCTCCGCCTGATCGAGCGGGACAAGTTCGACATCTGACGGCGGCAGGTCGTCGGCCAGTTCGGTGAAGAAGGTCAGGTCCCGTTCCGGGCCGATATGGTAGACCTTGCGCCCCACCACGCCGCGCACCAGTGCCGCCTGCGCGCTGTCGCCCGACGTGATGACGTCGTCATAGCAATCGTCCGGCGCGCCAAGCTGGGCCAACTGCGCGGCGACCTGCCCCCGCGGACGCGGCGCGTTGGTCAGCAGGAACACCCGCCCGCCGCGCTGCCGGAACCCGCGCAGGGCGGCCACGGCATCGGGAAAGGCGCGCTCGCCATCATGCAGGCACCCCCAGATGTCGCAGAACAGGGTGTCGTAATCGGCCGAGATGTCGGCAAGGGCGGCAACGATGCAGGTCATGGAGGCTCCGGGATGCTTGGGTCGCCGTCTCTATGCCAAAGCGCACGCGGCGTGACCAGAAGCTGCGAGGCCTGTCGGGCCGGTTCGGGCAGAACCGCAGGTCCACACGGCCAGCGCGCCACACGGTTCCGTTATCGCCGCTGCCGGCGGGGCAGGAGCGTGCTAGGATTTTGGCTACAATGACAGGGAGAAACCGATGACCGAACCCACCCGCCGCAAGGCCAGCGACTTCGATCCCCGCATCCTCGAGATCTTCGACGGCTACGTGCATGGCAAGATGACCAAGCGCGACTTCATCAACCAGGCCGGGAAGTATGCCGCCGCCGGTGTCACCGGGGCGATGATCCTTGAACAGCTCGCGCCGAACTACGCGCTTGCGCAGCAGGTGCCACTCGACGATCCGACTATCGAAACAATGACCGCCGAATACGACAGTCCCCACGGGCACGGCACGATCCGCGGGTTGATGGCGCGCCCTGCCGGGGCCGCAGGGCCACTGCCCGCCGTGCTGGTGGTGCACGAGAACCGGGGCCTGAACCCCTATATCGAAGACGTGGTGCGCCGCGCGGCGAAGGCTGGGTATCTTGCCTTCGGGCCGGACGGGCTGACCCCGCTGGGCGGCTATCCCGGAACCGACGACGAGGGGCGCGAGATGCAACGCAGCCTGGATGGTGCCAAGCTGATGGAGGATTTCTTCGCGGCCTTCGAATTCCTGCGCGACCATGCGGACAGCACCGGGCGCGTGGGTGCCGTGGGGTTCTGCTATGGTGGTGGCGTATGCAACGCGCTCGCGGTGGCCTATCCCGATCTGGCCGCGTCGGCGCCGTTCTACGGACGTCAGCCCGACGCGGCGGACGTGCCTTCCATCGAGGCCCCGCTGATGATCCACTACGCCGGTCTGGATGAGCGGATCAACGCGGGCGCCGCCGCCTATTCCGAAGCGCTGAAGGCGAACCAGAAGGCGTTCAGCATGCATTTCTACCCGGACGTGAACCACGGCTTCCATAACGACACCACGCCCCGCTACGACGAGGCGGCGGCGACACTGGCATGGGACCGGACGCTGAATTTCTTTTCCAACCACCTGACCTGACGCGGGTCAGCGGCGGGCGAGGAAGCTCAACCGGATCAGCACCCGTTCGATCATGGCGCCCTGGGGTGCTGTCTGCCCGCCGCTGCGCAGGGCAAGGTCGGTGTCCACCAGCGCATGGAGCGCCTCTTCCAGCCGGGGGCGGCCCCATTGTGCCGCCTGCCGCTGCATCCGGTCCCGGCGCGGGCCGAACAGCGGCGGTCGCAGCGCCGCCACGCCTTGCGACGGTCCGCCCGGATGGGCGGCGATGGCGTGCAGGGTGCGGAAGTGGCGCAGCGCCCCGATGGCCATGGTGACCGGCGTGGTCCCCTGCGCCTGCAACCGTTTGAGCAGCGGGCCGAGCCGGTCGCTCGCGCCGTCGGCCACGGCGCCGAGCATATCGTCCAGTTCCGCCTCGGTGGACATGGGTGCGACGGCGGCGATATCGGCCGCACTGACGGGATCGGGGTCGTCCAGCTTGTAAAGCGCGAGCTTTTCCAGCGTCTGGGCGAAGTCTCCCGGATCGATCGTCTGCGCCAGTGCCACGAGATCGGCCATGGCGGGTGCGGGCAGGTCGCGCAAGCCCGCGCGGGCGACCATGGTCTCGACCTCCGCCCGGCCGGGCGGATCGGCATAGACCGCCGCCGCGACGGCCTTGGGGTGACCCTCGAACAGCTTGCGCAGGGCGTTGCCCTTGGTCAGGTTGCCCGCCACGGCGACGATCTGCGCGTCGCCGGGCTGCCAGTCGTTCAGTGCCGCCGCCGCGGCCTTGGCCATCTGTTCCGTCGCGCCGTCCACGAACACGACCCGCGGGCCGGGAAAGAACCCGGTGGCTCGCATCGCGTCCCCCAGCGCTGCAGGATCGCCGCGCAGGTCGCCGGGGGCAAGGCGGGTCAGCCGCATCTCGCCCGGTCCCTCCGGCCCGATCAGTCGCGCGATCACCTGTTCGCGCCGCAGCGCGCAGCGCATCGGATCGGGGCCATAGATCAGGATGCCCGCGCGCCCCGGGTCGGGCTTTTCGAAGAAGGCCAGCGCGTCGCGGGGGGACAGTTTCACGGGTCCGTTTCCCCCAGCAGCGCCGGTGCGGCCAGAAGGTCGATCATCACCCGGTCGGCGAGGATGACCATGAGCCGCTCGGTCGCGTCGATCTGCGCCGTGCGGACGGCAAGCGACGTGCCCACGGCGGAGAAGCTGTTGAACCCGTCCACGCGGCCAGCCTGCACGGTGTCGCCCGTGGCGATGTCGGTGAGGGTGTAGTCGACGACGCCGATCAGGTTGTACCGGTTGGTGGACTGCGCCGTGGTCACCGCGACCTGCTCGGCCGAAATGGACAGCGTGGTGGCCAGCCGGAACCGCGGCGCGGCCCCCGGCGGGCCGAGACGGTCCTGCAGGGCGCGCGTGAGGGTGAACTCGGTCTGTCCGCCGCCCTGCGCCACGATCGTGGCGCCGTCGAGTGCCGTGCCGCTGCCCGCGGGGCCATAGACCGGCCGGAACCCGCAGCTCGCCGCCAGCCCCAGCGCGCCAAGGCCGAGGGCAAGAATCCCGCGGCGGGTCGTGCGCGGGGACGTAAGGTCGACGGTGGCCGGCGCCGATGGCGCAGCGTTCCGTGACGGGTGGTCGTGCGGCTGGCGCCAAGCCTCGGACATGCGCGGCTGACGCCATGAGCCGAACTCGCGCGGCGGGCGCGGCGACCCGGACGTGCGCGGCCTAGACCACGACATTGACGATGCGGCCCGGCACCACGATCAGCTTTTTCGGCGCGCCGCCCGCCAGTGCCTTCTGCACGGCGGCGTCGGCGAGGACCTGCGCCTCGATCTCGGGTTTCGGCAAGTCGCGGGCGACGGTGAGTTCCGACCGGCGCTTGCCGTTGATCTGGATGGGCAGGGTGACCGTGTCGTCCACCAGCAGCGCGGGATCGGCCTCGGGCCAAGGCTGGCGGGCCAAAAGGCCGGTGCCGCCGAGCATCCGCCAGACCTCTTCCGCGAGATGCGGGGTCATCGGCGCCATGAGCCGCGCAAGGATGCGCAGCGCCGCGGCACGGTCCGTGGCGGGGGCGTCGGATTTCTGGATCGCAGCGGTGAAGGCGTAGAGCTTGGCGACGGAGGTGTTGAAGGCGAAGCCTTCGATGCCCTGCGTGACGTCATGGATCGTGCGTGCGGCGAGACGGGCCAGCGCCGGGTCGGAGACCCCTGCCGGGGCCGCCTCCGCGCCGCTTTCGCCCGCCTGCGGCAGGCTCGGGGCCAGTTCGGACGCCATGCGCCAGACGCGGGCGAGGTGCTTGTGGGCGGCCTCTGCCCCGGCGTCGGTCCATTCCACGTCGCGTTCGGGCGGGCTGTCGGACAGCATGAACCAGCGGGCGGTGTCGGCCCCGAAGCGGTCCACGATGCCGACGGGGTCGACGACGTTCTTCTTGGACTTGGACATCTTGGCGGAGGGGATGATTTGAATTTCAGTTCGCCCGAAAACGTTCAAGTAATCTTTAACCTGCTGCTCGTCATCTGGATCAAACTTGTCTTCCACCATTTCTGATCTAAGCACAGCTTCCCGCTGTCCACCAACGTCGCAAAACACAACGTCTTTCGGCAAGTGATACGCTTCATGGACAATTTGAATTTCGGTCCCGTCGTTTTCAGCAAACAGTTTTTGAGAAACGCTTCGGTAGATCTCGTGCGTCACCATCCCTTGCGTAAACAGCGCGTCGAAGGGTTCCGCCGCGCTGTCCGGCAGGTGGCCGCAGATTGCCATCGCGCGGGCGAAGAAGCGGGAATACAGGAGATGCAGGATCGCGTGTTCGACCCCACCGATATACTGGTCCACGTTCATCCAGTAGTCGGCTTCGGCCCGGTCCGTGGGCGTGGCAGCGCCCGGCGAGGTGAAGCGCGCGTAATACCACGACGAATCGACGAAGGTATCCATCGTGTCGGTCTCGCGCCGCGCGGGCGCGCCGCAGGCCGGGCAGGGCACGTTGCGCCACGCATGATGCCGGTCGAGCGGATTGCCGGGGCGGTCGAAGCTCACGTCCTCGGGCAGCTTGACCGGCAGGTTTTCCTTCTTCTCGGGCACCACGCCGCAGGCGTCGCAATGCACGACCGGGATCGGGCAGCCCCAGTAGCGTTGCCGCGACAGGCCCCAGTCGCGCAGGCGGTATTGCATGACGCCGGTGCCCCAGCCCTGACGCTCGGCCAAGTAAATCGTATTCTCAACGGCTTGTTCGCCGGTCATTTCATGACCAGCCTGCGCCACCGGGCGAACGTAAACTACTTTCTCGGTTCTAGGTGGGACAAACGCAACGTCGCTGCCGAGCTCTGGGGAGTCCAGCGGTGTTGGCGAGTTCGTTTTTTCAGCTTTTCTCTCCACGCCAAGAGAGTGGAAGACGTCCTTTACCGGCAGGTCGTATTTCCGCGCAAAGTCGAGGTCGCGCTGGTCGTGGGCGGGGCAGGCGAAGATCGCGCCGGTGCCGTAGTCCATCAGGATGAAATTGGCGATCCAGACCGGCAGCAGCCAGTCCGGGTCGAGCGGGTGGCGCACGCGCAGGCCCGTGTCCATGCCGCGCTTTTCGGCCTTTTCAAGGGCTTCTTCCGATGTGCCGGTGCGGCGGCAATCGGCGCAGAAGGCGGCGATGGCAGGGTTCTCGGCCTCCAGCGCCTTGGCCAGCGGGTGGTCGGGCGAGAGGCCCACGAAGGACGCGCCCATCAGCGTGTCGGGGCGGGTCGTGAAGACCTCAATCGCCTCGACCCCGTGGACGGGCGTTTCGCATGCGAAACCGAAGCGCAGGCCTCGGCTCTGGCCGATCCAGTTGGCCTGCATGGTGCGGACCTTGTCGGGCCAGCGGTCGAGCCCGTCCAGAGCCTCCAGAAGCTCTTGGGAAAAATCGGAAATCCGGAAGAACCACTGGGTCAGCTCGCGCCGTTCCACCAGCGCGCCGGAGCGCCAGCCGCGCCCGTCCTCCACCTGTTCGTTGGCGAGAACCGTCATGTCCACCGGATCCCAGTTGACCACGGCGGCCTTGCGATAGACGAGACCTTTCTCAAGAAAATCAAGGAACAGGGCCTGCTGCTGGCCGTAATATTCGGGATCGCAAGTGGCGAATTCGCGGGACCAGTCGAGCGACAGGCCCAGCGACCGGAACTGCGCCTTCATGTTGGCGATGTTGTCGTAAGTCCATGATCCTGGGTGGATTTTCCGTTCCATCGCGGCGTTCTCGGCGGGCAGGCCGAAGGCGTCCCAGCCCATCGGGTGCAGCACGTTGAACCCCTGCGCCGCCTTGTAGCGCGCGACCACGTCGCCCATGGCATAGTTGCGGACATGCCCCATATGCAGGTTTCCCGAAGGATAGGGAAACATTTCAAGGACATAGTACTTGGGGCGGTCCGGGTCGGGCCGGGCCTTGAAGACCTCGGCGGCGTCCCATTCCTGTTGCCACCTGGCTTCGATTGCGGCGGGGTCGTAGCGGGCCATGGGGCGTGTCCTGTCGTCTGGGGCGTCGGGATGCGACGTCAGTTCGGGCGATATGAATCGCGTATGACTTTCATATGACTCGCATATGACTCGGGTCGCCGGTTACAGCCGCCCGTCGGCGATGCGCAACTGCCGCGCGCGGGTCATGATCGCGTCCTCCACCGCGCGGGTGGTTTCCGCGGAGGCGGGGCCGTTGCGGGTCGCGAGTGCGAGGTTCAGCGCGCGCGCGTCGAGCGCGGGGTCGCGGATCTGCACCGTCGCGCGATAGGCCCGCCCGCCGCCCGGCGGTGTGCCGTAGCCATAGACCAGCAGCCCGGTGAACGGGTCGGCGCGTTCCAGCGGCAGGAAGCCGAGCACGTCCTGCGTGGCGTTCCAGAGGTAGCGGTTCACCTCCAGCGTCACGTTGGGGTCGTCGTTGTTCTGGAAGAGATCGAAGATGCTCGACTGCGTGGAGGTGTCGACGGGCGTGGTATCGTCCGACGCCGGAACGCCGCCACAGCTTGCCAGCGCAAGCAGGGCCAGCGCGCCGCCGATGTGACGCAGGGTGATGGGCAGGGATCGGGGCATGCGCGCGGTCATGGCGGGTTCCAGTCGGTCCGAACGGTCTGGCGCAATCCCTAGCCTGTGCCCCGCCCCGGGACAAGCACCGGGCGGCGCGGGCCCCAGCCCGTACCCCGCGCCCGGACAAGCGCCGGGCGGCGCGGTTGCACCGGGGGGTTGTGCGTGGCCTGTGGGGGCGGTTCAGGCCAGTGTGGCAAACCTGCACCATTTGCGGGGCGCAGATCCGGCGCGGGCCGGGGCATGCTTGTTTGCGGGGGGCGGAAGGTAGAAAGAGGCTGCAACTCAAACGGGGTGGCCCGCTTGAGGATCACCTTCAAAATATCCTGTGAGGGAAACCAAATGAAAAAGATTCTCCTGGCCTCGACCGCACTCGTCGTGTCGGCTGGCTTCGCAGCAGCTGAAGTCGTCATCGGCGGCGACGGCTACATGGGTGTTGCATATGGTGCATATGACGGCGACGGCATCTTCGACACCACCGACACGAGCGCTGACACGCGCACGTTCACTCGGGCGGACGGAACCACGTTCACCCGTAACGTCAGCAGCTACTCGTTCATCTATGACCTCGACGTTGATTTCTCCGTGTCGATGCAGTCGGACAGCGGCCTGACCTTCGGCGCATCGGGCGACTTCGACGATCTGGGCGCATCGCAGGGTGCACGCGGCTGGGACAACTCGATCTTCGTTTCGGGCGATTTCGGCACGATCACCATGGGTGACACCAACGGCGGTGCCGAGCAGGTGATCGGCGATCTCGCCGGTGTCGGTCTGTCCGGTCTGGGCGACCTGAACGAAACCGCGTTCCTCGTGACCGCCGGCGCACAGCCTGCTGGCCCCGTCGCACGCTACGACTACTCCGTGTCGGGCATCACCCTGTCGCTCGGCCTGACCGACGACGCTGGGTACAGCATCGGTGCCGGCTACGCGACGGACCTGTTCTCGGTCGGTCTCGCCTACGAAGCCGTCATGGAAGGCGCGACGATCACGCTGCTTGACCCGTCGAGCACGTTCATCCGGACGTCGGACGGTGCCTCCAACGCACTCACGACCACGGCTGGTGAAGACACCACCCACCTCATCGGTGCGGCGTCGGTCACCTTCTCGGGTGTGACACTGAAGGGGATCTATGGTCGTGCAGATCAAGACAATGTCGGTTCTGTGGACCAGTACGGTGTGTCGGCGGCCGCAGGCTTCGGCGCGGCATCCGTCACGGCTTACTGGCGCCAGCTGGAAACCGACCCTGACGTCGGTGCAAGCGTGACCACGAGCTTTTACGGCCTCGGCGCAGCCTATGATCTGGGTGGCGGTCTCGCGCTGGAAGCCGGCGTCGCACAGTACGACATCGACGAAGTTTCGGCAGCCAGCGGCAACACTGTCGTCGCCGACTTCGGTGTGTCGATCAACTTCTGATCCGACGGATCAACCGGTTGACGGAAAGAGCGGGCTTCGGCCCGCTCTTTTCTTTTGTGCGGGGGCGTGGTTGAACCGGCGCAAAGCGGGAGACAGCGACATGGGATTGCAGGATATCGAGGCACGGATCGCGGCGGCTTGCGCGGATGCGGGGCGCGATCCGGGCGACGTGCGGCTGATCGCGGTGTCCAAGGTCCAGCCGCTGGGGCGGGTCGAGGCGGTGCTGGAGGCCGGGCACCGCTGTTTCGGCGAGAACAAGGTGCAGGAGGCGGCGGGCAAGTGGCCGGATCTGCGCGACCGGTTCGGGCCGGTGGATCTGCACCTGCTGGGGCCGTTGCAGACCAACAAGGTGAAACAGGCGGTCGAGTTGTTCGACGCGATCCATTCGCTGGACCGGGAAAAGCTGGCCCGCAAGCTGGCCGACCAGGCGCAGGCGCGCGGGGCGTGCCCGGCGTTGTTCGTGCAGGTCAACACCGGCGAGGAACCGCAGAAGGCCGGGGTGCTGCCCGAGGCGGCGGACGATTTCGTGGCGGCGTGCCGAGCGATGGATCTGCCGCTGGCCGGGCTGATGTGCATCCCGCCGGTGGAGGAGGCGCCGTCCTTGCATTTCGCGCTGTTGCGCAAGATCGCCGAGCGCAACGGGCTGGCGGGCCTGTCCATGGGCATGAGCGCCGATTTCGAAGAGGCGGTGCGCCTGGGCGCGACCCATGTGCGCGTGGGTTCCGCTATCTTCGGGGAACGCGATTACGGCTGAGCGGGGCGGAGTAAAAATCTTAATTAAGATTCTTGGGCCCGTGGCGGTCCGGCTGGCAAGATGACCAGTCGTGTCTCGAAGCGGATGCGGGGGGCGAGCCACCGCAGGTCTTCGGGCGCGAAGGCGATGCAACCCTCCGTCGGGTGGCGCGGCTTGCGCCAGCGGTGGAGGAAGATTGCGGACCCCGCCCCGGCGCGCGCGCGCGGCCAGTTCCAGTCGGTCAGGATCACGAGATCGTAGAGCGGATCGGCGCGGCAGAGCCGTTCGTGGCTGTGCGCGTAGGGCGCGCGCACCATCAGGTTGTAGTTGTCCGGGTCGCGCGGGTCGTCCGACCATAGGTCCGTCGGGCCGATGGGCAGCGCCCAGTCGGCGGGCCGCGCCATCCGGTCGGGGCGGTAGAGCATCCCCACCAGCCGGTGCACGCCCGCCGGGGTCGCGCCGTCGCCTTCGCGCTTGTCGCGCGTGATGCCGCCGCGCCCGATGGCGCAGGGCAGGTGGCGGCCGAAGGCGCGGGCGCCGTGGGGCGTGACGACGATATCGGTGGGGCGCGTCACAGAAGGTGGCCGGATTTCGCCGCCTTGGTGTCCAGATAGGCGGTATTGTGCGCGCCGCGCCCGACCTGGAGCGGCACGCGTTCGACCACGTCGATCCCGTGGGACTGGAGCATGGCGACCTTGTTGGGGTTGTTGGTCAGCAGGCGCGCCGAGGTGAAGCCCATGCGGCGCAGCAGGTCCGCGCCGATGCGGAAGTCGCGCTCGTCATCCTCGAAGCCGAGCCGGTGGTTGGCCTCCACTGTGTCGAAGCCCTGGTCCTGCAGGGCATAGGCGCGCATCTTGTTGGCCAGCCCGATGCCGCGCCCTTCCTGGTTGAGGTAGAGCAGCACGCCCGCGCCCGCGGCGCCCATCTGCGCCAGCGCGCCGCGCAGTTGCGGGCCGCAATCGCATTTGAGCGACCCCATCACGTCGCCGGTGAAGCACGCCGAATGGAGCCGGGTGAGCACGGGGCGGGCGCGGTCGGGGTCGCCGATCTCGATCGCGTAATGTTCCGCGCCGCCGTTTTCGGGGCGGAAGACATGGAGTCGCCCGGCCTCGGACACCTCCATGGGCAGGCGGGCGTCGATCACGGGGGCATGGGGGCTGGCCGCGGCGGACAGGCGCAGCACCTGGGGGGCGGGCAGCAGGGTCAGGCCGGCCTGTGCCGCGACGGGGCCGGGCCGGTCGAGCGCCACGACGACGGCGGCGGGCAGGAGGCGGGCGGACTTGCACAGCCGTATTGCCGCGCGGTGCAGGTCGGCGCCGCCGTCGCGGTCGCTGGCGAGCGGCCCTTTCATTGGCGTGGCGAGATCCCCGGCCGGGTCGGCCAGCGCCGTGACCCAGGCGCGGCCCGCATCGTCGGGCAGGCGCACGCGCGCGACGTCGCCGTCATAGGCGCGGGCCTTCAGCGTCT
>NZ_QDFI01000042.1 GCF_003254465.1 Meridianimarinicoccus zhengii
CGGCACCGGGCTTGGCCATGCCGCCACCGTGGCCGCCGCCCGGCTTGCCGCCGCCGGGGCGGCCACCCCGGCCCTGCGTCTTCTTGGCCGGCAGCGCGCCTTCCCAAGGGCGCCCGCCCGCCACGGGAATGTCGGCCTTCATGACCTTCTGGATATCGCGCAGCTCGCCCATCTCGTCGGGCGCGCAGAACGCGATGGCGGCCCCGTCATTGCCCGCCCGCGCCGTGCGCCCGATCCGGTGCACGTAATTGTCCGGCACGTTCGGCAGGTCGAAGTTGTACACGTGCCGCACATCCGGAATGTCGATCCCGCGTGCCGCCACGTCCGTTGCCACCAGCACCTTGATCGTGCCCTTGCGGAACCCGTCGATGGCCCGGTCGCGCTGGCCCTGGCTGCGGTTGCCGTGGATCGCGGCAACCGGGAAGCCCGACTTCTCGATCTGCTTGGCCAGCCGGTCCGCGCCGTGCTTTGTGCGCACGAACACCAGCGCCCGGTCGCCCCGGTGCTTGTCCATCAACGAAATCAGCAGGTCGGGCTTGTCGCCCTTCTGCACGAAATGCACCGACTGGTCGATCTTGTCCGCGGCCTTGCCCGGCGGGGACACGGCCACGCGCACCGGATCGGTCAGATAGGCCGCGGCCAGTTCCGCCATCTGTTTGGGCATCGTGGCCGAGAACAGCATCGTCTGCCGCTCGGCGGGCAACAAGGGGGCGATCCGGCGCAGCGCGTGGATGAACCCGAGGTCCAGCATCTGGTCCGCCTCGTCCAGCACCAGGAATCGCGTCTCGTTCAGCCGCACCGCGTTGCGGTCCAGCAGGTCGATCAACCGGCCCGGCGTCGCCACCAGCAGGTCCACGCCCCGCTCCATCCGCCGGATCTGCGGGTTCAGGGACACGCCCCCCACCACCAGCGCCACGCGCAGGTGGCTGCCCTCGCAGAACGCCATCAGGTTGTCCGCGATCTGCTTGGCCAGTTCCCGCGTCGGCGCCAGCACCAGCCCGCGCGCCGTCTTCGGCGCGGGCTTTGCGCCCACCCCGGTCATCATGTGCACCAGCGGCAGGCCGAAGGCGGCGGTCTTGCCGGTGCCGGTCTGCGCCAGCCCCAGCACGTCGCGCCCGTTCATGGCGTGCGGGATCGCCTGCGCCTGAATCGGCGTGGGATCGGTGATCTTCATCTCGGCCAGCTTGGCCACCAGTCGGGGCTGAAGCCCCAGCATGTCGAAATCCATGGAATGGACATCCTCTCGGGCACATGCCCGTCAAAACCGGCCCCGCCGCGCCGCATCGGCGCGAAGGTCAGGGACCGCAGGTTCCGCGAAGGGCGATGACCGCACGGCCGGATGCCGCGTCGGGTGCCCCGCGCCTGACCCCTGCGTGAATTGGGATGCAGAATTCGTCATCGGGATCGGTGCGGCAGGGGATCAGGGGGTGTTTCCCGTCTCCGCCATGCGGCAGGCTGCTCACGCGGCAGCGGACCGTCGATGCGTTGCAGATGGCCCGCCACGCCGGACAAGTCAAGGGCACACGAAAGCCTCCGTCCCTGTCACCCTCCCGTGACGCGCGGCCCGCGCGCCTTGCCCAGCCGCCATGGCCACCGCATGTTGGGCCAACGCCAGCGCGGCGCCACGCCTGCCTGCTGCTTGGAACGGGCCGGATGACACCGGCCTCATGGAACGGGACGACCGATGACCAGCGAACGATTCACATTTCCGGGCCATGGCGGGGCAGAACTCGCCGCCCGGTTCGACCTGCCCGACGGGCCGGTGCGGGCGACCGCGCTGCTGGCCCATTGCTTCACCTGCGGCAAGGACATCCCCGCCGCCCGCCGCATTGCCGCGCGGCTCAACGCGGCGGGGTTCGCGGTGCTGCGGTTCGATTTCACCGGGCTCGGCCACAGCGAGGGCGAGTTCGAGAATACCACCTTCACCTCCAACGTGGACGATCTCGTCTCCGCCGCTGCCGCGCTCAAGGATCGCGGGCGCGCGCCGGACCTGCTGATCGGCCATTCGCTGGGCGGGGCGGCGGTGATCCGCGCGGCGGGCCGCATCGACAGCGCCCGCGCCGTGGTCACGCTCGGCGCGCCGCACGATCCCGCCCATGTGACCGACAACTTCGCCCATGCGCTCGACACCATCGCCCGCGACGGCGTGGCCGAGGTGGACCTTGGCGGGCGCCAGTTGCGCATCGGGCAGGGCTTCGTGGACGACGTGCGGGGCGCAGCGCTCGATGAAGCACTCGGCAAGCTGGGCAAGGCGCTCCTGGTGATGCACGCGCCGCGCGACGAATACGTGGGCATCGACAACGCTACCGCGATCTTCAAGGCGGCAAAGCATCCGAAAAGCTTCGTGACCCTGGACGAGGCCGACCACCTCATCACCCGGCCCCGCGACGCGGAATACGCCGCGGGCGTCATCGCCGCGTGGGCCGCGCGCTATCTCGACCTTGCCGCCCCCGCGCCGCCGCCCGGCGCCCCCGAAGGCGTCGTCCGCGTGACCGAGGCCGACGCGGACGGGTTCCTTCAGGATGTCAGTTCCGGCGAGAAGCATCACGTTCTGGCGGACGAACCGCGCGCCTATGGCGGCACCGACCGGGGCATGTCGCCCTACGGGTTCCTGTCGTCGGGGCTCGGCGCCTGCACCTCCATGACCATCCGCATGTATGCGCGGCGCAAGGGCTGGCCGCTGGAAGGCGTGAGCGTGGACATCACCCATGACAAGGTGCACGCGCAGGACGCGGAAACCAATGTCAGCCCGCGCATCGACCGCTTCACCCGCGCGATCCGGCTCAAGGGTCCGCTCGATGCCGACCAGCGCGCGAAACTCATGGAGATCGCCGACAAGTGCCCCGTGCACCGCACGCTCGAAGCGGGCGCGACCGTGGTCACGCAACTCGTGGACGGGCCGGCGGAGGACTGACGCGGACGCACCGGCGTCATACGCGAGTCATACGAAAGTCATACAGGACTCCTACAGAACACATACGGAACACGGAACGCGATCCGGCCGGGGGGCGCGCCGTCGAAAATGTGACCGGCCCTGCCCCCGCGCGCCATGGCGCGGGCCGCCGCTTTGGGGTAAGGTGCCGTTAACAAAAGGGGTGCGAAACGCCCCGCTCCGGCAGGCACATAACAGGCAAACATATGGAAACCATCGACTTTTCGTTCTGGTCGCTGTTCGCGCGCGCCACTTTCGCCGTCAAGGCGACAATGGTGCTGATGATCGCGGGGTCGATCTGGGCCTGGGCGATCATCGTGCAGAAGCACATCCTCTACCGCGCCGCGCGCCGCGCCGCGGACCGTTTCGACCGCGCCTTCTGGTCTGGCGAACCACTCGACGGATTGTTCGCCGAAGTCGTTGAAAACCCACGCAATGCGCCCGAACGGATCTTCGTGGCGGGCATGTCGGAATGGCACCGGTCCCAGCGCGACGACGGTGCCATGATCCCCGGCGCCACCGCCCGCATCGACCGTTCGATGGACGTCGCCATCGCCCGCGAATCCGAACGCCTGAACGCGGGCCTGCCCGTGCTGGCCACCGTGGGCTCAATCTCGCCCTTCGTCGGGCTGTTCGGCACCGTCTGGGGCATCATGCACGCCTTCGAACAGATCGCCATCAGCCAGAACACCTCGCTCGCCGTCGTCGCGCCAGGCATCGCCGAGGCGCTTCTGGCCACGGGCATCGGGCTGCTCGCCGCGATCCCGGCGGTGATCTTCTACAACAAGCTGACATCGGATAGCGCAAGGATCGTCGGGGGTTACGAGGTCTTCGCGGACGAATTCGCCACGCTCCTGTCACGGGAATCCGACGCATGAGGGTCACCCCACAACCCGGCGGCGGCGGGCGGCGGCGGCGCCGGTCGCAGGTCGCGGCCCCGATGTCCGAAATCAACGTCACGCCCTTCGTGGACGTGATGATGGTGTTGCTGGTGATCTTTATGGTCGCAGCCCCCCTGATGACCGTAGGCGTGCCCATACGCCTGCCGGAAACCGCCGCCACCGCCCTGCCGGCCTCCGAGGAAGAACCGCTGACCGTGACGCTTGCCACCGATGGCAGGGTGATGATCCAGACGACCGAGGTGCCTGCCGGCGATCTCGTGCAGCGTCTGCGCGCCATCGCGGGCGAACGCGCCGACGACCGCATCTTCCTGCGCGCGGACGGGGACATCCCCTATGCACGCGTGATGCAGGTGATGGGCGCGCTGAACGCGGGCGGGTTCCCGCGCATCGGGCTAGTGACGGACCCCGGCGGGCCGCGCTTCGACGGGACAGATGCGCCCGACGCTGCCGGGAACTAGGCGGGCGATGCCATGGACACAGGGTTCAAGCTGTCACTCGCAGGCCATGGCGCGCTGCTGGCGGTGACCTTCATCGGCTGGCCCTTCGGCGGCCCGACCAGGCCGCCGGAACCCGTGGTGATGGACGTGGCGCTGTATCAACCCGGTGATCTAACGGCCCCCCCGGGCCCCGCGCCCGAGGCGGAAGAAGCCCCGGAAGCAACGCCGGTCGCACCACCGCTCCCGCCGCCCGCCGAGGAGTCCCAACCCGAGGCCCCCGCGCCGGAGGCTGACACCTCCCCCCGGCCGGAGCCCGTGGCCCCATTGCCGCCGCCGGTGGACAGGGTGGCGCCCGTGCCCCAGCCCGCCCCGCCCGACGACGTGCGGACAGGCGATACCGTGCAGCCGGAGGTTTCCGCCTCTCCCGACCCGTCGCCCGACGCGGCCCCGGCGGAAGAGCAGGACGCGACCGCCCCCGAGGCCGCCGCGCCCGAGATCGTGACCGAAGCCACGGAGACGGAAAACGCCCCCGCACCGCGCGCGCGGCCGGACCGTCCCGACCCGCCCGCCGAACTGGCGGAACCTCCGCCGCCCGACCCGGAACCTGAACCTGAACCGACCCCACCACCGGCCGACGCCGTCGGCGATGCCGTGGCCGCAGCACTGGCCGAAGCGCTGGGGGGCGGCGGCGGCAGCCCCGGCGCACGCGACGGCACCCTTGGCGGTTCGCTGAGCAATGCCGACCGGGACGGACTGCGCCTTGCCGTCAGCCGCTGCTGGAACGTGGGCGCGCTTGGCACTGACGCCATGCAGGTCGTGGTCACCGTAGGTATGGACATGTCCCGTGACGGCGCGCCGTCGAACCTGCGGCTCGTGACCCATACGGGCGGCAGCGCTGCCGCCGCAGAACAGGCCTATGACACCGCGCGCCGCGCCATCCTGCGCTGCGCCCCGTTCGACGATCTGCCGCAGGACCGTTACGACCAGTGGCGGCGGATCGAGATGACATTCAATCCCGCCGACATGGGGAGACGCTGACCATGACCCGCCTTCTTGCCGCCGCCATGGCCCTTGCCCTGTCCGCATTGCTGCCGGTCCCACCGGCACAGGCCCAGTCCGGCCCCCTGCGCATCGAGATCACGGAAGGGGTGATCGAACCCCTGCCCATCGCCATCGCCCCCTTCCTGACCGAAGGCGGTGCAGCGGCAGAACTGGCGCAGGACATCACCGCCGTGATCCAGGCGGATCTCGAAGGTTCAGGCCTTTTCCGGGCGATCCCCGAACGCGCGTTCATCTCGCCCATCACCAGCTTCGACAGCCCCGTGCAATACGCCGACTGGAAGGCGATCAATGCGCAGGGCCTTGTCACCGGGTCGGTCGGCGTGTCGGGCGACCGGATCACCGTGAGCTTCCGCCTGTTCGACATATTCGCCGAGGCACCGCTGGGCGAGGGGCTCCAATTCACCGGCACCGGGGATAACTGGCGCCGCCTTGCCCACAAGGTCGCCGACCAGGTCTATTCCCGCATCACCGGCGAGGGCGGCTATTTCGACAGCCGCGTGGTTTTCGTGGCCGAAACCGGGCCCAAGGACGCGCGCGAAAAGCGGCTTGCCGTCATGGATTACGACGGCGCAAACCTGTCCTACCTGACAGATCCGGGCACGCTCGTACTCGCGCCCCGGATCTCGGCGGATGGGGGACAGGTGCTCTATACCTCCTATGCCAGCGGTTTCCCGCGGATCATGCTGCTGGATACCGGCAGCCTGCGGACACGCACGCTGGAGAACCTGCCGGACAGCATGACCTTTTCGCCCCGCTTTTCGCCCGATGGCGGCACGGTGCTGTTCTCTTCCTCGCGCGGCGGCAATACGGACCTTTACAGCATGGCGATCGGCGGCGGGTCACCCACAAGGCTGACCGAGGCCCCGTCGATCGAAACCGCGCCCAGCTATGCCCCCGATGGCAGCCAGATCGTGTTCGAAAGCGACCGCTCGGGCAGCCCGCAACTCTACATCATGCCGGCCGGCGGCGGGGAGGCACGGCGGATCAGCTTCGGCCCCGGCCGCTACGGCACGCCCGTATGGTCGCCGCGCGGGGACCTGATCGCCTTCACCAAGCAGAACCAGGGCCGGTTCCATATCGGCGTGATGCGTCCCGACGGGTCGGGCGAACGGCTGCTGACAGCGTCGTTCCTCGACGAAAGCCCGACCTGGTCGCCCAACGGGCGCGTGGTCATGTTCACTCGCGAAACCGCGGGCGCGGGCGGCGCGCCGGGGCTGTGGTCTGTCGACATCACCGGGCGCAACCTGAAGCGGGTGCCGACGCCGGGGGCGGCCTCGGACCCCGCATGGTCGCCGCTTCTGGATTGACCGCGCCCGCCGCTTGCAACCCCCGCGCCGCCTGTTAGCCTTGGCGCGACTTGATACGGAGGCCCAAAGCCCATGACCCGTTCGCTTCTCATCGCCGCGTGCTGCGCGGTCTTCGCCCTCGGGGCCTGCACCGACCGCTTCGGCGGTCCGGGCAGCGGCACAGGCGGCGCGGGCACCGCGGGCAGCCCGTCCGACCCGTCCTCGCCCGCCTATTTCCAGCAGGCCGTGGGCGACCGCGTGCTGTTCGCCGTCGACGAAAGCACACTGAACGCCGCGGCCCGCGCGACGCTGACGGAACAGGCGCGCTGGTTGCAGGCAAACACCGCCTTCACCGCGGTGATCGAAGGGCATGCCGACGAACAGGGCACGCGGGAATACAACCTTGCGCTGGGGGCGCGCCGCGCCAGTTCGGTGCAGGAATTCCTTGTGTCCCAAGGCGTTGCGGCTTCGCGGCTGCGGACTGTGACCTATGGCAAGGAACGCCCGATCGAGGTCTGCTCGACCGAAGCCTGCTACGCCCAGAACCGCCGCGCCGTGACGGTGCTGGCCACGGGCGGTGCGGGCGCATGATCCGCGCGGCGTTGCTGATGGTGGCCGTCGCGCTGCCCGCGGCGGCGCAGGACCGGGCCGCGACGCTGGCCGATATCCGCCAGCAGATCACCGTGCTTGAGGTGGAACTGCAATCGCTGCGGCGCGAATTGTCCACCACCGGCACCGCGATGGGGGATACCGCGCCCGAGGATTCGGGACCGATCACCCGGCTCGACTCCGTGGAGGGCGCGCTGCGCGAGTTGACCGCCCGGATCGAGGAACTGGAGTTCCGCATCGGCCGCGTGGTCGAGGACGGCACGAACCGGATCGACGACCTGAAATTCCGCCTGACCGAACTGGAAGGCGGCGATATCGGCCAGATCCCGCCCACCCCGCCGCTGGGCGGCGGCGCACTGCCAGAACCCGTGACGCCGATCCCCCCGCCCGCGGCGCCGGAACTGGCCGTGGGCGAGCAGGCCGATTTCGACGCTGCCGTAACGCTGGCCGAAGAAGGCACACCCGCCGACGCGCTGACCGCTTTCGACCGTTTTGTGGAAAGCTATCCGCGCAGTCCCCTGAGCGCCGAGGCGCATCTGTTCCGGGGGGACATGCTGGTGGACCTGGGAAATCCGACGCAGGCGGGGCGGGCCTATCTGGAAAGCTACACGCTCGCGGAACTCGACAATCCCGGTCTCGCCGCCGAGGCGCTGCTGAAGCTGGGCCAGACTCTTGCCGATCTGGGCCAGACGCCCGAAGCCTGCGTCACGCTGGGGCAGGTGCCGGCGCGCTTCGCAGGGACGGCCGCCGCGGAACAGGCCGAAACGGCGCTGTCCGGTCTTGCCTGTTCGTGACACCGCAAGCCGCGGTCGCAGGGGCGCTGGACCGTCACCTGCCGGGCGGGCCGGCAAGGGTCGGTGTCGCGGTATCGGGCGGCGGGGACTCCATGGCGCTGATGGTGCTGCTGGCGCAGGCCGTGGCGGCGCGCGGCGGGGTGCTGCGGGCGGTGACGGTCGATCACGGGTTGCGGCCCGGATCGGCGACGGAGGCGGCGCTTGCCGCCGACGCTGCGGCCCGGCTTGGTATCCGGCACGATACGCTTCACTGGCGCGACGGTGACCCCGCGGGCTGGGACGGGCGCGGCAACCTTCAGGCGCGCGCACGCGCCGCACGGCTTGGCGCCTTGCGCGACTGGGCCGCAGCGCATGGGCTGACCCATGTCTGCCTTGGCCACACCATGGACGACCAGGCCGAAACGGTGCTGATGCGGCTAGCGCGCGGGTCGGGGGTGGACGGGCTGGCGGGCATGGCAGAGGCCCGCCGCGAAGGCACGGACGGGCCGGTCTGGCTGCGTCCCCTGCTGACCCAGCGCCGCGGCGCCCTGCGCGACGTGCTGCGCGAAGCCGGGGTGGTATGGGCGGAAGACCCTTCGAACACCGACAAAAGATTCGACCGGGTGCGGGTGCGCGCGATGCTGGCCGATCCGGTGCTTGCCGGGTTCGACGTACCCACGCTGGCCGCGACGGCCGAACGCATGGCGGCGGCCCGTGCGGTGTTGTGGCAGGCCGCGCAGGATGCCGCAACGACCCATGCCGTCGCGGATCACGGCGCAATCGGTTTTGACCGCGCCGCTTTTGCCGCCCTGCCCGACGACACGCGCTGGCGACTGCTGGCGTCGGCGGTGCGCCGGGTGGCGGATCTGCCCTATCGCCCGCGCCTTGCCGCGCTGGTCCGGGCCGAAAACGCTGCGCTGACGGGCACGCCCGCAACGGTGGCGGGCTGCGTGCTCAGCGCGGCACGGGGCCGCATCTGGGTCGACCGCGAACCGGCGGCGCTGGCCGGCCGCGCCGCTCCCGCACCGGGGCTGTGGGACGGTCGCTGGCGGATCGACGGCCCGGACCGCGGACTGATCCTTGCGGCACTTGGTCCGGAGGGGCTGGCGCAATCGCCAGGCTGGCGCAAGGCAGGTTTCCGGCGGCGCGCGATCCTGACCGCGCCGGGTGTCTGGGATGGCCCCCGCCTCGTCGCCGCGCCGACCCTGTCCGGCTGCGGCCCGACAGCGCCGGACTGGTCTTCGCAGCCGCTTTGGGATACCTTGTCGTTCTGTGACGCGCTGCGCCCGGATTGAACTGCGCCACCGGATGTCTATGTCTAGGCCAAGACAGGCGGCATGGACCGCCGACCATTAAGGAGAGAACCCCCTTGGGAAACGCCCGTAACATCGCCTTCTGGGTCGTGCTGTTCCTGCTGATCCTCGCCCTGTTCAACCTGTTCAGCGGCGGTCAGTCCACGATGTCTTCCCGGTCGCTCAGCTATTCGGAATTCGTCAACCGCGTCGAATCCGGCGAGGTGAGCACGGTCACGCTCGACGGCGAAAAGGTCATGTTCCGCGGCAGCGACGGGCAGGATTACGTGACCATCGTGCCGCAGGGCACGGAGGTGACGGAGCGTCTGCTGAACAACGAAGTGACGGTGAACGCGCGGCCGCAAGAACAGTCCGGCTTCACGACGCTTCTGATGACCTTCCTGCCCTTCCTGCTGCTGATCGGCGTGTGGATCTATTTCATGAACCGCATGCAGGGCGGCGGGCGCGGTGGCGCCATGGGCTTCGGCAAGTCCAAGGCCAAGCTGCTGACCGAAAAGCATGGCCGCGTCACCTTCGACGACGTGGCGGGCATCGACGAGGCCAAGGAAGAGCTTGAAGAAATCGTCGAATTCTTGCGCAATCCGCAGAAATTCTCGCGCCTCGGCGGCAAGATCCCCAAGGGTGCCCTTCTCGTGGGCCCTCCCGGCACCGGCAAGACGCTCCTCGCCCGCGCCATCGCTGGCGAGGCGGGCGTGCCGTTCTTCACCATCTCGGGCTCCGACTTCGTGGAAATGTTCGTGGGTGTCGGTGCATCCCGTGTGCGCGACATGTTCGAGCAAGCCAAGAAGAACGCGCCCTGCATCGTGTTCATCGACGAGATTGACGCCGTGGGCCGGTCGCGCGGTGTGGGTTATGGCGGCGGCAACGACGAGCGCGAACAGACGCTGAACCAGCTTCTGGTGGAAATGGACGGGTTCGAGGCCAACGAGGGCATCATCATCGTCGCGGCCACGAACCGGCCCGACGTGCTCGACCCCGCGCTCTTGCGCCCCGGCCGTTTCGACCGGCAGGTGCAGGTGCCCAACCCCGACATCAAGGGGCGCGAGCGTATCTTGGGCGTCCATGCGCGCAAGGTGCCGCTGGGCCCGAATGTCGATCTGCGCATCATCGCGCGCGGCACGCCGGGTTTCTCGGGCGCGGACCTCGCCAATCTGGTGAACGAGGCGGCGCTGATGGCGGCACGGATCGGGCGGCGGTTTGTCACGATGGACGATTTCGAGAACGCCAAGGACAAGGTGATGATGGGGGCCGAACGCCGGTCCATGGTCATGACCGAGGACGAGAAGAAGCTGACCGCCTATCACGAGGCCGGGCACGCCGTCGTGGGGCTGTATGTCCCGCAGCACGATCCGATCCACAAGGCGACCATCATCCCGCGCGGGCGCGCGTTGGGTCTGGTGATGTCGCTGCCGGAACGGGATCAGCTTTCGGTCAGCTACACCAAGTACAAGTCCAAGATCGCCATGGCGATGGGCGGCAAGGTGGCCGAAGAATTGATCTTCGGGAAGGAAAACGTGACGTCGGGCGCGGCGTCGGACATCCAGCAGGTGTCCAAGATCGCGCGCGCCATGGTGACCCAGTTCGGCTTTTCCGACGATCTCGGAAATATCGACTATGCCAACCAGCAGGAAAGCTATCTTGGGGCCTATCAGGGCGCGTCGAACAATTCAGCCGAGACCCAGCAGAAGATCGACGCGGAAGTGCGCCGGCTGGTGGACGAAGGTTACGAGACCGCCAAACGCATCCTGACCGAACACGCCGAAGAGCATCATCGGCTGGCCGAGGCGCTGCTGGAATACGAAACCCTCACCGGCCCCGAGATCCGCAAGGTGATGAACGGCGAACCACTCAACCGCGGCGATGACGACAGCGACAGCCCGTCGGGAAATGTCGCATCGCTCGGTGCGATCCCCAAGACCAAGCCGAAGGCACGGCCGTCGGACGACGGCCCCGCCGGGCCGGAGCCCGAACCGACCGCCTGACAGGCTGCCTCCGACCATCCAGACGGCCCCACGATGTGGGGCCGTTTTCGTTTGCGGAGCCTGTCGCGAGCGACTAGCACTCGGGCAAGTGTCGGCAAACGGAAGGCGGACGATGCTCACATCCTATGGCCTCGCGGACGGGCGGCTGACGGTGGCACCGGACGGTCAGACGGACGACGACGCACCCGTTCCGATCTGGCACGACCTTCTGTCGCCAAGCCGGGACGAATTGCGCATCCTGTCGGACAGGCTGGGCGTGGACCTGCCGAGCCAAGCGGAAATGCAGGAAATCGAACTGTCCGCGCGCCTTTACGTGGAGGACGGCGCCGTCTTCATGACCGCCAGTGTCCTGTCCGCCCTCGATACGGCGGAACCTGTCATGGCCCCGCTGACCTTCGTGCTGACGGACAGCGCCGTGATTACACTGCGCTACCACGAACCGCGCGCGATCACGACCTTCACCCGCCGTGCGGCGCGCAGCGCCATGGACTGCAACACGCCGCAGCAACTGCTCGTGTCGCTTCTCGACGCCATCGTGGAACGCATCGCGGACGTGCTCGAACGCGAGAGCGCCACGCTCGACCGGATCGCACGCGAGATCTTCCGCAAGGACGCCACCAACCCGCGCGGCGGGGTCGACCTTGCCGCGATGCTGGGGGAGATCGGCCGCCGGGGGGAGCTGAATTCCAAGCTTCAGGAAAGTCTCGTGACGCTCGACCGGATCGCGGCGTTCCTGAGCCAGCTGTCGCTCGGGCGGACACTTCCGAAGAGCGCCCGCGCGCGCCTCAAGAGCCTGTCGCGCGATGTCCGATCGCTGACGGACCATGCTGGCTTCCAGGCAGGCAAGGTCACCTTCCTGCTGGATGCGACGCTCGGACTCGTGAACATCCAGCAGAACGGGATCATCAAGATCTTCTCGGTCGCCGCGGTGGTGTTCCTGCCGCCCACGATGATCGCGTCAGTCTACGGCATGAATTTCGAAGTCATGCCGGAACTGCGCTGGCCGCTCGGTTATCCCTTCGCACTGAGCCTTATGGTCCTGTCCGCGGTCTTGCCCTATTTCTATTTTAAGCGGCGCGGATGGCTTTGACCGGGCACGGGCACCGGTGGACGGCCTGGATGCCGGTCCGGCAACGCCCCGGTCCGGAATGACAACAGCAAGAGGCCGGACCGGACCGGCTCGGGAGGATAGCCACCATGACATTCCCATCGGATATCGACATCGCGCGCGCGGCCACCAAGCGCCCGATCCACGAGATCGGCGCGAAGCTGGACATTCCCGCCGAGGCCCTTCTGCCCTTCGGCCATGACAAGGCGAAGCTGTCCGCCGATTTCATCGCCGGCCTCGCGGATCGACCCGATGGCAAGCTGGTGCTGGTGACGGCGATCAACCCGACCCCGGCTGGGGAGGGAAAAACGACGACGACCGTGGGTCTCGGAGATGGTCTTCAGGCGATCGGCAAGCGCGCGGCGATCTGCATCCGAGAGGCATCTCTAGGCCCCTGCTTCGGCATGAAGGGCGGTGCCGCGGGCGGCGGGCATGCGCAGGTGGTGCCCATGGAGGACATCAATCTTCATTTTACCGGCGATTTCCATGCCATCACCTCGGCGCACAACCTGCTGGCCGCGCTCATCGACAACCACATCCACTGGGGCAATGCGCTGGGGATCGATGCGCGGCGCGTGGTCTGGCGGCGCGTGCTGGACATGAACGACCGCGCACTGCGCGACGTGGTGACGTCGCTGGGGGGCGTGGCCAACGGCTATCCGCGGCAGACCGGGTTCGACATCACCGTCGCGTCCGAGGTCATGGCGATCCTGTGTCTTGCGACCGACATGGATGACCTGCAACGGCGGCTGGGCGACATCATCGTCGCCTACACGCGCGACCGCGAGCCGGTCACGGCCCGCGACCTGAAAGCGGATGGTGCGATGGCGGTGCTGCTTCAACAGGCGCTGCAACCCAACCTCGTGCAGACGCTGGAACATACGCCCGCCTTCGTCCATGGCGGCCCCTTCGCCAATATCGCCCATGGCTGCAATTCCGTTCTGGCGACCCGTAGCGCGCTGAAACTGGCAGATTACGTCGTGACGGAGGCCGGGTTCGGCGCCGACCTCGGCGCCGAGAAATTCCTGAACATCAAGTGCCGCAAAGCCGGTCTCGCCCCCGATTGCGCGGTGCTCGTGGCGACGGTGCGCGCCCTGAAGATGAACGGCGGCGTGGCCAAGGCCGATCTGGGTACCGAGAACGTCGCGGCAGTGACGGCGGGCTGCGACAACCTCGCCCGGCATCTGGAGAACCTGCGCGGTTTCGGCGTGCCCGTGGTCGTGGCGATCAACCATTTCGCGGGCGACACTGACGCGGAAATCGCCGCCGTGCAGGCCCGCGTGGCCGAACTGGGGTCCGAGGCCGTCCTGTGCCGCCATTGGGGCGAAGGATCGGCCGGAATCACCGATCTTGCGGAACGAGTCGTCGCCATCGCCGAAGGCGGGACGGCAAAATTCGCGCCGCTCTACCCCGACGAGATGCGGCTTGCCGACAAGATCGACACGATTGCCCGGCGCATCTATCGCGCCGATGGCGTGCAGATGGATGACCGGTTGCGCAAGCAGTTGGCCGACTGGGAAGCCGCGGGATACGGGCGTCTCCCGATCTGCATGGCCAAGACGCAATACAGCTTCACCACCGATCCCGAACGCCGCGGCGCACCGACAGGCTTCACGCTCCCGATACGGGATTTGCGGCTCAGCGCCGGGGCGGGCTTCGTCGTGGCGATCTGCGGCGAGATCATGACCATGCCCGGCCTGCCCCGCATGCCTGCCGCCGAAAGCATCGGGATCGACGATGACGGTTTTGTCGCAGGGCTGTTCTAGCCACATCCCGGCGCTGGCGCCTAGATGACACGTGGTGTTTGCGCGCCGCGTGGAGACGAGGAAGGAAGATCCATGTCCGGAGGAACCGATGACCGGCCGGAAATCGCGCCGGAAACCTGCACCACGATGGCTGAACTGCGCGCCGTCATTGACCGGATCGACGACGATCTGGTGTCGCTGATGGCCGCGCGGCAGGCGTGCATCGACCGCGCGGCAGAGATCAAGGCTTCTGAGGGTCTTCCCGCGCATATCCCCGAGAGGGTGAGCGAGGTGCTGGACCGCGTCCGAGCCAGGGCGCAGACGACGAAACTGGACCCGGATCTTGCAGTGCTGATCTGGCGCAGCATGATCGACTGGTCGATCATGCGCGAGGAAACGGCGATGTCGATGAAGAAGAAGGACTGAACGGCCGCCCGCGCCTCAGGCGGTCAGCGCAGCGCGCAGAGCGGAAGGCAGGCGCGCGGGGCGGCCATCGGCGTGCAGCGCGGCCACCGTGACCACGGCCTGCGCCAACAGCGTATCGCCCCGCAGAACATCCTGCGTCATCACAACCCGCGCGCCGCGCAGGTCACGTACTGCTGTCGCCACCGTCAGCAGATCGTCGAACAGTGCCGGGGCGCGGTAGTCGATCTCGACCCGCCGCACGACGAACACGATACCAGTCTCGCGCCGCAGCGCCGCCTGGTCCACGCCCTGCGCGCGCAGGAATTCCGACCGCCCCCGTTCGATGAATTTCAGGTAGTTCGCGTAATAGACGATCCCGGCGAGGTCCGTGTCCTCGTAGTAGACGCGCAGGGTGTGGGTGTGCATGGCCGACCCCGGAAACCTAGTTGAATTTCTGGATTGCGCCGGTGCGCGCGTAAAGCCGCAGCGCGTGGCTCGGGTCCCGGGCGGCCGGCGGCAGGACCGGGTCATATGCAGCACGGATCAGCGCGGCGATATCGGGGCGCAGCAGCACCGTGCCGTCCGGCCCTTGCACCAGTGCCGCGCGATTGGTGAAGGCACGGTCAGACCACAGCAAGACCGACTGCACCATCTGCTGCATGGCCAGCGTGCCCGCGTCGAGCGACGCCAACTGGTCGTCCATACACAGGAAGACGAAGCACGCCTTGATCCCGCCATCGGCATCGAAGCGAAAGATGCGGTACTGGTTGGCATCTGCGGCCGCTAGCCGATCCACCAGCGGGCCAAGGTCCGGAACCAGCCGATCGAGATTCGGGGTATCGGTCAGTTCGCCCCAGTCACGCACGAAGAACACCATCAGGTTCGCGCCAAGCTCCGGGTCCGTGTCGGCCAGGGGCAGCTTGGCCAGTTCGGCAACCGCCGCGATGCCACCCTTGATCGCGGGCAGCGAGGCATCGGTGACCCCGAACACCACGGGGGCAATGGGGCGTCCCCAGCGCGCAAACAGGTAGCTGCCATCGGCGCGGGTGAACAGCGCCGTGATGGCGTCGGGCGTCAGGTCGGGAAGCATCCCCTCTTATCGCGCGGCGACGGGCCACGGGCAAGGCGCCGTCAGTCGAAGAGCCCCCCCTGTGGGGCCGGTGCGGGCGCCGCCAGCCCGAGATGAAGCCACGCATCCCGCGCCAGCATCCGGCCCCGCGGGGTGCGCTGGACCAGCCCCTGTTGCAGCAGGAAGGGCTCGATTACCTCTTCGATGGCATCGCGGGATTCCGACAGGGCGGCGGACAGGGTCTCGATCCCCACGGGCCCGCCGCCGTAGTGGTCGGCCATCAGCCGCAGGTATCGCCGGTCCGCGCCATCCAGCCCCCGGTCGTCCACGCCTAGACGCGTCAGCGCGCTGTCCGCGATGGCCTTGTCGATGCGTCCGTCGCCTTCGACCACAGCGAAATCGACCACGCGGCGCAGCAACCGCCCGGCGATGCGCGGCGTTCCACGGGCACGGCGGGCGATTTCATGCACGCCGTCGCCGGTGGTCGGGACATCCATCAGCCGCGCCCCACGCGCCACGATCTGTTCCAGTTCCGGCACCGTGTAGAAATCGAGCCGCGTCGGGATTCCGAAGCGGTCGCGCAAGGGCGTCGTCAGCAGCCCCAGCCGTGTCGTTGCGCCGATCAGGGTGAAGGGCTGCAATTCGATCCGCACGGTGCGCGCAGCAGGCCCTTCACCGATCACGAGGTCCAGTTCGTAATCTTCCAGTGCGGGGTAGAGCACCTCTTCCACGGCGGGGTTCAGCCGGTGGATCTCGTCGATGAACAGCACGTCGCGCGCATCGAGATTGGTCAGGATCGCGGCGAGGTCCCCCGCCTTGGCCAGCACGGGGCCCGAGGTCATGCGGAAGTTCACGCCCAGTTCGCGCGCGATGATCTGCGCGAGCGTCGTCTTGCCCAGGCCCGGCGGGCCGTGGAACAGCGTGTGGTCCATCGCCTCGCCCCGCTGGCGGGCAGACTGGATGAAGATGCGAAGGTTCGCCCGCGCCTCCGCCTGCCCGGTGAAATCGTCCAGCGTCTGCGGACGCAGCGCGCGGTCCCGATCCTCGGGGCGCGGATCGGGGCGCAGGTCGGGATCGGGTTGCGGCGTGTCGGGCGCGGCCATCGGGTCAGTCCTTCGGCGCAAGAAGGCGCAGGGCCGCGCGGATCAGCGCCTCGGTCGTGGGGTCCGGCATGTCCGCGGCGGCACGGGTAACGGCAGCCGCAGCCTCGGACGGTGCGTAGCCGAGATTGCCAAGCGCCGACAGCGCATCGGACTGCGCGAGCGCGCGGTCGGGCGCGGCGGGTACCGGGGCCGCGTCGGTGTCCATCATCTCCGGCGATGGTGCGGTGGACGGCGCAGTGGCCGGGGCTGCGAGCGGCGCCCCGCCTGCGCCCGCCATCGCCATCACCGCCGGGGCCTTGTCGCGCAATTCGTTGACGATGCGCTGCGCGATCTTCGGACCGACGCCCGGCGCCGCCTTCACGGATGCCATGTCACCAAGGGCGATGGCGCGGCTGACGCCTTCGGGACCGAGCGTGGACAGGATCGCCAGCGCAGCCTTGGCGCCCACGCCCTGCACCGTCGTCAGCAGCCGGTACCATTCCTTTTCCGCAAGCGACGCGAAGCCGAAGAGCTGCAGCAGATCCTCGCGCACCAGCAGGTCGGTATGCAGCGACACGACGGCACCCGCGGGCGGCAGCCCCGCCAGCGTCCGGTCCGAGCAATGCACGATATACCCCACGCCCCCCACGTCGATCATCACGTGATCCGGGCCGCGATAGGCCAGGAATCCCGTCAACCGCCCGATCATGGCAACGCCCGCGCGACCGCGGCCTGCAAACGGCCCGCCGATTGCAGATGCCATGCATGGCAGAGGGCGATGGCCAACGCGTCGGCGGCATCCGCGCCCTCGACGTCCACGCCTGGAAACTGAAGCCCGATCATGTGCGCCACCTGCCGCTTGTCGGCATGGCCGACACCGACCACGGCCTTTTTCACGGCATTGGGGGCGTATTCGCCCACGGGCAGACCGGCCTGCGCCGGCACCAGCAGCGCTATCGCCCGCGCCTGCCCCAGCTTCAGCGTGCCGACCGGGTCGCGGTTCACGAAGGTCTGTTCGACCGCTGCATGGGTCGGCACATGACGCGCGACGATGTCGCCAAGCGCCCGGTACAAGGTCAGCAATCGCGTGGCCAGATCGCCCGTACCCGACAGGCAGGTGCCATGGGCGCAATGGCGCATCCGGCCGCCCGCCACGTCGATGACGCCCCATCCGAGCCGCCTGAGCCCCGGATCGATCCCGAGAATGCGCATCAAAGCCCCCTGCCCGTTCCGCCCGCCACGGCGCGCGTGGTCCTTGCGCCACGCCTTTCTATCCCGGTTAGCACGAAAGGGGAACACTCGCCATCCCAAACCGGCGGAGCGAAGCCCCGCGTGACGCCCGGAATTGCGGCGATCCGGGCGGAAAGCGACGTTTGCGAAGACGGAACCGACGTCGACGCGCCCATCTGATTTGTACTGCATTTTCTGGCGGTTAATGGAATCTGAGCCATGCCGGCCCGGCATGGGCGCCATGCGTTTTTCGCCATTGCGAGCTTCTCTGGCCCCGCCTATCTGCCGTTTCAACACAGCAACATGCGTGGGCAAGTTGCCCTCTTTTTCATCAAGGATACGTCCCATGTCGTCCACGACGATCACCCCCGTCTTCGCGCCCCGCCATTCCGACGGGGTCCTGAACCGGCTGCGCCGCACCATCCGCGCCCGGTTCGTCGCGCAGCGCACACGCGCAGCGCTGCTGAAACTGACACCGCGCGAGCTTGAAGACGTGGGCCTTGCCCCGAGCGATATCGATCGGGTCGCGCGTCGCGTCGCCGGGATCTGACCGCGCACGCCGCTGGCCCCGTCACGCCCTGCGCAGTGTCAGCGTGGTCCAGTCGCCGATCACATCCGATGTGCTGCAGGCGAACCCGGCGTTCCCATAGGCGTCGCGCACGGCGTCAGCCTGTTCGTTCAGGATGCCGGACAGGATCGCGTACCCACCGGGTCGCACGGCGCTGGCCATGTCCGGCGCGAGATCGACGAGCGGTCCCTTGAGGATGTTGGCGAACACGACGTCATAGGGCATCGCTGCCCGGCATGCGTCGTGGTCGAATCCCGGTCCGACGAATAGCTCCAGCCGCCCTACAAGTTCGTTGGCCACAAGATTGGCTTCGGCCACTTCGATCGCCACGGGATCGATATCGCCCGCGACGACGACCGCGCTGGCCCAGACCTGCGCCGCCGCCATCGCCAGGACAGCGGTTCCGCAGCCGATATCTGCCACGCGGGTTGCCGCGAAGCCGTCAACCACCAGCCGATCCAGCGCGACGAGGCAGCCCAGCGTCGTGCCGTGGTGGCCCGTTCCGAACGCCATCGACGCCTCGATCAACAGCGCGATGCGGTCCTTGGGCAGTGCTTCGGCCCGGTCGGAATCGTGACTGCCGTAGACGAAGAACAGCCCGGCCTCGACCGGGGCCAGTTCGCGGCGGACCTGCGCCACCCAGTCGGTTTCCGGCAGTTCCGACACGGCGAAGGGGCGTGCGCCATGGGCCGCAGCCAGAAGCGCCAGCGCGATGGTGTCGGGCGCGTCCTCGAAATAGGCGCCGACCTCCCACAGGCCCGATCCATCCTCCATTTCGAAGGCACCGATGCCGGCGGGTTCCGGCTCCATCTCCTCCAATGCCAGTGCGAGGGCCTGCGCGGATTCGCGGTCATCGAGCGTGGTCAGGGCGGTGAATGTCGGCATGGCTCGGGGCTCCGGTTCGGTCGCGGGCACGCCCCGCGCCGCCGCGATGGCATGGGGCGCGGGCCGGTGCAAGCCTCCGCCGCCCGCGCACCCTTCTCAGACCGGCAGCCCCACCGGGCAGGTCACGCCGGTGCCGCCCAGCCCGCAATAGCCGCCGGGGTTCTTGGCCAGATACTGCTGGTGGTAGTCTTCGGCATAGTAGAACGGCCCGGCCGCGACGATCTCGGTTGTGGGCGCGCCGTGGCCCGCGGCCTTCAGCCGGGGTGCCATCACCGAAAGGCTCTGGTGCGCGGCGTCGTCCTGCGCCGGGCCATAGGTGTAGATGCCCGACCGGTACTGCGTGCCCACGTCGTTGCCTTGTCGCATCCCCTGTGTCGGGTCGTGCCCTTCCCAGAACACCCGCAGCAACGCATCGTACCCGACCTTCGCGGGATCGAATATAAGCCGCACGACCTCGTTATGGCCGGTGCGCCCGGTGCAGACCTCCTGATATGTCGGATTGGGCGTGTAGCCGCCCGCGTAGCCGACCATGGTCAGCCAGACACCGGGCACCTGCCAGAACGCCCGTTCCACGCCCCAGAAGCATCCCATGCCGAACATCGCTTCCTCCATGCCCTTGGGCACGGACGATTTCAGCGCGATCCCCGACAATAAGTGGGCTTCGGCGGTGTCGATCGCCTCGGCACGACCCGGAAGCGCATTTTCCGGCTGCACCATCACGGCCTTCCGCGTCTGGAAAAAGAACATGTGCGTCGCCTCCCTCTCGTGGATGAATATAGCGAAGCTAGGCGCGATCCTGTCAAGAACAGCCCCCTATTCGGCAGGCGAAAGTGCCGCACCCGTGAAAACGGTCTCGTGCCCCGGCGCGGGATGGCGCGGGATCAAGAGTGCCAGCGCCAGCGATACGGCCGCCATGCCCGCAGCCAGGGCGAAGACCGCGCCGGGCGACGTAAGCCACAGATAACCCAGCGTCGCGGGCAGGACGACGGCGGCGATGTGGTTGATCGTGAAGGCGACCGCCGCCGTCGGCGCGATGTCGGACGGGTCCGCGATCTTCTGGAAATAGGTTTTCAGGGCAAAGGCCAGCGCGAAGAACATGTGGTCGAGCACGTAAAGGGCCGCGGCCAGCACCACGCCCCAGCCGAAGTAATAGAGCCCGCCATAGGCAAGGAACACGGCCGTCAGCCCGACATATTCGAACGACAGCGCCGCACGCTCGCCGAACCGTGCCACCGCGCGGCCCATCATCGGGGCGAAGAGCATGTTCGCCACGTAATTAACAAGAAAGAGCGCCGTGACCTCATGCACCTCGAAGCCGAAACGCTCCACCATCATGAAGGCGGCGAACACGACGAAGATCTGGCGCCGTGCGCCGGACATGAACTGCAGCGCGTAATAGAGCCAGTAACGGCGACGCAGCACCACTCGGCGATGCTGGGGATGGGGTGTCTCGAACTGCGGATACGCGAACAGCGCTACGGCCGCGATGACCGCGGTGGTGCCACCCGCGATCACGTAGACGGTGGCGAAGTCCAGATCGAACGCCTTCCATGTCAGCACCAGAAGCCCGTATGCGCCCAGGGCCGCGGCCGCCCCCACGGCCACGAGCCGCCCAAGCACGCGGGGTGCCTCGTCCTTCGTGAGCCATTGCAGTTGCAGAGACTGGTTCACCGTCTCGAAATAATGGAACCCGATGGAACTTAGCAGCGTCAGCGTCAGGATGCCGCCCATCGTCGGGAAATGGGCCGTCAGCGCAGTGGCAACGCCCAATAATCCCAGGCACACGATCCCCAGCACCTGTTCGCGCATCACCAAAAGCAGCGGGATCACCCCGACCGCAAGCAGGCCGGGAATCTCCCGGACCGTGTGCAGCCATCCGATATCCGCGCCGTCGAACCCGGCGACCTCCACGACGAAATTGTTCAGAAGCGCCGACCAGGTCGCAAATGCGATGGGCATGGCCGCGGCCATCACCACCAGCAGCGCCTTGGGCCGGCGCCAGCGCGGCAGGTCTGCAGCGTGATCGAGAGGGTGCAGGGTCCACTTCATCACCGCCGGATACGACGGTTCCACCCCATGGGCGAGACCCAAACATGCCGCGCCCCCGCACGCAGGACCTGCCGCCTGCGCACAGACGCCTGCCTCGCACAGCGGGCCCCGTGCACGGCGCAAGCCGCGCATGGGGAGGCTATCGTCCGTCGCGCGCGCAGCGTGCGGCGGTCCGCTCGGTTGCCCCTACAGGAAGCTTTGCGGATCGATATCGACGGCCACCCGCAATCCCGCCTTCAGCCCGCCGCGTGCGCGCGTCGGGGCCAGCCAGTGCCAAAGCGCTGCCTGCAAGGGCGCGCTGCGGTCAGCCCGCACCAGCAGCCGCACCCGGTGACGTCCCCGTATGCGCGCAATCGGAGCGGGCGCCGGCCCCCAGACATCCGCGCCGATCTCGCGCAGTGGCGCCGCCGCCGCCGCCAACCGATTGCCGAGGTCGAACACGGCCTGCATATCCGGCCCGGACAGGATCACGCCGGCCATCCGCCCGAAAGGCGGCATTCCCAGCGCCTGCCGCTCCCCCGCCTCGGCGCGCCAGAAGTCCTCCTCCGCGCCGGTCAGGATGGCGCGGATCACCGGGTGTTCGGGCTGAAAGGTCTGCAACAGCGCCTGCCCGGGCCGGTCCGCTGCACGCCCCGCGCGCCCCGCCACCTGTCGCATCAACTGGAACGTCCGTTCGGCCGCGCGCAGGTCCGACCCCTGCAGCCCCAGATCCGCGTCGATCACCCCCACCAGCGTCAGCAGCGGAAAGTTGTGGCCCTTGGCCACCAGCTGCGTGCCGATGACGATGTCCGCGCCGCCCGCGGCAATCGCGGCGATCTGTTCCTTCAACTCCCGTGCCGTGCCGAATAGGTCCGATGACAGCACGGCGATCCGCGCGTCGGGAAAGGCCGCCGCCGCCTCGTCCGACAGCCGCTCCACCCCCGGCCCCACGGCGGCCATCCGCCCTGCCACGCCGCAGGACGGGCACTCCTCGGGCACCGGGCGGGACGCGCCGCACTGGTGGCATACGAGCCGCTTGAGGAACCGGTGCTCCACCATGCGCGCGTCGCAATCGTCGCACCCGACCTGCTGGCCGCAGGCCCGGCACAGCGTGACGGGCGCATAGCCCCGACGGTTGAGGAAAAGTAGCGCCTGTTCCCCGGCCGTCATCCGCGCGGCCACCGCCCGGCGCAGGGTGGGCGAGATCCATGACTGTGCCGGCAGGTTCTCCGCCCGCATGTCGATCGTGGCCATGTCCGGCAGTGCCGCCGCGCCGAACCGCGCACCCAGCATGCAGCGGTCATAGCGCCCCGTCTGCGCGTTCACCCAGCTTTCGAGACTGGGAGTGGCGGAGGCGAGGACAACGCGGCACCCTTCGATGGATGCACGCAACACCGCCATGTCGCGGGCGTTGTAATAGACGACCTCTTCCTGCTTGTAGGACCCGTCATGTTCCTCGTCCACGACGATCAGCCCGAGGTCGCGGAACGGCAGGAACAACGCCGAGCGCGCGCCCACCACAAGCTGTGCCTGCCCCTGCCCCACCATGGCAAAGACGCGCCGCCGTTCGGCCTGCGTCACGCCCGAATGCCATTCGGCGGGGCGTGCGCCGAAGCGCGCCTCTACCCGTGTCAGAAATTCGGAGGTCAGCGCGATTTCGGGCAGCAGGACCAGCGCCTGGCGTCCCTGCGCGATGCAGGCGGCGACCGCCTCCAGATAGACCTCGGTCTTGCCGGAGCCGGTCACCCCCTGCAACAGCGTGGTCCCATAGCCACCAGCCGCCAGCCCGTCACACAGCGTCTTCGCCGCCGCGCGTTGATCGCCGGTCAGCACAGCGCCGGGCCGCGCCGGGTCGAGCCGCGGCAGGGGCGCGTCGCGCGGCAGGTCCACCGGGTCGAGCGCACCCTGCGCCACCAGTCCGCGCACCACGCCGCCGCCCACGCCCGCCGCCTGACACAGATCGGCCTGTGTCACGGCGGCGTCGCCCATGGCATCCAAGGCATCCAGCACCCGCGCCCGCGCATCAGTCATGCGCTCCGGATCGCGCCCCCCGCGCCGGTAAAGCCGCCGCAGCGCCTGTTCCGACCCAAGCCCCGGCACACGCGTCGCAAGCCGCAGCATCATCGGCAGCGGCGTCAGCGTGTAATCCGCCGCGCGTTCCAGGAAGGTCCGCAACCCGTCCTGCATTGGCACCGCGTCAAGGCAACGGGTCACCGGGCGCAACCTTTCCAGCGGCAGGTGCGACTCCCCCGCCCCCCAGACCACGCCCAGAACGCGGCGCGGTCCCAGCGGCACCTCGACGTAATCGCCGGCGCTGCACCCGCCTTCGGGCGCACGGTAGTCAAGACAGCCATCCAGCGGCTGTGCGGTCAGCACGGCGACAGGGTGACCGGGGGCGAATGTCGGCTCCATGGGGCGAGCCATACGCGAGCCGGACGCCCCCCGGAAGGGCCATCCGGCCTTCCCCTCGGGCCTGTCCTGCGGTATGCGAGCGCAAACAGTCGCAGCCGAGGGGGACAGACCCATGAAATTCTTCGTGGACACCGCAGATATCGACGCCATCGCCGAATTGAACGATCTGGGCATGGTGGACGGGGTCACCACGAACCCGTCCCTTATCGCCAAATCCGGGCGCAACATCCTTGAAGTGACCAAGGAAATTTGCGGCATGGTCAAGGGCCCCGTCAGTGCCGAGGTCGTCGCCACCAAGGCGGACGACATGATCGCCGAAGGCCGCAAGCTGGCCGCCATCGCCGACAACATCGCCATCAAGGTGCCGCTGACCTGGGACGGGCTGAAGGCGTGCAAGGTCTTCGCGGACGAGGGCCGGATGGTGAATGTCACGCTCTGCTTCTCGCCCAACCAGGCGCTGCTGGCGGCCAAGGCGGGCGCGGCCTTCATCTCGCCCTTCATCGGGCGGCTCGACGATATCCATGTGGACGGGATGGAACTGATCCAGGATATCCGCGAGATCTACGACAACTACGATTTCGAGACGCAGATCCTCGCAGCTTCCATCCGCACGCCGAACCATGTCGCCGAAAGCGCGCGGATCGGCGCGGATGTCATCACGGCACCGCCCGCCGTCATCAAGTCGCTGGCCAGCCACCCGCTGACCGATAAGGGCCTCGCGGCCTTCATGGCGGACTGGGAAAAGACGGGACAGACGATTCTGTGATGTGCTAGGCTGCCCGCAAAACAAACGACCGAGGCAGCAGCATGACCACAGTGACAAACGGCAGCGCCGATGCGGCGCTGCGCGACCGTCTTCTTTCCGATCCCACGCTCGTTCTGGACGACCCGGATGTCCTGCGATGCCTGTTGCAGGCGCAGGACGACGCGCGGGGATCGACCGTGCGCGACCTGCGCGGCGCGGCCATGTCGCGGATGGAATCGCGGCTGGGGCAACTGGAACACACCCATCAAAGCGTGATCGCGGCTGCCTATCACAACGTGTCCACGACGGCGCAGGTGCATCGCGCGATCCTGACCATGATCGCGCCGCTGGATTTCGACGGGTTTCTCGACAATCTCGACAGCCATGTCGCAGACTGCCTGCGCCTGCGCGCGGTGCGGCTCGTGATGGAAGCGGGCAGCGACAGCCCCGACAGCGACCTGAACCCGATCTCCGGCACGCTGAGCGTGCTGCCCGTGGGCGGCGTCGCGCGCTTCCAGCAGGCTGGCGCGCGATCCACGCGGCATCACCCGGTGATCCTGCGGCAGGTGGCGTCAGGTGCGGCGCAGGTTTACGGAACAGCCGCCGCCGATATCCGGTCCGAAGCGGTCGTGCAGATCGGCCTTGGCGCGGGGCGCGCGCCGGGCCTGCTGGTGCTTGGGTCGGATGATGCGGGCCATTTCGCGCCCGGTCAGGCGACCGATCTGCTGGAACTCTTCGCGCGCGTGGCGGAACGGCTGGTGCGCGGCTGGCTGCCATGAGCCTGATCTCCCCCGCCATGGCCGACCGGCTGGCGGGGTGGCTGACCGCGCTTGCGGCACTCGACGACGCCGCGGATGCCACGATCACCGCCTATCGCGCCGACGTGGCCGGGTTCCTGGCCTTCATGGGTGGGCATCTGGGCGGGGATGCCGGGCCAGCCTCGCTGCGCGCCATCGGTCTGTCCGAAATGCGGGCCTGGATGGCGGCGGAACGGGCACGGGGTCGGTCTGCGCGGTCGCTGGCGCGGGGCCTGTCGGCGGTCAAGAGCTTCTACCGCTGGTGGTCGGACCGCGAGGATTTCGACGCCACCGCGATCCTGTCTGTCCGCGCGCCGCGTTTCCAGCGCAAGTTGCCCCGCCCTTTGGATGAGGATGCCGCGCGTGCACTGCTGGCGCAGGTGGACCTGCAATCGATGGAGCCCTGGATCGCCGCGCGGGATACTGCCGTGGTCACGCTGCTCTATGGCTGCGGGCTGCGCATATCCGAGGCGCTGGGACTGAAGGGCCGGGACGCACCGCTGCCCGAGATGCTTCGCGTCACCGGCAAGGGGGCCAAGACGCGGCTGGTGCCCGTACTCCCCGTGGCCGCGGCGGCTGTGGAGGTCTATCGGCGCGCCTGCCCTCACCCGCTACCACCCGACGGTCCGCTCTTTCGCGGGGCGCGCGGCGGGGCGCTGCACCCGGCGCTGGTGCAGAAGGCAATGCGCGCCGCGCGGATGCAACTGGGCCTGCCCGCCACGGCGACGCCGCATGCGCTGCGCCATTCCTTCGCCACCCATCTGCTGAACCGCGGCGGCGATCTGCGCACGATCCAGGAACTGCTCGGCCATGCGCGGCTGTCCACGACCGAAGCCTATACGTCGATCGACGCAGCGCGGCTGATGACGGTCTATCGCAACGCTCACCCGCGCGCCTGAGGCAACCGGGCACAAGGGCGCTGTCTGCCCCCTGGCCGCGAGCGCGGTCATTCACCCCCGGGGAAATTTCCGGACAAAAGTTGCGGGAGCCGCGATCAGGCTGCGCCGGAGTCGGCGTTCCTGTCGCGCGCCGCATCCATGCGCGCGCGCATCTCGCGGATGGCGGCTTCGAGCCCGGTGAAGATCGCCTCTCCGATCAGGAAATGCCCGATGTTGAGTTCGCGCAGTTGCGGCAGCGCAGCGATGGGACCGACCGTGTCGAAGGTCAGCCCGTGGCCCGCATGGACCTCCAGCCCCAGCCCGTACGCAAAAGCGGCCATGTCGGTCAGCCGCGCGAGTTCCGCGTCACGCTCGGCGAAGCGGCCATCGGCGTGGAAGTCGCAATACGCGCCGGTATGCAGTTCGATCACCTCGGCCCCGATCCGGTGTGCCGCTTCGATCTGACGCCGGTCGGCAGCGATGAAGATCGACACCCGGCAGCCCGCGTCGCGCAACGGCGCGATGAAATGCGCCAGCCGGTTTTCCTCGCGCGCGACCTCGAGCCCGCCTTCGGTGGTGCGTTCCTCGCGCTTTTCCGGCACGATGCAGACCGCGTGCGGCTTGTGGCGCAGGGCGATGGCCTGCATCTCGTCGGTCGCGGCCATCTCGAAATTGAGCGGCACGGTCAACGCCGCCATCAACCCGTCGATATCGGCATCGGTGATATGGCGACGGTCCTCGCGCAGATGCGCGGTGATACCGTCGGCCCCGGCCGCTTCGGCCAGCCGCGCGGCGCGCAGTGGGCAGGGATAGGCCGATCCGCGCGCGTTGCGCACCGTCGCCACATGATCGATGTTCACGCCGAGACGCAGGGGTTCCGGTGACATGGTGGCGTTCCTTCTCGTTCCACGATGCGTCACAGTCTAGGACGCGGAGTGGCGCTTGTCAGTGCCGACGGCGACCTTTTTGCGCGCGCGGGAGATGCGGCGGGCCTGATAGGCGTGTACCACCCGCAACGTCATCGCATGGCTCAGAACCGCGGCCACAAGACCGGGCAGGAACCCGCCCACGGTATAGGGCAGCACGACCGCGAAGAAAAAGCCCTGCAACTGGTCCCAGTTCGCACCGCCCCGCGTGACCACGCCGACGAGATTGGCCGTCAGTTCGCCAAGCGCACCGGCGAAGGCGGGCAGCACGTCCGATAGCGGAATCGGCGTCTGCACCTGCAGGATCATCTCGCCCAGTTCGATGGACATGGCCGCGATCAGGGGAAAGGTCAGCGGGTTGCCCACCAGTGTGGACAGGAACGCCGCGATCTTGTTGCCCTGGATCAGCCACGCGAGAAGCACGGCGAACAGGAAGTGGAAGCCGAAGAAAGGCGTAAAGCAGACGAAGACGCCACAGGCTACACCGCGGGCGATCCGCCCCGGCCGATCCGGAAGCCGCCGCAGGCGATGCCAGTTGTAGCTGAAGGCGCGTTTCCAGCCGCCGGGCGGATAGACCCAGGCCTGCATCCTGCGCCCGAGACTGGGCTTGTCGCGCCGCTTGAACACCATGTCCGTACCTCTTCCGCCTGTCAGCCCCGCGATGCGTCGCGGTAGCGGTGCAGCTCCGCCACGTTGCTTTCCGCTTCCAGCGCTGTCGTGACCCGGTGCAGATGTTCGGTGTCGCTGAGATCGACTTCCAGCCGCACACGATAATAGTCGGGCTTGCGGTCAACGAAGACGAGATCCGCGATATTCGCCTTCTGCTCACCGATCAGGGTGCAGATGCGCCCCAGCACGCCTGCATCGTTGGTCAGCACGATGTCGAAGGTCACGGAATGCACTGGCGCGTGAGGGCCCGAATGCCAGCGCAGGTCGATCCAGCGGTCGTTGTCGTCCTCGAACTGGGCCAGGCACGGACAATCGATGGCATGCACCACGACGCCGCGGCCGGGCATCGTGATGCCCACGATCCGCTCGCCCGGCACGGGCTGGCAGCACTTGCCGCGATCCCAGGTCTGGTCGGCCTCAAGCCCCACCACGGCGCGGCCGGGATCGATCTGTTCGCCCTTGCGGTCCGCGAGTTCCGGGTAAAGCGCCGCGATCATCTCGCGCGCGACCATCTCGCCGCCGCCGAGCCGCGCAAGAAGTTCCTCGGAGTCGCGCCCCAGGCCAAGCCGGGCGGCGGCGGTCATCAGCGCCTTTTCCGTCACGCGCTTATCGATCTGTTCGAACGCTGCGCGGGCCAGTTCGCGCCCGAGCTTGACGAAACGCGACCGGTTCTCGGCCCGTAGCGCGCGACGGATGGCCGACTTGGCCTTGCCGGTCATGGCGATGTCCATCCAGGTGGCCTGGGGGCTTTGACCTTCGGCAGTGATGATCTCCACCGACTGCCCGTTGCGCACCTGGGTCCAGAGCGGCACGCGCCGCCCGTCGATCTTGGCGCCAACGCAGGCATTGCCGATCCGCGTGTGGATGGCATAGGCGAAATCCAGTGGCGTCGCGCCGCGCGGCAGTTTCACCACGTCGCCCTTGGGCGTGAAGCAGAACACCTTGTCGGAATACATTTCGAGCTTGACGGCCTCGAAGAATTCGTCGTCATCGGCCGATGCCTCGAAATGCTCGGCAAGCCCGGCGATCCACGCGGCGGGGTCCACGGCAAAGGGATTCTCCGCCCGCTCGCCATCCTTGTAGGCCCAGTGCGCGGCCACCCCGGCCTCCGCCACGTCGTGCATCTCGCGTGTGCGGATCTGCACCTCGACGCGCTTGCCGTCGCGGCCCAGCACGGCGGTGTGCAGGCTGCGATAGCCGTTCTGCTTGGGCTGGCTGATGTAATCCTTGAACCGCGTGGGCACGGCGCGCCAGCGGCGGTGAATCGTGCCCAGCACGCGGTAGCAATCCATCTGGGTCTCGGTGATGACCCTGAACCCGTAGATGTCGGACAGGCGGGAAAAGCTGGTTTCCTTCTGTTCCATCTTGCGCCAGATCGAATAGGGCTTCTTGGCGCGCCCCATCACCTCGGCCTTGATGCCCTCGGCGGCGAGTTCCTTCTCGATATCCTCGCGGATGCGGCCCAGCACGTCCCCCGCCTCGCCAGTCAGCTTGACGAAGCGGCGCATGATGGAGGTCCGTGCCTCGGGGTTGAGTACCTGGAAGGCGAGGTCTTCCAACTCGTCGCGCATCCACTGCATGCCCATCCGGCCTGCCAGCGGGGCATAGATGTCCATCGTCTCGCGGGCCTTGCGCACCTGTTTCTCATGCGGCAGCGACTTGATCGTGCGCATGTTGTGCAGACGGTCGAACAGCTTCACCAGGATCACGCGCACGTCCTTGGACATGGCCATGAACAGCTTGCGGAAATTCTCGGCCTGCTTGGTCTCGGTGGAGGTCAGTTGAAGGTTGGTGAGCTTCGTGACGCCGTCCACAAGGTCCGCGATCTCGCGGCCGAAATGGCGGGTGATATCGGCGCAGGTGGCCGCCGTGTCTTCGACCGTGTCGTGCAGCAGCGCCGTGATCAGCGTCGCGTCGTCCAGCCGCTGCTCGGCCAGAAGCGCCGCCACGGCGACGGGATGGGTGAAATACGGCTCGCCGGACCGGCGCCGCTGGCCTGCATGGACCTGCTTGGCATAGTCATAGGCCGCGCGCAGGAGCGTCGCGTCCGTCCGGGGATTGTAGCTTTGAACGCGGGCGACAAGGTCGTTGATTGGGATGAGCTGCTCCATGCCGCACCGCGCGCCGGGATCAGCCCTTTTCCTGCGCCTGCATCAGTGCACGCAGCAGCTTTTCCTCGGACAGGTCGTCTTCGGCGGGACGGTCCTGTTCGACACCCATCAGAAGCGACATCTGGTCGTCCTCGGGCTCGTCCACCTCGATCTGTGTCTGGTGGCTTTCGATCATCCGCTCGCGCAGCGCATCCGCGCTCTGCGTTTCCTCGGCGATCTCGCGCAGGGCCACGACCGGGTTCTTGTCCTTGTCGCGGTCGATTGTGAGCGGCGCACCGGACGTGATCTCACGCGCGCGATGGGCGGCGAGCAGGACCAGTTCGAACCGGTTCGGGACTTTATCGACGCAGTCTTCGACGGTGACGCGGGCCATGATTCGGTTCCTGTAGCAGACGAGGCGGAAAAACGGACGCCTAGACCAGATCGCCGGGAAACGCAAGGCACCGCCCACGGGCCGCCATGCCGGTCCGGCCTGACCCCGGCGCGGGGTTTCGGCGCCCTATCCCGTGGGCGGCGGGTCGATGGGTCGTGGTGCTGCGCGCTCCGCGGCAGGCAGGGCCGCGACCATCTCGGACACCGTGCGGCCCAGGACTGGATGGCGCCAGTCCGGCGCGATATCGGCCAGCGGCACCAGCACGAATGCCCGATCCTGAAGACGCGGATGGGGCAGAACCAGTCGATCAGGCGTCTGCGTTCGCTGCGCTGCGGGGGACAGCGCCACCCAGTCGGCATGGGTTTGCGCATCGGGCAGCACGATGTCGCCGATGGCCAGCAGGTCGAGGTCAGCCGTACGCGCGCCCCAACGGTCGCGCCGTTCACGGCCGCAAGCTTCTTCGATTGCATGCAAACGGGCCAGAAGCGCGTCGGGCGTGTCGGTCACGTGGAGCATCGCGCAGGCGTTGACATAGTCCGGCCCGGCACCGGGTGGGAAGCACGGCGTGGTAAAGAAGCGGCTGACGGCCTTGACCTTGATTGTTTGACAGGCCATCAGGCGCAATGCCTGTCTCAATGTAGCAAAAGGCACACCGAAGCGGGAGGAGAGGTTTGCACCGAGCGCGATATGTGCGACCATGTGTTTTGTGTTCAAAGTTGTGCAATCCTTTTTCCGCCCGCTTTCATCCGGCTACACGCCGTCGTACTAGTCCCACGGCCGATGACCGTGCAACCAGCATTGCCTCGTCCGGCCATTATGAAGGGTTATTTGAATGTTCTACCGCGATGAGCGCCTGGCGCTCTTCATCGATGGTGCGAACCTCTACGCAGCCGCGCGGGCGCTCGGGTTCGACATCGACTACAAGCTGCTCCGACAGGAATTCATGCGCCGCGGAAAACTGCTGCGGGCTTTCTACTACACCGCCCTGCTGGAAAACGAAGAGTATTCCCCGATCCGACCGCTGGTGGACTGGTTGCATTACAACGGGTTCTCCATGGTCACGAAGCCGGCCAAGGAATACACCGACAGCCATGGCCGCCGGAAGGTCAAGGGCAACATGGACATCGAGCTGACGGTCGATGCGCTCGAGATCGCGCCCCATGTGGACCATATCGTGCTGTTCTCGGGCGACGGCGATTTCCGCCCGTTGATCGAGGCGTTGCAACGCAAGGGCGTGCGCGTGTCGGTCGTGTCCACGATCCGCAGCCAGCCCCCCATGATTTCCGATGACCTGCGCCGTCAGGCCGACAATTTCATCGAACTCGATGAATTGAAGGACGTGATCGGGCGGCCTCCGCGCGAGCCGCGCGATCAGGACAACGGCTATCACGGTGCGACAGCCGACAACGCGAGCGAGACGACCGGATCCTGACTTGTGACCCTGCGCCAGCCGGGGGGAAGCGATGCTGACCCCGGCGGCCATGGCCCAGCTTGCGGGACTGTTCGCCGCCGCGTTCGGCGCCGCGACGCTCCTCCCCTTCCAGTCGGAAATCGTGTTCGTCGCCATGCAGGTGGCGGGCAACGTTCCGGTGTGGTTGCTGCTCTTGGTGGCGAGCATCGGCAACACCGCTGGATCGGTTGTGAACTACGTGATGGGATTGGGCGTGGAACGGTTCCGGGGGAGCCGTTGGTTTCCCGTCTCGCCCGCCCAGCTTGACCGCGCGCAGCACTGGTATGCGCGCTGGGGGGTCTGGACATTGCTCCTGTCCTGGGCGCCCTTCGGCGACGGCTTCACCGTGGTCGCGGGCATGATGCGGACGCGGTTCTGGCTGTTCCTGCTGCTTGTGGCCATCGCGAAGACCGGCCGCTACGCCGTGCTGGCATGGGCCACGGCGCAAGCCGGCGGTTGATGTGTGCAGTCCGCACCCGCGCCGCCGAACCGCGCCGCGCCCACGGCGTCACTGACCGATGCGCGCCTCTTCTACTGGGTAGCCGAGGCCACCCTGAAACCCGTATGCGCCCTGGTGACACTCGCTGCACGCCGTCATCACGTCGACGCCCATCGGTGAGCCGTTCGGGGCGACGAGCATGTAATACCAGTCGTCGGTTTCGGGCGAGGTTCCGGCTTGGACCTTCTGCATAAGGAACAGCGGGCCGGGGCGCACGTTGCCGTCATCGTTCACGGAAAAGCTTTCCTTCGCGATCCAGGTTCCCGCCGGGATCTTCGGGTTCTCCGCGTAGCGCAGATATTCCTCCGCGCCCACGTCGTTGACCCAGGTCAGCAGAAAGCGGTTGTCGTGAAAGCCGGGTGCCGCGGGAAAGCTGCTGGCCAGCGTCCAGTTGCGGTAATCATCTACCTTGTCGGTGGGAATCCACTGTTTCGCACCCGAGGTGTATCCATCATGGAGCGCCTCGGCGAGGCAATCATACACCGCCTGCGCCTCGTCACCGGTCAGCTCCGATCCCGGCTTGCCCGGGTCGCAAGCCAGCGCACCGCCCGCCATCAGCACGCTTGCACCGAAAGCCGTGAGGCCAATATTCCGTGTCGTCGCAATCATGGTCTGTCCCTCTTTTTCGGGCGTTGCGCCCGTGTGCGAAGCGTCGCATGGCCGCTGGTCGACGCAAAATGACAGACGATCACGAAGTCGGAACGCGGCTCCCACCAAGGTCAGCCGCCGGCGTTCACCCGGTCATGCATGGCGCGCACCCGTGGTGGCCATGTGCTCTTGATGTAGGCAAGCGCGGCGATGATGTCTTCGTCGCTCAGCACGTCGCCAAAGCCTATCATGGCGCTCTGGTACCCGCCGCCGACGATGGCCGCGGTCCCGTATTTCGTGATCCGGAACAACAGTTCGTCTTGGTGGTGCCATGTGTGACCGGATGCATCGTGGGGCGGGGCGGGCAGAAGCCCGTCGGGGCCGGGGCTGCGCCAGCCCGGCTGGCCTTCGAGCGCCACACCGTGACAGCTTGCGCAATGCCCGGCATAGACCTCGGCCCCGCGTGCGACCGCCGCCCGGTCCTGCCATGGCAGAAACCCCTCCGCCGCGGTGCTTCCCGCCATTCCCGCAAGACACAGGGCCGAGCAGATCATGGGCCGCATCGCAATCTCCTTCCATGAACCATGACGCCAAAGTGGTGCTTCCCGCGCTGGAGGCTCAAGTCACGCCCCCGTGACCACGCGGCCCCTCTGGACCCGCGCGTGCACAGGGCTTAGGTCTGGGGCAGAACCGGAGTGACGCCATGACGAAGCCCCCGCTGACCATCCTGCTTGCCGCGCCGCGCGGCTTCTGCGCCGGAGTGGACCGCGCCATCAAGATCGTCGAAATGGCGATCGAAAAATGGGGCGCCCCCGTCTATGTCCGGCACGAAATCGTCCACAACCGCTATGTCGTTGACGGTCTGCGCGCGAAGGGCGCGGTGTTCGTCGAGGAACTCGACGAATGCCCGACCGACCGGCCCGTGATCTTCTCGGCCCATGGCGTGCCCAAGGCCGTTCCCGCCGAAGCCGCCCGGCGCGAGATGATCTATGTCGACGCCACCTGCCCGCTTGTCAGCAAGGTGCATATCGAAGCCGCGCGCCACGCCGAGAACGGATTGCAGATCATCATGATCGGCCATGCCGGCCACCCGGAGACGATCGGGACCATGGGCCAGTTGCCCGCCGGCGACGTGCTTCTGGTGGAAACCGAAGCGGACGTGGAGACGGTGGCACCGCGCGACCCGACGAAGCTGGCCTTCGTCACGCAGACCACCCTGTCGGTCGATGACACCGCCGGGATCGTCACCGCGCTCAGGGCACGCTTCCCGGCCATCGTCGGCCCGCACAAGGAAGACATCTGCTACGCCACCACCAACCGGCAGGAGGCGGTGAAGGCCGCCGCCCCGCGCGCCGATGCGCTGCTGGTGGTGGGTGCGCCCAATTCCAGCAATTCGAAACGGCTGGTGGATGTGGGCGCGCGGGCGGGCTGTGCCTATGCCCAGCTCGTGCAGCGCGCCGCCGATATCGATTTCCGCGCGCTCGACGGGATCCGGACACTGGCGATCACTGCCGGGGCGTCGGCCCCCGAGGAGCTTGTGACCGAGGTCATCGACGCCTTCCGCGACCGCCACGATGTCACGGTGGAACTGGTCGAAACCGCGCAGGAGAACGTCGAATTCAAGGTGCCGCGCATCCTGCGCGTGCCCGCGTGACGCACGTGATCTCGCTGCAATTCCTGCTCACGGCGCTCGCGGTGGTGGTGATCCCCGGCACCGGGGTGATCTACACGCTCGCCATCGGGCTTGGGCAGGGGCCGCGCGCCGCACTGGCCGCCGCACTGGGCTGCACGCTTGGGATCGTGCCGCATCTCGCTGCGGCGGCGCTGGGACTTGCGGCAATCCTGCATGCCAGCGCGCTGGCCTTCCAGGTGCTGAAATTCGCCGGGGTCGCCTATCTGCTCTGGCTGGCATGGCAGGCGCTGCGCGCGGATGGCGCGCTGGCCGTCACGCCCGAAAGCCGACGGGCCCCCGCCGGGGCGATCGCCCGGCGCGGGGCGCTCATCAACATCCTGAACCCCAAGCTGTCGCTGTTCTTCATGGCACTTCTGCCGCCTTTCCTGTCCGGCGACCCGGCCCGCGCCACCGCCGAGATCGCCCTTCTGGGCGGCGTGTTCATGGTGATGACCCTTGGTGTCTTCGTGCTCTACGGCCTTTTCGCTGCCGCCGCCCGCGCGCGGCTTCTGAGCAGCCCGGCGGCCCTGCGCTGGCTGAGCCGCGGTTTCGCCGCCGTGTTCGCAGCGGTGGCCGCGCGGCTTGCGGTGGAACGGGCATGACCCTGCCCGCCTTCGCCCCATGAAGGACACCGGCGGCTCACAACCACCCATTCCACCTGCCGCCCTTTGGCTGGGGCTGGCGGGCGTCATCCCCTTCGCTTGGGGTGCCGCGACCGAGATCAGCCCCGCGGTGCACGCCATGGGCATGGACCTGATCGGTCCGCGCTTCGTAGGCCAGTACGTCATGATCTTCTACGGGACGATCATCCTGTCCTTCATGTCCGGCGTTCTGTGGGGGTTCGCCACCCGCACCACGGGGCGCGATGCGGCCCTCGGCTACGGCATCAGCGTCATCCCCGCGCTCTGGGCCTTCTTCTTCGTGGGCGGCGGGGCGGACCGGGCGGCATGGGTGCTGATTGTCGGGTTTATCGCCCTGATGGCGCTGGATTACGGGTTCTGGCGCGCTGGCCTCGCCCCGGCGTGGTGGATGAACCTGCGCAGTCTTCTGACCGCGCTTGTCGTGGGCTGCCTGACCTTGGGGATCATGTTCTGATGGCCGATCTGACGCTCTATGCGATGCCGTCCTCCGGTAACAGCTACAAGGTGCAACTGTTGCTGGCGCTGCTGGGACGGGACTACACGCAGGTTGCCTGCGAATACGGCACGCCCGCATTGGCGCAAGCGAAGGCAACCGGCGCGCTCCCCTTCGGCAAGCTGCCCGCGCTGCACATCGGGGACGGCACGATCCTGTCGGAATCCGGCGCGATCCTGTGGTACTTGGCGCAGGGCACCGACTGGATCCCGACCGACCCGCTGGCGCAGGCCGAGATGCTGGCCTGGATGTTCTTCGAGCAGAACAGGATCGAGTCGGTCATCGCCGTTCGCGCAGCGCTGCGTTGCTATCCGCACCGCGCCGCCGATGCGACGCCAGACCGGCTCGCAGCTCTGTTGACCGAAGGAAATGTCCTGCTAACGATCGTTGAAGATCAACTGGCATCACGCGACTGGCTCGTGGGCAAGGCCCCGTCGCTGGCAGACATTGCCGTCTATGGCTATGTCCACACGGCCGGATCGCGCGGCGGCCATTCCATGGAACCCTATCCCGCAATCGCCCGCTGGTGCGCACGCCTCGAAGCCCTGCCGGGCCACGTGCCGTTGCAGGCGACCCCATGACCCGGCTCTACGCCTATACGGATGGGGCATGCAGCGGCAATCCCGGCCCAGGCGGCTGGGGGGCCCTGCTGGTTGCCCGCGACGGGGATATCGTGGTGCGCACCCGCGAATTGCAGGGCGGCGAGGCCGAGACGACAAACAACCGCATGGAGCTTCTGGCCGCGATCCATGCGCTGGAAACCCTGTCGCGCCCGTCCGCCGTGACGGTCATCACCGACAGCGCCTATTTGAAGGGTGGTGTTACCCAGTGGATCCACGGCTGGAAACGCAACGGCTGGAAGACCTCGACCCGCAAGCCGGTGAAGAACGAAGATCTCTGGCGCAGGCTCGACGCCGCACAGGCGCGCCATGACGTGACGTGGGAATGGGTCAAGGGCCATGCCGGCCACCCGGAAAACGAACGCGCCGACGAACTGGCCCGCGCGGGCATGGCCCCGTTCAAGCCCGCCCGCAGACCGGCACAGAAGGCATGAGCCCGCCCGCGCTGCTGGATCTGGCCGCCGTGTTCGTCTTCGCGCTCACGGGCGCGCTCGTCGCGAGCCGGGCGCTGCTGGACCTTGTCGGCTTCTTGTTCGTGGCCTGCCTGACGGCGGTGGGCGGCGGAACCGTGCGGGATCTGCTGCTGGGCCGCAGCCCGGTCTTCTGGGTGGAGGCCCCGGAATACATCCTGTTGGCCTGCGCGGCTGCGGTTCTGGTGTTCTTCACGGCGCATCTGCTGGAAAGCCGCTACACGGTGCTCGTCTGGCTCGACGCCGTCGCGCTGTCGGTCGCCGTGGCCGCGGGTGCGGCGGTCGCGCAGACGATGGACCACGGGCCTGTGATCGTGGTGCTGATGGGCATCACAACGGGCTGCTTCGGCGGGCTGATGCGCGACGTGGTCTGCAACGAGGTTCCGCTGGTCCTCAAGGCCGGTGAACTGTACGTGACCGCTGCATTCGCAGGGGCCGCGGCATCCGTGTTCGCAGCCCATCTTGCCGACGCCGCCCTGCCGCCGCTCCTTGCCTGTATCGTGACGACCTTCGCGCTGCGCGCGGGGTCGATCCGGCTGGGCTGGAAACTGCGCCCCTACAAGCCCCGCCCGCCCCGCCACCGCTAGAGCGTGTCGCCCCTGATCGGATTCTGGATTCCCATTTCGATCATCCCGTGATTCCCTGTTCTGGAGGCAGATATGGGGGTCAGGTATGGGTAAGCCGCATCCTGTTGAGTTACGTGAACGGGCGGTTTTGCTTGTTGAGCAAGGCAGCACGCACACCGAGGCGGCGCGGCGCCTGTGTGTTTCCATCAAGTTCGTCAATGACATGGTGCGGCTCAAGCGCGAGACTGGCGCGCTTGCGCCAAAGCCGCAGGGCAATCCGGGACGCGGCAAGCTGACCGATGTCAAAGACTGGGTGCGGCGCCGGATCGCGGCC
>NZ_QDFI01000043.1 GCF_003254465.1 Meridianimarinicoccus zhengii
GCCAGGCGGTGGCGCCGACACCTTCGGGCGCGGGCCGACGGACGTGGGCGCGGCGCCTGTCCCGGAGCCACGGGGACCCGACCCGGCACAGGGGATGGCCGCGCAACATCGGGGGTCTGCACCCGCACCCATGACCGACCCGCAAGCTGCGGCCACCGCCGGGCCCGCCGCGTTGGCCAGCCCAGTGCCGCTGGTCAGCGGCGCGGACGGGGTCCGGGTCATGGCCTCCGCGCCGCTGGCGGGGGAAGCCGTCAGGCTCGACAGTGTCGACTATGGCGCGGAAGGCGCGGTCGTGCTGCGTGGACGCGCCACGCCGGGTGGTATCGTGCGCGCGGCCCTGTCGGGTCTTCCGCCGGTCGAGACCGCGCCGGACGCCGATGGCACATGGACCCTGCGTCTGCACGGCGTCGCCCCCGGCGATTATCAACTCGACATAGCGCGCGCCGCCGCGCCCGGTGCGGCGGCGACCGACAGCATGACCATCCCCTTCCGCCGCGCCACCCCCGCGGACGTGGCTGCCGCCCTTTCTGGCGAAGCGGCGCGTATCGTCACCGTCCAGCCCGGTGCGACACTCTGGGCCATCGCGCGGGACCGTTACGGTGACGGGGGCCGCTACGTGCAGGTCTACGACGCCAATCGGGATGCGATCGGCGATCCCGACCTGATCTATCCGGGGCAGGTCTTTCGCCTGCCCGACACGTCCGGCAATGGCGCCGTCGCCCGCCCGATCGCCGCGCCCCGGTGACAGCGTCGCGCGCCGGCGCTAGATCACACCCATGAGACCGAGCACAGACGCCACCGATCCCGCCGACCGTATCCGCCCGCCCGACGGGCAGGAGGCGGGCACGCTTGCCATCCTCGCCCGCGTGGGCCCGTATCTGTGGCCGCGCGACGCGCCGGGCTTGCAGGCACGGGTTGTCGGTGCATTGGCGGCCCTCCTGGTGGCCAAGCTGATCGCGGTGGGAACCCCGTTCCTTTACAAGGCGGCGGTGGACATGCTGGCGGGCGACGCGCCCGACGGGGTCTGGATGCTGACGGCGGGCGCGGTCGGGTTGACCGTGGCCTATGGCATGGCGCGTATCCTGAACGTGGGCTTCCAGCAGTTGCGCGACGTGATCTTCGCCCGCGTGGGCCAGCGCGCCCTGCGGGCCGTGGCGCTGGAAACCTTCGGCCATATCCACCGCATGTCCCTGCGCTATCACATCACGCGCAAGACCGGGGGGCTGAGCCGCATCATGGAGCGCGGGGTGAAAGCCGTGTCTTTCCTGTTGCGCTTCATCCTGCTCAGCATCGGGCCGTTGATGCTGGAACTGCTGCTCGTGGGCGTGGTTCTGGCAGCGGTGTTCGACTGGCGGTATCTCGCGGTCGTGGCGGGCACGGTCGTCGCCTATGTCGTCTTCACCTTCAAGATCACCGAATGGCGCGTCGGTATCCGGCGCGAGCTGAACCGCCAGGACACCGATGCCAACCAGAAGGCCATCGACAGCCTGCTCAACTTCGAAACCGTCAAGTATTTCGGCGCCGAGGCACGCGAGGCCGGGCGATACGATCAGGCCATGGCGGGGTACGAGGACGCGGCGCTGCGCACGCAGTCATCGCTGGCCATCCTGAATTTCGGCCAGTCCGTGCTGATCTCGGGCGGGCTGATCGCGGTGATGGTGATGGCCGCACGCGGGGTGCAGGCGGGCACGCTGACCGTGGGCGACTTCGTCATGGTCAACGCCTACATGATCCAGATCACAATGCCGTTGAACATGCTGGGCATGGTGTACCGCGAGATCCGGCAAAGCCTGATCGACATGGCCGAAATGTTCGCGCTGTTGGACCAGCCGCCTGAGATCGCCGACAAGCCTGGCGCGCCCGCGCTGGTGCCCGGGCCGGGGCGGGTCGAGTTCCGCAACGTGTCTTTCGCCTACGATCCCGCACGCCCGATCCTGCGCGGTATCGACTTCACCGCCGAGCCGGGCCAGACCGTGGCGCTGGTGGGGGCGTCGGGCGCGGGCAAGTCCACCATCGGGCGGCTGCTGTTCCGGTTCTACGACGTGACGGCGGGCGCGGTGCTGATCGACGGACAGGACGTGCGCGACGTCACGCAGGACAGCCTGCACGCTGCCATCGGAATCGTCCCGCAGGACACGGTGCTGTTCAACGACAGCCTGTATTACAACATCGCCTATGGCCGCGACGGAGCGACCCGCGCCGAGATCGAGGAGGCCGCCCGCGCCGCGCGCCTGCACGGTTTCATCGCGAGCCTGCCCGAGGGATACGACACGCAGGTGGGTGAACGCGGGCTGAAGCTGTCGGGGGGTGAAAAGCAGCGGGTGGGCATCGCCCGGACATTGCTGAAGAACCCGCCCATCGTGGTGCTGGACGAGGCGACAAGCGCGCTCGACACCCAGACGGAGGGCGACATCCAGGCCAGCCTGCGGGCTATGGGGGCAGGGCGCACGGTCCTGACCATCGCGCACCGCCTGTCCACCGTGGTCGATGCGGACCTTATCCTCGTGATGGAGGACGGCCGGATCGTCGAACGGGGCGGGCATGGGCAGCTTCTGGCCCAGAACGGGCGCTATGCCGCGCTGTGGAACCGTCAGGCGCGAGGTGAAGAAGCGGCCTGACCCCGCTCGCCCTTCACCGCGATGGGTGCGCGCCATTCTGAAAGAATGCCAAGCGGCGGCGCGATCGACCTGCGCGACGAGGCGGGTCGCAACGCTTGGCCGTCGGCATGCGCCACCGACCGTGCCGCGCTGGCTGATCCGCGCCGCGCCCGGTGTCTCTGCGACCGGACTATTCGGCCGCGCGCAGAGGCAGGGCCGGGGCGGCCGGCGAGGGCTGGTCGGTGTCCCACAGGATTTCCGGTGCCCCGATCCGGCGGGCCCGGCGGCGCAGGACCCAGTCCTGTGCGGCCCGGCTTGACCGTCCCCCGGTCCAGCGTGCCAGCACGCGGCCAAGCGCAATCACGTAATGCGCAGCCCAGACCCGTGCGGCCAGCATCGCGGGCGTGAACACAAGCGTCAGCATCGTCGCCACCCCAAGCCCGAAGACCACCGCCGTCGCCAACTGGATCCACCACAGCGCCGTCGGGCTGTTCAGCGTGGCACCCCCGCCGATGAAATCGAGGCTGAGCCCGAACATCATCGGCGTCAGGCCGGCCATGGTCGTGAGGGTGGTCAGCAGCACGGGGCGGATGCGGGTTTCGGCCGTGCGGATGATCGCCTCCGTCCGCGGCATGTAACGGTTGAGTTCCTGGTAGGTGTCGATCAACACGATGTTGTTGTTCACGACGATCCCTGCCAGGGCGACGATGCCCGTGCCGGTCATGATGATGGAAAACGGCTGGTTCATCACCAGCATGCCGATCAGCACGCCCGTGGTGGACAGCACCACGGCCAGCAGCACCAGGACCGCGTTGTAGAAGCTGTTGAACTGCGCCAGCAGGATGATGAACATCAGCCCGAGCGCGCCCACGAAGGCCTGCCCGAGAAACGCCTCGCTTTCGGCCTGTTCCTCCTGGTCGCCTGTCCACTCCCATGCCACGCCCGCGGGAAGGGGCGTTTCCGCCTCCAGCCATGCGGTCAGCGCCGCGATGCGTTCGTTCGCGTTGATCGGGCTGCCTGCGTCATTCGTCAGGCCGGGGGCCACGTCGGCCTTCACGTCGAAATAGCGCCTCTGGTCGATCCTGTTGATCTCGGCCAGCCGCGGCACCGGCGTTATCGTGATGAAGTTGGACAGCGGCACCAACCCCTCCGCCGTGCGCACCCGCAGCGTGTCGAGCGTGGACAGAAGCCGGTCCGCTTCGGGCAGGCGCGCGCGGATGTCGATTTCCTCGTCCGAACTGTCGACGCGCATGGTATCGAGCAGGATGCCGCGGGTCACAAGTTGCACCATGGCGCCCACGGTGGCCACGTCCGCGCCGAACCGTCCGGCCTCGGCCACGTTCACGTCGATCTGCCAGTCGATGCCGGGCAGGGGCAATGTATCCTCGATATCCGTCAGGCCCGGTGTCGCGTCGAAGCGGTCGCGCGCGATCTTCGTGGCCTCTTGCAGCGCGTCCCAGTTGTCGCCCGTCAGGCGCAGATGCACGGGCTTGCCCGACGCCGGCCCCATGGCGAGATCGGTGACTTCGGCCACGACCCCCGGCACTGTTGCCAGTTCCGCCTGCATGCGGGCGATCACGGCATTGCCATCGTAATACGGATCGACCTCTTCCCGCAGGAAGAGCGTCTTCCAGAACCCGCCCTCTGCCGCGACCCGCGGGCGGTCCGCCCACGGGATCATTTCGAACTGAACCCGCCCGATCGTGTCCTTGGGGGCTTCCCCACCGCCGGTATTCGCGTTCAGGCCGCCCTCGCCGGCAAAGGCGAACGCGCTCTGGACGCCATCGGTGCCCAGAACGATGTCCTCCACCCGCTTCACGAGCGCATCCTTGTCCGCGATGGACAGGTTGCCCCGCGCGCGGACGTAGACGATGGCCTGCTCGGGTTCGCTGTCCACGAAGAATTCGACCCCGCGATTGTTGGCGCCGAAATAGCCGAAGACCGACACGACGACGAAGATCACCGCGCCTATGGTGACGAGCGGCATGACCGGGTTGCCCACGATGAACGCGATGAAGCGGCCGAACGGGGTCCGCCGGTTGCCGCCGGCGATGCGCGGGACCGCGCGCGCCGGCCGCACGGCGGCCATGGCGATGGAGGACGCGGCAGCCCCCGCAAGGAACAGCGCCACCCCCGGAAGGTAGCCGGCCACGCCCGCGGGGGCCAGCGCGCCCAACAGGTAGGCGGGGTTCAGCAGCTGCATGGCGCCGACGAACATCCCGTAGACAGCCAGCGGCACCAGTGCCACGCGCAGCCACAGTGGCCGTGCGGCGATGACCGAACCCGCCCGTTCGAAGCTGCGCGCGATCCGGCCCGACACGCCGCCCATCACCGGCAGATACACCAGCGCCACCACGAGCGAGGCCGACAGGACAAAGATCAGCGTCACGGGCAGCATCCCCATGAACTCGCCGGGAACGCCGGGCCAGAACAGCATCGGCAGGAACGCGCAAAGCGTGGTAGCGGTCGAACTGACGACGGGCCAGAACATGCGCTTCGCGGCCTCCACATAGGCGCGCATCGGGCCGGACCCTTCGGAGATCCGCCGGTCCGCGTATTCGACGACGACGATGGCACTGTCCACCAGCATCCCCACGGCCAGGATAAGGCCGAACATCACGATGTTGGAGATCGTGACACCCATCAGCGCGAGGAACGCGAAGCAAAGCAGGAACGAGGTCGGGATGGCGAACCCCACCAGAAGTGCCGACCGCGCGCCCAGCGACGCCAGCACGACGATCATCACCAGCGCGATGGCCGTCAGCACCGACCCTTCGAGCTGCTTGACCATGCTGTCCACGATGGTCGACTGGTCGTTTGACGTGCTGACACGCACCGCCGCCTGCAGCTCTTCCGGCCAGAGCGCGCGTTCTGCGTCGATCTCCGCACGCACCGCTGCCGCGGTGTCGATCAGGTTGAAGCCCTTGCGCTTGACCACTTGCAACGCAACCGTGTCCGCGCCGTTGAACCGGGCCGTGCCGCCGCGATCCTCGAAGGTCAGGCGGATATCGGCCACGTCCGACAGGGTCACGACCCGGTCGCCGCTGGTCTTCACCGGCAGATCGAAAACATCGCGGCTTTCGTCGAAGGACGACGGGATCTTCACCCCGAACGCTCCGGCACCAAGGTCAAGTTCGCCTGCCGCGATCAACTGGTTGTTGTTCACGACAGCACCGATCAGGTCCGACGCGGTCAGGTCATAGCTTTCCAGCCGCAGCGGATCGATCACGACTTCCAGCATTTCGTCGCGGTTGCCCGCGAGCGGCGCCTCCAGCACAGCGTCCATGCCCTCGAACCTGTCCTGAAGCGACTTCGCAAGCCGTACCAGGGTCCGTTCGGGCACGTCGCCCGTCAGGCTGACGATGATGATCGGGAACTCGGAAAAGTTGATCTCGTTGACGCTGTAGTTTTCCGCGCCGTCCGGGAAATTCGCCTCGGCCTTGTTCATGGCGGCGCGCACATCGGCCAGCGTCTTGGTCTTGTCCCACCCGAACTCGAACTCCAGCCCGATGCCCGCGTAGCCTTCGGCCGCGGTCGCGGTCATCTTCTTCAAGCCGTCCAACCCGGCCAGTTCCGTCTCCATGGGCTGCACGAGCAGGCTTTCGGCATCGATGGCGGAAATGCCGGGGAAGGGCACCGATACGAAGATCGCCGGGATCTCGATATCAGGCTCGCCCTCCTTGGGCAGCGAGATGTAGGCAAAGCCGCCGACCAGCAGCGACAGCACGATGAACGCCACGACCATCCGGGCGCGCGCGGCGGCCCAATCGACGATGCCGGTCATGTGCGCGGTCCCGCTTCGGTCACCCGGACGGGGACGCCGTCGGTGACGAATTCCTGTCCCACGGTGATGATCCGTACCCGGTCGGGTAGCCCGGTCACGAGCACACCGTCCGTCGTGTCGCGCAACAGCTTGACGGGCACGAAGCGGGCGATGTCACCCGCGTCCACGATGCGAACCCCCATCGTGCCTTCGTCGTCGAGCGTGAGAGCAGATGACGGGATGCGGTGTGCCGCGAGCCCCTCGGCGGAAATGGCGATATCGGTGGACTGCCCGTCCCGGATGGCCCGGTCGGGGTTGGGGACCGTGATCTCCACCCGGAACGTGCGCGTGGCGGGGTCCGCCGCGCGGGCGAGGAAGCTGACCGCGCCGGTCACGGTCTGCCCGTCCGCAAGCCGCGCCTGTGCAGGGGCACCCACGCGCACGGCATCCAGCCGGGTTTCGGGCACGTAGCCAACCACGCGCATCGGGTCGAGTTGCAGGATCGTGGCGCAGGGCGCGCCGGGCTGCATCAGGCTGCCCAGTTCCGCCGTATCGGTATCGAGCACGCCGCCGAAGGGCGCGGTGATGGTCAGCCGCTCCAGCTCTGTCCGTGCCGCGGCGACGGCGGCGCGCGCGGAACTCAGCGTGGCGAGGGCTCCGGCGGCACGGGTTTCCGACCCAAACCCGCCTTCGGCGAGCCGCGACGCGGCGGTGTTCGAAATCTCTGCCTCGGCCAGCCGGGCCTCGGCTTCCTCGAGCTGGGCAGGGCGCGTGCCGGGGTCAAGCTGGCACAACGTGTCGCCCGCCGCGACCGTGGCGCCCCGGCGCAAGGGTTCGGACACCACGCGGCCGCTGGTTTCCGCCTGAACCTCGACGCGGCGAAACGCCTCGGTCTGCCCGCGCAGGGCCACGGCGGATTGCGCGGTCTCGGCCGTGCTGTCCATTGCGATCACGGCGACACGCGCCGGGTCTGCGGGGGGCGTGGCCGGGGCCGCCGGTTCGCGCGCCGCGGCCGTGCTTGACGCCGGCGTCCGCCCTGCAAACGACAGCAGCCGGTCGCGTTCGAACACGAGCGCATACAGCGCAAGGGCCACGATGACGGATGTCAGGACAGGCAGAAAGCGCATTCAGAAAACCCTCTTGTCGCGCACCCGGTACCGCAGGTCCGCTTTGCCGCCCGATACGGTGAACCGACCGGTTCAGATTAATCATGCCCGCCTGCCGTTTTCAAGATGCACCCCCGACGCGGCGGCAGATGCGATTTGCCGCTGCGGCCACTTGGCAACGCTCCCTCGCACGGGCTAAGACTGCGCCACTCAAGGCAGGAGGCATGGTGTGAGCCAGAGCGACAGTTTCATCGAGGAAGTCACCGAAGAGGTGCGCCGCGACCGGCTTTTCGCGCTGGCGCGACGGTATGGCTGGATCGTGGCTCTGGCACTGGTTCTGGTGATCGGCGGTGCGGCGCTGCTCGAGTGGCGCAAGGCGCAGGAGCGGGCGGCCGCGCAGGATCTTGGCGACCGGATCTTCGCGGCGCTCGAGGCCGATACAGGGTCCAGCCGCGCGACCCGCCTAGCCGAGATCGACGCATCCGGTGCGGCCCTGGCCGTTCTGCGCATGCTGGAAGCGGGCGAACTGGCCGGGTCCGACGCGCCGCGCGCGGGCGAGATCCTCAAGGCCTTGGCCGACGATCCGGAAGTGCCGCCGCTTTATCGCGATCTTGCGACGCTCAAGCTGGTGCTTCTGGCCGACTATCCGATGTTCGCCGAGGAAAAGCTCGACCGGCTCGACACGCTCACGGCGCCGGGTGCGCCCTTCCGCCTGCTGGCACAGGAACAGATGGCGCTTCTGGCGATGGAAACGGGCGATCGGGACCGAGCGCGCGACCTCGTGCGGCCACTCATCGACGATGCCGAGGCCCAGCCGGCGCAGCGCCAGCGTGCGGCACAGCTTTTCGTGGTTCTCGGCGGCGATCCGGACGGGCAGTGACGTGACGCACCCTGTCGCCCTGACACGCGGTCGGGCCGCTTGGCCCCCGCGCGCCCTGCGCCGCCTTGGGCTGCCCATGTTGCTGGCGCTCGGGCTTTCGGCCTGTGCTCCGCCCGAGGAAATCCTGCCCGGCGAACGCTTCGGCCCGCGCGAGGCAGCGGAGGCGGTGGAGGCCTTCGATCCGGATGCGCCCGTCCCGGAAGAACCGCCGCAGCCGCCGACGCGGGTCCCGACACGCCCCTATGTCGTGACAGGCGAACCCGCCGCCCTTTCGCTGCCCGCGCCGCGCAGCAACGCGGACTGGACACATGTCGGCGGCAATCCCGCGCATTTGACCGTGCATCCCGCGCTGGGGTCCAACTTGTCCCGCGCCTGGAGCGTCGAGATCGGCACCCCAGCCACCCGCCGCGTGCGCAGCACCGCCGCCCCCGTCGTCGATGGTGGGCGCGTCTTCACGCTGAGCGCCTTTTCCGAAGTGCAGGCGACCAGCGCCGACGGGTCTGTCCTCTGGCGCCGTGACCTGACACCCGCCACGGAACGGGCGGGAGAAGCCGCGGGCGGGGGCCTTGCCGTCGCAGATGGGCGGCTGTTCATCGCCACGGGATACGGGCGGTTGCATGTGCTTGATGCCACGAGCGGCGCCGAGATCTGGCAGCAGGCCCTTGGCGCGGTCCCGTCCGGGCCGCCGACGGTGGCCGGCGATCTCGTCTACGTGACGACCCGCGGGGCGGAGGCGCTTGCCATCGATACCGGTACGGGCCGCGTGCTGTGGCGGCTGAATGCCGGGGAAAGCGGGACCTTCACCAATGCAGGGCCTGCGCCCGCGGTGTCCGGGCGCACGGCCATCTTTCCCTTCGGCTCGGGGGACGTGATCGCCACCCTGCGGCTCAGCGGTGTGCGGCTCTGGGCGACGACCCTGGCGGGCGCGCGGCCCGGCGCGGCCTATGCGCGGGTATCCGACATCACGGCCGACCCGGTCGTGGCGGGCGACACCGTGTATGTGGGCACGCCCACGGGACGGATCGCGGCGCTGGATCTTGCCACCGGCGAACGGCGCTGGACCGCGTCCGAAGGTGCGGTGAGCCAAGTCATCCCGGTCGGCGGCGCTATCTTCGCGGTGTCCGACCAGTCGGAGCTTGTGCGCCTGCGTGCCGACGACGGCAGCGTGGTGTGGTCCGGCACCCTGCCGCTATTTCCGGAAGAACGGGTCCGCCGGCGGCGCGAAAGCTATGCCCATTTCGGGCCCGTGCTTGCGGGGGGGCGGCTGATCGTCGTGTCCTCGGACGGGCTGATGCGCGAATTCGACCCGCGTTCAGGCGCCGCGCTGCGCCAGACCGATCTGGGTGCGCCCGCGACCGCCGGGCCGGTCGTGGCGCGCGGCGTGCTCTACGTGCTGACGGAAAACGGCCAGTTGCATGCTTTCCGTTAGGCGCGCGATGGTGTAGGGGCTGCGCTTCGTCACCGTCAGGAACCCGCGTCCCATGTTCACCCTCGCCATTGTCGGCCGCCCCAACGTGGGCAAGTCCACGCTGTTCAACCGCCTCGTCGGGCGGCGGCTTGCGCTGGTCGATGACCAGCCCGGCGTGACCCGCGACCTGCGCGAAGGCGAGGCGAAGCTGGCCGACCTGCGCTTTACCGTCATCGACACCGCGGGTCTGGAAGACGTGACCGACGACAGCCTGCAAGGCCGGATGCGGCGCCTGACCGAGCGCGCGGTGGACATGGCCGATGTGTGCCTGTTCGTCGTGGACGCGCGCACGGGAGTCACGCCGACGGACGAGGTGTTTGCCGACATCCTGCGCCGCCGCGCCGCGCGCGTGATCCTGGCCGCGAACAAGGCCGAGGGCAACGCCGCCGAAGCCGGGGTGCTGGAGGCGTATGGGCTGGGCCTTGGCGAACCGTTGCGCCTGTCCGCCGAACATGGCGAGGGTATGGGCGACCTGATGGCCGTCCTGCGCCCAGTCGCCGAGGAGTTCGAAGAGCGCGCACGCGCCGATGCCCCCGCGACCGAACTGGCGGTCGAGGATGGCGAGATCGCCGAGGACGCGCCCGACAAGCCCTTGCAGATCGCCATTGTCGGTCGGCCCAACGCGGGCAAGTCAACGCTCATCAACGCCCTTCTGGGCGAAGACCGGATGCTGACCGGCCCCGAGGCCGGGATCACCCGCGACAGCATTTCCGTCACCATGGACTGGGACGGCCGCCCGGTGCGCGCCTTCGACACGGCGGGGATGCGCAAGAAGGCCAAGGTGCAGGACAAGCTCGAAAAGCTGTCGGTGTCCGACGGGCTGCGCGCGGTCAAGTTCGCCGAGGTCGTGGTTGTGCTGCTCGACGCCGCGATCCCGTTCGAGCAGCAGGACCTGCGCATCGCCGATCTGGCCGAGCGGGAGGGGCGCGCGGTCGTGATCGCGGTCAACAAATGGGATATGGAGGACGACCGGCAGGCCCGGCTGGCCGAACTGAAGGAAGAATTCGCGCGCCTGTTGCCGCAACTGTCCGGTGCGCCGCTGGTGACGGTGTCGGCCAAGACGGGAAGGGGACTCGACCGGTTGCGGGCCGCGGTGCTGAAAGCACACGAGGTGTGGAACCGGCGCATCACCACCGCCAAGCTGAACCAGTGGCTGTCCGGCATGCTGGAGGCGCACCCGCCGCCTGCGCCAGCAGGCCGCCGGATCAAGCTGCGCTACATGACGCAGGTGAAGACGCGCCCGCCGGGGTTCGTGGTGATGTGCTCCGCACCCGACAAGCTGAACGACAGCTACAAGCGGTATCTCGTCAACGGCTTGCGGGCCGATTTCGACATGCCGGGCACGCCGATCCGGCTGACCTTCCGCGGGCAGGGGGACCAGAACCCCTACAAGGACCGCAAGAAGGCCGGGCCGTCGCGGCTGCGCAAGCATCTCGAAGGGCGCCGGCCCGATTGACGGCAAACGGCGCGAGGGTTTCCCCCCGCGCCGGTCGCTCAACATCCATTGGCGTGGATCAGTCGAGACCCATGCAGCTTGCGTAGTAGCTCACCGTGGCGGGCCAGTCCGAGAACACGCCCACGACGCCCACGTCCTGCGCCAGCACGTGCAGCAGGTTCAGCGCGTCGGCTTCGCTATCGGTAATGTCGTTGATCGACTGGTAATACCAGCCGCCACCCGTCGTCAGCGGGCCAGAGCGTTCCAGCGTCCACGCGACAAGGTTCAGACCGGCCGCCTGCGCTTCTTCGGTGTAGACGCTGGGCACGATTTCGCCGTCCCGTGCCGTGACCATCATCCACAGCGGCGGGGCGATGTAGTTCACGCCCATATCCGCCAATTCCTGCATCGTGGGCTTGAAGGTCGACGCGTCCATCGGGTCGATCGGGCCCTCGTCCTCGTCCGACGCCTCGTAGCGGTCGTCGAGATAGACCGCCTGCGCGCCGAATTCCGGTTCGTTCTCGATCCAGTAGATCACGTCCGACAGGTCGAAGGACTGCAGGAACACGTCCGACGCGGGCACGCCTGCGGCCTTGTATTCGTCCACCAGCTTTTGCGCGTAGTCTTCCTGGCTGAAGCCGTTGAACGGCATGTCGACCGATGCGGATTTCAGTTCCGGCGTGAACTTGACGCCAAGGTCCTTGAACATCTCGACGAATTCGGCGTGGGTCAGGATCGTCGGGGTTTCAGCGGAATAGAGGTCGGTGCGGAAGGGCGCCGTGCCGTCGAGGTAGTCTTCAACCGTTGTCGCCGCGGTGTTGGCCGCGTCCATCTTGGGCGTCAGCGTGCGGAACTCGGCCAGCGTCAGCTCGGATGTGCGGCACTCGGCGGCTGCCTGTGTATCACCCGATGCCGGTGTGAACGGCGTGACACAGGTGGAGGCAAGCTCGGTCGCAAGGATGTTCGTCGTTGTGTGCAGGTCGTTCTGCGCGTGGCGGCAGACCAGTTCGAGATCCTCGGTGAAGGTCACGTCGCATTCCTGGATGCCTGCGCCCATGCGATGGGCGGCCATGTAGGCTTCGGCGGTATGCTCTGGGAACATCAGCGGCGCGCCGCGATGGGCGATGGAGAAATCGGTCCGACGCACGGGCTGGTCGGCGCAGGCGGCCAGTTGATCCTTCAGCGCGCCGTCCTCCAGCAGGTCGATGAGGAAGGCGGGGCGCGGGCCGACCGTTACGGTGTCGGCAAGCACGGGCGCGGCCATGGCGGCAAGGGCGAGGGCGGAAATCATGCAACGCATCGTGGACTCCTGTCAGATGTGGCAGGAGATGGCGCGCGCAATGTAACGCCGAGTTGACGGGGCCGTGACGGCCCCGTGAAGTTTCGATCAGGCCAGTTGGCCGTCCGCGGAAATCACCGTCTTTCCGGCCAGATACGGGTGGAGCGCGGTGGGGATCGCGACGCTGCCATCGGCCTGCTGGCCGTTTTCGAGCACCGCGATCAGGGTCCGCCCGACCGCCAGCCCGGAGCCGTTAAGTGTATGGACGAACTCGGGTTTTCCGCCACCCTCGGGGCGGAAGCGGGCATTCATGCGGCGGGCCTGGAAATCGCCGCAGTTGGAGACGGAACTGATCTCGCGGTAGGCGTTCTGGCCGGGCAGCCAGACCTCGATATCGTGGGTGCGGGTGGCGCCGAAACCGGTGTCGCCGGCGCACAGCACCATGGTGCGGTAGGGCAGATCGAGCCGTCGCAGGATATCCTCGGCGATGTCGGTCATCCGCGCCTGTTCGCTAACCGATTGATCGGGATGGGTAATCGACACCATCTCGACCTTTTCGAACTGGTGCTGGCGGAGCATCCCGCGGGTGTCGCGGCCTGCCGATCCGGCTTCGGAGCGGAAGCACTGGGTGTGCGCGACATAGCGGCGCGGGAGATAATTTTCCTCTATGATCAGACCGTTGACGATGTTCGTCAATGTCACCTCTGCGGTGGGGACGAGCCACCAGCCTTCGCGGGTCTGGTAGCTGTCTTCGCCGAATTTGGGCAGTTGGCCGGTGCCATAAAGCATGTCTTCGAGCACGAGGACCGGGGTCCATGTTTCGGTCAAGCCATTTATATCAATGTGTGTATCCAGCATGAACTGGGCCAGTGCGCGGTGCAGGCGAGCGACGGCACCGGACAGCACGACGAAGCGCGCGCCGGAGAGTTTGGCGGCGACCTCGAAATCCATTCCGGGCTCTACGGCCTTGATTTCAAAGTGTTCCTTTGGCTGGAAATCGAAGTCGCGCGGGGTGCCCCAGCGGCGGAGTTCGACATTGGCGGACTCGTCGGGGCCGTCGGGGACATTCGCCGACAGTATATTCGGCAGCGTCATCAAGAGGTTACGGAGCGCTTCGTCGGCCTCTTTCGCCTCGGCCTCCAGGTCCGCGATCTCGGCCTTCTTGGTTGACACGAGATCCCTAAGCCTTTGGAATTCTTCGTCATTCCCGGCGGCCTTGGCGGCGCCGACCTGTTTGGAGGCGGCGTTGCGGTCGGCGAGTGCCGCCTCGGCCGCCGAGATCGCGTTGCGGCGGGTGGTGTCGAGGTCAAGTACCTGATCGGAAAAGCCTTTCAGGCCCCGGCGTGCCATGGCTACGTCGAAGCCGGCGGGGTCGTCGCGGATCAGGCGGATGTCGTGCATGGAGGGTCCCTCTGGTCCAAGGCGTGGCGTTGGGCGGGGTTATGGCCGATCGGGGCGGGCGGGAAAAGGCCGGAATCGGCGTGTCGGAATCCCATATGAATCGCATATGACTTTCATATGACTCCTTTCCCCGCAGGCGGCTTACGCGCCCCGCACCGCCGCCGCGCGGATCAGTCGGGCGGCACATACCCGATGGCGCGCTGATGGGCGCGCCATGCGGTGCGAAAATCGGGCCAGTTGAGCTTTTCGGTGGACCAGTGGTCCAGCGGCGGGTCGCCGGCTTTCAGGCCCTCGGGCAGGGCGACGGAGGCATCGCCGAAAGCTTCAGAAAGGAGGCGGGGAAGTATTTCTGCATTTGTCGCGGCGTCAGCAAGGTTCACATTTTTTAGGCCCGAACCCCGCAGAGTAACCGGTGTCAAGTCTGTTGTTTGGGATAGATGGACGTCGAGAAGCCAAACTCCTTGCATGTGCGACTGGGCGAGGGAGGACCCCTCCATGTGCGCTTTACCGAGGATCGCTCCTTCTAACCGAGCGTTGATGAAGGGTACCCGCTCCAGTTGAGCTTGGACAAAGCTAGCGCGGACCAAAGACGCTGTGCCGAAAAGTGTGCCGTTCAGATGCGCCCGGTCGAAGACTGCTCCGTCAAATTGCGTCTCGAATGAGTTCGCTCCTTCAAGGTGCGACTCGTCAAACCGCGCATTCCCTAGATTGAGCTTTGATAGGTCGGCCACTTGCAGGTTCACCTTGCGCAGGTCGAGCCGGTAGGTGTGGGTGCCGTCGTCTTTCGGGGTTTGTTCCAGCGCGATCTGGGCGGGGCTTCGGCGGCCGATCACGGTGATCGCGGCCTGAATGTCTGCACGCGGCGGATGGTCAGAGCGAAGGATTTTGAGCCAATTTTCAAGGCGAATTGTCCATTGCTCCTCTTCCTCGAAGTGTTTCGAAAAGTCGTCCTTGTTTGGAAAAACGGCTAAGACTGGCCATGGGCCGAGATCGTGGCGGCGGGCGTCGCGCGCGGGGGCGTTTTCGCGCAGGTAGGCGCAGAGGATCTCCATCACGCGGATATGGTCGCGGGGGCTGTCCTGCGCGATGCGTTCGAGCGCGTAGATAGCGCCGAGCCGTACCTCGATGTTGGGGAGGGTCTCTGTAAAGACCTGCCAATCCTCTGTTTCAAGCAGCGACTGGTTCCGTTCAAGCTGAACCGGGTGGCCGAGCCACTCGATCTCGTTGCGCTCTTCGTACTCCGAGTCTGTGCCGGGCGGCGGGGTGAAAGAAATTGTTATCGGCCGACCCAAGCGACTTACCTCCTTCTGCGCGCCCAGCCCCTCCACCGCCTTGTTGATGAGGTCGGTGGTCAGGTTCTCCTCGGCGGTGCGGGTCTGGCGTTCGTTTGTCCAGACCTTCACCAGTTGGAAGGGAATCGTCGCGAATATGGTCAGCGCACCGGCCAGCGCTGCGAAGGCATAGGCGAGGCTGCGGATGTCGTCGGTGGCGGTGGGGGCGCCGTCGCGGGCGGCGTCGATGCCGGTGTCGAGCAGGTCGAGCACCCCGCCGATCAGGCCGGGGAGTTTCCAAAGATAGGCGAGAAAGGCCCAGGCGATGGCGATGGCAGCGATGGGGAGAAACAGACGCAGGTAATAGGCCGACATGAACCCTGAGAACCGCCCGCCAAGCGTTCGAGAGGCGCGCGCGAGCCATTTGCGGCGCACTCTCGTCCAGAGCAGCGAAGCGAGGGCTGCAATTGCGGCGCAGGTGACCGCCGTGATGAACCAGCCGGTGGGCGTGGCGGGCAACGCCCGTGCGAGGGCCGCTGCTGCGGTGTCCATGATCTCACGCACGTGGGCCTGTCCTGTCGTTCACCTGCCGGTGACCGTAGCGGTGGCGTGTTGGCGGCTCAAGGCGCGCGGTGGCGGCCTCCCCGAAAGGGAAACGACCGGCACCCTGTCGGGGATGCCGGTCGCCGGTTGTGCTGGCATGGCCCCGGACGGGCCGACGGGTCAGCCGCGACGGCGACGGACCCAGCCGAGCGCGCCGAGGGCGGCAAGCGACAGGGGCAGGGCCGCGGGCACGGGCACGGGTGCGACCACGAGCGAGTCGATGCCGCCCGATCCGGTGAAGGTGATGAAGAACGATTCGCCCACGTCGATGCGCGACGACTTGAACGTGGCGATGCCCGTGTCGCTGTCGTTCGGCAGGTCGATCACGCCAAGCACGGTCACCCCGTCCGTGTCGAAGGCCGTGATCGGCTGTTCGTCCACCCCGGAGAACCCGGTGAGGAAGAAGGACGGGCCGGAGGTGAGCCGGAACTCGATCGTCCCGCCGCCGGCGAAGTCGTTCGGCGTGGCACCGGAGGTGCTTTGGAGGATCATCACGTTGCCGCCGACGCCGTTTTCGCCCTGCACCGCGGGCACAAGGTCTTCGTCGCCGTTGCAGTTGGCGGTGTAGCCGACACAGGTCGTGTCGAAGATCGCCGGGCCGAGGCTGCCACCGGTGAAGAACAGGTCGAAGGTGTAGCCGTCCTCGGAGAAGGAGGGCAGCGCGATCGTCTGGCTCGCCGAAGCGTCGAGCGCGTCGAAATCGAGGACCGCGGCGAACGCGCCGACCGGTGCGAGCAGGGCGGCACCGATCAATGTGGAGCGGAGGAGATGTCGCATCGTGAAATACCTTTGCAAGGCAAACTGTGGAAGGGTCTGCGTGAATTTGATTAACCTCGGGACTGGTCCGGGCCAAAAGCTTTCGCTGCAAAATGGTTAAGAAAACGCGGGCGCGCCCGTTAAGATTGTGTACTTCTCGGATGGGTTGAAAAGTTTGCGCAAAAAATAGGCTTTCCCTTGGTTCAGGCGAGCGCGGCTTGCGGGATCGCAAGTCACGGCTGTGCCGTTCGGGCGAGATTCGCGGGATCGGCGGGATGGCGCCGGGGCTGGCGGGGGCCTGCGGGATGGGCTAGGTCCCGCGGCAGACAGGGGGAGCGAGCCATGACCGAGACGCGCAACGCGGTGTTGAAACAGGTGCTGGAACTGGGGCCGGTGCTGGCCTTCGTGGCCGGATACATCTGGCTGCGCGAGGAGGTCGTGACCCTGGGCGGGCGCGACTATGAAGGGTTCGTGATCATCACGGCGGCGTTCATCCCCGTGCTGCTGGCGTCGAACGCGGCGCTGTGGAAGCTGACGGGGCGGGTGTCGCGCATCCAGATCATGACGCTGGTGATGGTGGTGGTGTTCGGGGGGCTCACAGTGTGGCTCAACGACGAGCGGTTCTTCAAGATGAAGTCGACGATCGTGTTCGGCATCTTCTCGGGGCTGTTGTGGATCGGGATCGCGCGGGGGCAGTCGTGGCTGGAATTCGTGCTCGATGGCGCGGTGCCGCTGACCCATGCGGGCTGGATGGCGCTGACGCGGCGGCTGGCGGTGTTCCTTGCACTGATGGCGGGGGCGAACGAGGTGATCTGGCGCAGCTTCTCGACGGATGTCTATGTCGCGTGGGACACATTCGGGCAGATGGCGGCGATGTTCGCCTTCTTCATCGCACAGTCGGGGCTGATGAAGCGCCACTGGGTGGACGACGAGACGCCCGCCGGGTGAGCGGCGCGCGCGCCCGGTAGGCATCGCTCGCAGCCGCCCGAGCGCCGCGCGACCGCGCGGCCAAGCCCAACGGGATGAGACGCGGCGCAGCCGTGGCGAAGACGGGCGGGAGCCCCCCGGGCTGGCTGGGTCTCGCGGCCCTGACCGGCCTGTCCGCCCGCGCGCGGTTGCCGGGCCGCGGTTCAGCCGCCCGCTTGCCCCTCGCGCAAAGTCTCGACCATCAGGGCCACGTTCTCGGGGTCGGCATCGGGGGTGATCCCGTGGCCGAGGTTGAAGATGTGCGGCCCGCCCGCGAAAGCCTTGCGGATGCGGCGCACCTCGTCCACCAGCGCCTGTCCGCCCGTGACCATGTGGCCGGGCGCCATGTTGCCCTGCACGCAGCCGTCCTTCTGCACGTTGGCGGCGGCCCAGTCGGCGTCCACGGAATTGTCGAGTGCCACGCAATCCGCGCCGGTCGCCGCGTGGAAGCCGATGTAGTGGTCCCCCGCCTCGCGCGGGAAGGCGATGACGGGGATGCCGGGGTGGCGATCCTTGAGTGCTGCGATGATCTGGCGCGCGGGTTCGAGCGCGTAGTCGCGGAAATCGTCGTCCTTCAATGATCCGGCCCAGCTGTCGAAGATCTTCACGACCTCGGCGCCCGCGTCGATCTGCGCCGACAGGTATTCGATCGTGGCGTTGGTCAGCCGCCCGATCAGAGCGTTGAAGAGCGCGCGGTTCTCGGCCTTCAGCGCATGGGCGGGGGCCTGGTCCGGCGTGCCTTGCCCCGCGATCATGTAGGTGGCGACGGTCCATGGCGCGCCCGCGAAGCCGATCAGCGTCGTCTCTTCGGGCAGCTCGCGGCGTAGGATGCGGATCGTCTCGTATACCGGGGCGAGATGGTCGTGGATGTCGGCGGCGTGCTTGAGCTTGCCGAAATCGCTGTCGGTGGTGGTGGTGGACAGGCGCGGGCCTTCGCCGGTGACGAACCACAGGTCGGCCCCCAGCGCGTCGGGGATCAGGAGGATGTCGGCGAACAGGATCGCGGCGTCGAAGCCGTAGCGGCGGATCGGTTGCAGTGTGACCTCGGCGGCGAGGTCCGGGTTGTAGCACAGCGACAGGAAATCCCCGGCCTGCGCGCGCGTTGCCTTGTATTCCGGCAGGTAGCGCCCGGCCTGCCGCATCATCCACACCGGCGGCACGTCGAGCGTTTCGCCGGCCAGTGCCCGCAGGAGTGTCTTCTGTTCCGCCATGTCATCCTCGCGCTTGATCTGGGGTTGTGGTCCGACACGGGCGCGGCAATGTCAACGCGTCGCGCGGTTTCATGTTGTCAATCCAAAATGACAGGGCTACGCCGGGGCCATGACGCTGACCCTGCCAAGCCCCGCCCAACCCCTCAAGATCGGCACACGCGGATCGCCCCTGGCGCTCGCGCAGGCGCACGAGACGCGCGACAGGCTGGCCGCCGCCTTCGACCTGCCGCCGGAGGCGTTCGAGGTGGTCGTGATCAAGACCACGGGCGACCGGGTTCTGGACCGCCCCCTGAAGGAGATCGGCGGCAAGGGCCTGTTCACCCGCGAGATCGAGGACGCGATGCTGGCGGGCGGGATCGACATCGCCGTGCATTCCATGAAGGACATGCCGACGCTGCAACCCGAGGGGCTGGTGCTGGATTGCTACCTGCCGCGGGAGGACGTGCGCGATGCCTTCGTGTCGCTGCACGCGGACGGGATCGCGGCCCTGCCCGAAGGCGCCGTGGTCGGCTCGTCGAGCCTGCGGCGGCGCGCGCAACTGGCGCATCGGCGGCCCGACCTGCAACTGGTGGAGTTCCGGGGCAACGTGCAGACCCGGATGAAGAAGCTGGCGGACGGCGTGGCGGTGGCGACGTTCCTCGCCATGGCGGGGCTGCGGCGGCTGGGCATGACCGAGGTCGCGCGCGGCGCGATCGACCCCGACGACATGCTGCCCGCGGTGGCGCAAGGCGCCATCGGGATCGAACGGCGCGCGGACGACCATCGCGCGGGCGACATGCTGGCGGCGATCCATGACCACGTGACCGGGCAGCGGCTGGCGGCGGAGCGTGCGTTCCTTGCACGGCTCGACGGGTCCTGTGAGACGCCCATCGCGGGGCTGGCGGAACTGGACGGCGGCACGCTGCACCTGCGCGGCGAGATCCTGCGCACCGATGGGTCCGAGGCGCTGGCCGACCGCGTGAGCGGACCGATCGAGGACGGCGCCGAGATGGGCCGCGCGCTGGCGGCGGGTTTGCTGGACCGCGCGGGGCCGGGGTTCTTCGACTGGAAGACCGGCTGAGCGGGGCCCAGCACTGCGCCGCGGCGGCCGCGGCCGGGACGGTGCGGCCCTGCGGCGACGGGGCATCGCAAAACCGTCACCATGCCGCGCTAGGTCTCGACGGACGGGATGACAGGACGGAGACGCGCCATGGCCGATGACATGCAGAACGACGACGACCGCGGGATGGATTGGCTGGAGGCGGAACTGGCCGACACGCTCGACGAGGATTACGAGCTGGAACTGTCGGAACCCGCGCTGTCCATGGAGATCCGGCGGATCTATGAAAAGGCGCACCCGCCGAGCCTGGAGCGGAAGGATTACTTCCGCAAGCTGCTGGCGTTGCAGGCCGAATTGATCAAGGTTCAGGACTGGCTGCAATACACGGGCGAGAAGATCGTCGTGATCTTCGAGGGGCGCGACAGCGCGGGCAAGGGCGGTGTCATCAAGCGCATCACCCAGCGGCTGAACCCGCGCGTGGCCCGTGTCGTGGCGCTGCCTGCGCCATCGGAGCGCGAGAAGTCCCAGTGGTATTTTCAGCGCTACGTGCCGCATCTGCCCGCGGGCGGCGAGATGGTGCTGTTCGACCGGTCCTGGTACAACCGGTCGGGCGTGGAGAAGGTCATGGGCTTCGCCACGGACGATCAGGTGGAACAGTTCTTCCACGACGTGCCGGAGTTCGAGCGGATGCTGGTGCGGTCGGGGATCCGGGTCATCAAGTACTGGTTCTCGATCACCGACGAGGAACAGCAGTTGCGGTTCCTGATGCGCATCCACGACCCGCTGAAGCAGTGGAAGCTGTCGCCCATGGACCTGCAGAGCCGGGTGCGCTGGGAGCAGTACACCAAGGCCAAGGAAGAGACCTTCGCGCGCACGAACATCCCCGAGGCGCCGTGGTACATCGTGGAAGGCAACGACAAGAAGCGGGCGCGGCTGAACTGCATCGACCACCTGCTGGGGCAGATCCCCTATGGGCCCGTGCCGCACGAGGAGGTCACGCTGCCCGAGCGCGTCTACAACAAGGAATACGAGCGCGCGGTGCTGCCGCCGGAGCTCTACGTGCCGCAGAAATACTGACGCGCGGCGCGCGCCGCCCGTCACTTGTCACGCGGACACGCCTGCGGCGTGAAGTCATGTCCCCACGCCCGCCCGTGCCGGGCGGCCGCGGGTCCCGCCGCGCGTGGCGAGGCGGGTCACACGGTGAGCAGGCCGCGCACCTCTGTCTCGTTCATGTCCGCGCGGGTGCCGGATTTGACGATCTGGCCCCGGTCCATCACGTGGAACGTGTCGCACAGGTCGCGGGCGAAGTCGAAATACTGCTCCACCAGCACGATGGCCATGTCACCCCGGTCACGCAGGTAGCGGATGGCGCGGCCGATATCCTGGATGATCGAGGGCTGGATGCCTTCGGTCGGTTCGTCCAGCACCAGAAGCCGCGGCTTCATCACCAGCGCGCGGCCGATGGCGAGCTGCTGCTGCTGGCCGCCGGACAGGTCGCCGCCCCGCCGCCCCATCATGTCGCGCAGGACCGGGAAGAGGGTGAACACCTCGTCCGGGATGCGCCGTTCGGCGCGGGGCAGGACGGCGAAGCCGGTTTCCAGGTTCTCGCGCACGGTCAGGAGCGGGAAGATCTCGCGCCCCTGCGGCACGGAGGCGACCCCCGCGCGGGCGCGGGCGTCGCCGCGCAGGCGCGCGAGGTCGGTGCCGTCCCAGGCGATCCGCCCGGCGGAGACCGGGTTGCGCCCGACCACGGCGCGCAGGAGCGTCGTCTTGCCCACGCCGTTGCGGCCCAGCACGGCGGTGACCTGCCCGATTTCGGCGGTCAGCGACACGTCGCGCAGGGCCTGCGCCGCCCCGTAATGCACATCCACATGTTCAACGCTGAGCATCGGCGACCCCATCCTCTGTCCGGAAATATCCCCGCCGGAGACGCCCGCCCGCGCAAGCGGCGCACGGTCCGACCGTGTGCGCGTCAGCGGCCAAGATAGACCTCGATCACCTGGGGGTTCGCCGAGACATGGTCGAGCGAGCCTTCGGCCAGCACGTGGCCCTGGTGCAGCACCGTGACCCGGCAGTTCAGGGCGCGGACGAAATCCATGTCATGCTCGACCACCACGACCGTGTGCTTGCCCGCGATGCCGCGCAGCAGTTCGGCGGTGCGCATGGTTTCGGCATCGGTCATGCCCGCGGCGGGTTCGTCCACCAGCAGCAGTTCCGGGTCCTGCGCGAGCAGCATGCCGATTTCCAGCCATTGCTTCTGACCGTGGCTGAGATCGCCCGCCATGGCATCGCGCGCGTCGGTGAGCTTCACGAGATCGAGCAGTTCGGTGATGCGGGCGGTATCCGCGTCGCTGCGGCGGTGGAAGAGCGTGGCCCAGACGGAGCGGTCGTCCTTCAGCGCGAGCGCGATGTTGTCCTCGACGCTCTGGGTTTCGAACACGGTGGGTTTCTGGAACTTGCGCCCGATGCCGAGCCGGGCGGTCCCGGCCTCGTCCAGCCGGGTCAGGTCGATATGCTGGTTCCACAGCACGTCGCCGGTGTCGGGGCGGGTCTTGCCGGTGATGATGTCCATCATCGTGGTCTTGCCGGCACCATTGGGGCCGATCACCGCGCGCAATTCGCCCTTTTCGACCGTGAGCGACAGGTTGTTGATCGCCTTGAACCCGTCGAAGCTGCGGTTCACGCCGTCGAGGGCCAGCTGGATGCTCATGCCTTGGCCTCTCGTGCCGTTGTCAGGTCGCGGGCGGCAGGGCGGCGGCGCAGGGTGTTTTCGATAACGCCCAGCACGCCCTGCGGCATGAAGATCGTGACGAAGATGAAGAGCGCACCCAGCACGAAGATCCATATCTCGGGGAACCAGCCTGTCAGGAGTGTCTGCGCGGCGCCGACGATGATCGCGCCCATGGCCGCACCCACGAGCGTGCCGCGCCCGCCGAGCGCCACCCAGATCACGATGCCGATGGAGTTGGCGGGGCTGAATTCGCCCGGGTTGATGATGCCGACCTGCGGCGTGTAGAGCGCGCCCGCGACGCCCGCCATCATGGCGGAGACGACGAAGACGAAGAGCTTGTAGTGCTCCACCCGGTAGCCGATGAAGCGCGTGCGGCTTTCGGCGTCGCGCACGGCGATCAGCACCTTGCCCAGCTTGGAGTTGGTGATGGCCTTGGCGATCAGCAGCCCGGCGGCAAGGGCGATCGCCGAGAGCACGAACAGACCCGCGCGCGTGGCGTCGGACTGGAGGTTGAAGCCGAGCACGTCCTTGAAGTCGGTCAGCCCGTTATTGCCGCCAAAGCCCATCTCGTTGCGGAAAAAGGCAAGCATGAGCGCATAGGTCATCGCCTGCGTGATGATCGACAGGTAGACGCCGGTGACCCGGCTGCGGAAGGCGAACCAGCCGAAGACGAAGGCGAGCGCGCCGGGGGCGAGCAGCACCATGATGCAGGCGAACCAGAACATGTCGAAGCCAAGCCAGTACCAAGGCAGGGCGTCGTAGTTCAGGAACACCATGAAATCGGGCAGGAGCGGGTTGCCATAGACGCCGCGGTCGCCGATCTCGCGCATCAGGTGCATGCCCATGGCGTAGCCGCCGAGCGCGAAGAAGGCCCCGTGGCCTAGCGACAGGATCCCGCAATAGCCCCAGACGAGGTCCAGCGCGACGGCGAGCAGCGCGTAGCACAGGTACTTCCCGAACAGCGACACCACATAGGAGGGCACGAACCGGTCGGTGAAGGCGAGATTGCCGAGCGGGATTGCCACGGTCAGCACGAAGAGCCCCGCGAGGAAGATGCCCATGCGGCGGTCGATGAGCGCGGTCATGGCGCGGTCCTTTGCAACAGGGGGCAGGCGGGGTCCGGGGTCCGGGTCATGTCACGCATCGACCGCGCGCCCCTTGACCGCGAAAAGCCCGCGGGGTCGTTTCTGGATGAAGAGGATGATCGCCACCAGCACGACGATCTTGGCCAGCACCGCGCCCGCGTAGGGTTCGAGGAACTTGTTGGCGATGCCGATGCTGAAGGCGCCCGCAAGCGTGCCCCAGAGGTTGCCCGCGCCGCCGAAGACCACGACCATGAAGCTGTCCACGATGTAGCTTTGCCCGAGATTGGGCGAAACGTTGTCGATCTGGCTGAGCGCCACGCCGGCGAGCCCGGCGATGCCCGCGCCCAGCCCGAATGTCATCGCATCGACCCATCCGGTGCGGATGCCCATGTTCGCGGCCATCGCCCGGTTCTGCGTGACCGCGCGCATCTGCAGCCCGATGGGCGTGCGCCGCATGACGATCAGCAGCACCGCGAAAACCGCGAGCGCGAAGACGAGGATCCAAAGCCGGTTGTAGGTGATCGTCATCTGGCCGATCTCGAAGGCGCCGGACATCCAGGACGGGTTGCCGACCTCGCGGTTGTTGGGGCCGAAGATCGACCGCACGGTCTGTTGCAGGATCAGGCTGACGCCCCAGGTGGCCAGCAGCGTTTCCAGCGGGCGGCCATAGAGGAACCGCACGCAGCCCCGTTCGATGGCCACGCCGACGGCCCCTGCCACAAGAAACGCGAGCGGCGCCGCGATCAGCAGCGACCAGTCGAACAGGCCCGGAAAGGACGTGCGGATGATGTTCTGCACGAAGAAGGTCGTGTAGGCGCCCAGCATGACCAACTCGCCATGGGCCATGTTGATGACGCCCATCACGCCGAAGGTGATGGCAAGCCCGATGGCCGCCAGCAGCAGCACCGATCCGAGCGACAGGCCGAACCAGACGTTCTGGGCCATGTTCCACATCTGCCGGGCGCGTTCGATCCGTTCGACCGCGGCGCCCGCGGCCTCGGCGATCTCGGTGTCGGGCGATTGCACCAGCGGCGTGAGCACGCCAAGGGCGACCCCGTCGCGGCGGGCGGCGATCACGTCGATGGCGGCACGGCGGTCCGGAACGGTTGCAGCGTCGTCCTGAAGGACGGCGCGGGCCACCGCCTCGGACAGGGCCTGGCGAACGGCTGCGTCCTGTTCGGCGTCCAGCGCTGCCGCGAGCGCGTCGGCCTGCGCCGGGTCGGGCGCGTCGAACGCCGCCTGCGCGGCCTCCAGCCTGCGGGCCGGGTCGGGGTGGCGCAGGGTGAGCGTGCCGACCGCCGCGGCCACCGCCCGGCGCAGGGAATTGTTGACGCGGATGGCCGACGACCCGCGCCGGGGAATTTCACCGTAGCTTTCGCCGGTCAGCGCGTCGAAGGCGTGGTCGTCGCCGCCCACGTCGCGCACGATCACCACGGCGGCGTTGGAATCGAGCGTGTGCAGGTCGCCCTCGGCCAGCGCCTCCAGCACGTCGATGGCGCGGTCGTCATTGGTTGCGGCGATGCGCCCGACGAGCGCTTCGACCTCGGCGAAACTCGCGTCGGGCAGGGCGCCCACCAGCGCCGCGAAATCGCCATCGACCGGGGTTTGCGCCGCGGCGGAGATCGGAAACAGGAGAAGAAGGGTGACGGCAAGCCACCGGCGCAGACGCGTCATGGTATGATCCGGACAAGGGGAACCCGCGTGACCGCGGGCAACGCGGTGCGGCCGCAGCGAGGGGCGGCCGCACCAGATAGGCGCAGGATCAGTTGGTCACGCCGCCGCAGCTTTCGGTGACGGTGTTCCAGTTCCCGCAATTGATCGGATCGGTCCAGTCGGCGATCAGGTTCGCGCTTTCGGGCAGGAAGTCGGACCATGCGTCGCCGGGCACCAGCCCGTCGGTTTCCCACACGACCGAAAACTGGCCGTCATCCTGGATCTCGCCCACCAGCACGGGCTTCGTGATGTGGTGGTTCGGCAGCATTTCCGACATGCCGCCGGTCAGGTTCGGCACCTGCACGCCGATGATGCTGTCGATCACCGCGTCGGCATCGGTCGTGCCTGCCTTTTCAACAGCTTGCACCCACATGTTGAAGCCGATGTAATGGGCTTCCATCGGGTCGTTGGTCACGCGATCCTCGTCGCCGATGAAATCGAGCCACGTGTTGATGAATGCGTCGTTTTCCGGCGTGTCCACCGACATGAAATAGTTCCATGCCGCGAGGTGGCCGACCAGCGGCGCGGTATCGAGCCCCGCGAGTTCCTCTTCGCCGACCGAGAAGGCGACGACGGGGATGTCCGTGGCGGCGATGCCCTGGTTGCCGAGTTCCTTGTAGAACGGCACGTTGGCGTCGCCGTTGATCGTGCTGACCACGGCGGTCTTCTTGCCCGCGGAGCCGAAGGTCTTGATGTCGGACACGATCGTCTGCCAGTCGGAATGGCTGAACGGCGTGTAGTTGATCATGATGTCCTCGGCCGCGACGCCCTTGTCCATCAGGTAGGCTTCGAGGATCTTGTTGGTGGTGCGCGGATAGACGTAATCGGTGCCCGCCAGCACCCAGCGTTCCACGCCTTCCTGTTCCATCAGGTAATCCACCGCCGGGATCGCCTGCTGGTTCGGCGCTGCACCGGTGTAGAACACGTTGCGCTGGCTTTCCTCGCCCTCGTACTGGACGGGGTAGAACAGGATGGAGTTCAACTCCTCGAACACCGGCAGCACCGACTTGCGGCTGACGCTGGTCCAGGCGCCGAAGACGACATCGACTTCCTCGCCCTCGATCAGCTCGCGGGCCTTTTCGGCAAAGAGCGGCCAGTCGGAGGCCGGGTCCACGACCACCGCCTCCAGCGGACGCCCCAGCACGCCGCCCTTCTTGTTCTGCTCTTCCACGAGCATGAGCATCACGTCTTTCAGCGTGGTCTCGGAAATCGCCATCGTGCCCGACAGCGAATGCAGCACGCCGACCTTGATCGGGTCGCCCGACTGCGCGAGCGCCGTCGACGCCATCAGCGTGGTTGCAAGCCCGGCCCCGGCAAGAAGTGTCCTGAATGAAGTCATGTGCGGTCCCCAAATGCGCTGCCGCCTTGCCCGGCGCGGGGCCGGTGGGGCGCTATCGGCGGCCCCGGGCGGTGTTCGACGTTTCCTGTGCCGCGCATCGCGATGCGGCGCGGCGGTGTGTGCGGCCGGTTCAGCAACCGGCCATGGGAAACCTGCGCCGCGATACCGGCACGCGGAACCGCGATGGCACAAAAAGCGGGCGTGTGGCGGGGGTCGCGCGGGGGCGGTCTGTTTGATAGGCGCAAAAACGCGGCATTCGATGAAATGATGTGCGCGGAATGGATCGGCCCGGCGCGATCGGCCGTCGGGGCAGAGTCGTCCGGCACGCGCCTTGCCCATGAAAAGGCCCGCCCCCGTGCAGGGGGCGGGCCGGGTCCGCGCGATCACGTGACCGGTCGGCCGGTCAGTGCGGTTCGGCCTTCAGGCCCTTGTAGATCGTGAAGCACATGATCAGCAGCACGATCGTGAAGGGCAGCCCGGTCGACAGCACCATCGCCTGAAGCGATGTCAGGCCGCCACCGATCAGGAGCGCGATTGCGACGGCCCCTTCGAAGATGCACCAGAACACCCGCTGGGGCACCGGCGCATCGACCTTGCCGCCCGCGGTGATCGTGTCGATCACCAGCGACCCGCTGTCCGACGAGGTCACGAAGAACACGATCACCAGGATGATCCCGAGGGTCGAGGTGATGCCCGCCAGCGGCAGCCCGTCGAGCATCGCGAACAGCGCGATGGAGTCGTTGTACTCGGTGATCACGTTGGCCATGACCGCCGACTCGGCCGGGTTGCCGACCATGTCGTTGATCGCAGCGCCGCCGAACACGGACATCCAGAAGATGCACACGAGGCTCGGGATCACCAGCACGCAGGTGACGAATTCGCGCACCGTGCGGCCGCGGCTCACGCGGGCAATGAACATGCCGACGAAGGGCGACCAGCTGATCCACCAGGCCCAGTAGAACGAGGTCCAGCCTTGGCGGAACCCGTCATCCTCGCGCCCGAACGGGTTCGACAGCGGCACGACCTCGCGCACATAGGCGCCGATACCCTTGCCGAACTCGAGCATGATCGCCGCGGCGCCCGCGGTGAACAGCACGAACAGCAGAAGCAGCATGGCGAGGCCCATGTTGATTTCAGACAGGACCTTCACCCCGCCGTCGAGCCCGCGCAGCACCGATACCAGCGCCACGGCGGTGATCCCCGTGATCAGCAGGACCTGCACCGACACGTTGTTGGGCACGCCGTAGACGAATTCGAGACCGGCGTTGGCCTGCGATGCACCGAGGCCGAGCGACGTGGCCAGCCCGAACAGCGTGGCGAAGACCGCGACGATGTCGATCATGTGGCCCCACCAGCCCCAGACGCGTTCGCCGAGGATCGGGTAGAAGGCCGAGCGGATCGACAGCGGCAGGCCCTTGTTGTAGCTGAACAGTGCCAGTGCGAGGGCCACCACGGCATAGATCGCCCAGGGGTGCAGCGCCCAGTGGAAGGACGTGGCCGCAAGGGCCATCCGGCGGGCTTCGGCGACATTCGCGGCGATCAGGTTGCCGTCCTCGTCGAAGGGCCGCACGGTGCCCAGCGGCTCGTCGCCCCAGGGCGTGCCGAAGTAGTAGGCCGGTTCCAGAACGCCGAAGAACATCAGCCCGATGCCCATGCCGGCGGCGAAAAGCATCGCGAACCAGCCGAGGTAGCTGTAGTCGGGCGTCGCTTCCTGCCCGCCGAGCCGCACCTTGCCCACGGGCAGCACGATCAGCGCAAGGCAGAAGATCACGAAGATGTTCGCCGCGCTGAGGAAGAACCAGTCGAACGTGTTGGTGATCCATGGGCGCAGCTCGCCGAAGATCGCCGCGGCCTGTTCGGGCAGGGCCAGCGCGTAGAACACGAAGACCACCACCGACAGGCCGGAAATGGCGAAGACCGGGTTGTGAATGTCGAAACCGAAGGGCCCGAGAGACCCTTCGATATTGTCCTGACCGATATCGTAATCGGTCTCGATGATGGCGCTTTCCCCTTCCGGTGCGGGGACGCCCGTGTCGTCAGATACGTCAGTCATGAACGCTCCTGTTGTCTGTTTCTTCCTTGGCGCGACCTTGGATCAGCGTACCACGAAGACCGATGCGTCGGACCGGCGCGCCAGCGATCCGCCGTGCGACGGCCAGAGATGATCGGCCAGGTTGGGGATATGCGACGCCACGACGATGCAGTCCGCGCCGATGTCCTTGGCCGCGTGCAGCAGCGTGTCGTCGAGATCGATCGACGGATCGTGGCTGGTGACCGCATGGGCCTCGGCCGTAATGCCGTGGGCGTCGGCCTGCGCCTTGGCGAAGTCGCCCAGCTTCTCGGCGAACTCTGCGGGTGAATGTGCCAGCGCGGACGGGGCCGCGCTGCCGACGGCGACATAGGTCACCGAGGCGCCGTCCTGCCGTGCCAGCATGGCGGCGGTTCCCAGCGCCTTCTCGATCTTGCCGACATGGGCGAGATCGACCGGAACCATGATTTTTTCGAACATTTTTCCTCTCAAGTCGCGTGTCGTTTTTCAGCCGGGACCGGGCGGCGGATGTCGCTTTCCGACCCTCGCTGGCCGTGACCCTATCGCCGCGCGTGCGAAATTGACAGGGTTTCAAGCCATTTTTCTAGGCAGCTTGGGCGACTCGCGACGAAAGGCACGTCCAGAAACGACATGCGCCGGGGTGATGGCGGCGCGATGGCGGGTTCTTCGCAGCGGTCGGATCCCGGAAGGGCGGCTGCCGTGCGTGCGGCTTCGGCCAGCCGGGACTTGACCCCGCCCGCGGCCTTGACTAGCAGACGGGATCAGTGCGGGTATGGTGTAATGGTAGCGCCCTAGCCTTCCAAGCTAGTCGTGCGGGTTCGATTCCCGCTACCCGCTCCAATCGTTCCAGTCCGATCCTTGTGACGCGCCTTCCGTGTCCGGCGGCCCGGCGCGCCCCGATCCCGCGGGGGCATGTCCCGGCGGCGCAGGGTCCGGGCAGGGCGCGACGCCGCCGCCGGTGCGCAGGCGCGCCGGGCTTGACCCGGCGCCCCCGTCCGGTTCAGCGCCCGGTTCCGCACCGCGTGCCGCATGCGCCGCCATGTCCCGCCCCGCGCGCTTGTTGCGCGGTGTCCGACGGGCTACACCCAAGCCACTGACAGGAACGAGGACCCCACGACCCCCATGGCGCGCAAACCCCAGACCAATTCCGAGGACCGCGCATCGTCGCGCAAGATCGGCGCATTGCGGGGTCTTGCCCCTTTCGTCCTGAAATACCGGGGCCTGCTTGGCCTGTCGGTCGTGGCGCTGGTATTCACGGCGGGTGTGTCGCTGATGCTGCCGCTGGCCGTGCGCCGCGTGGTGGACGGGTTCCAGACCGGCACCACGCAATTGCTGGACCAGTATTTCCTCGCGGCCATGGTGATCGCGGGGCTGCTCGCGCTTGGCACCGGCACGCGCTACTATCTTGTCACACGGCTGGGGGAGCGGGTGGTGGCGGACATCCGCAAGGCGGTGTTCGACAACGTCATCGGCATGTCGCCCGCCTATTACGAACGCATCATGACGGGCGAGGTGCTGTCGCGAATCACCACGGACACGACGCTGATCCAGTCGGTGATCGGGTCGTCCGTGTCGTGGTTCCTGCGCAACGTGCTGCTGTTTCTCGGCGGGCTGGCGATGATGCTGGCGACCTCGGCCAAGCTGACCGGGCTTGTGCTCCTGATCGTCCCCGCCGTGATCGTGCCGATCATCGCGCTGGGGCGGCGGGTGCGGAACCTGTCGCGCGAAAACCAGGACTGGATCGCGCAATCCTCGGGCAAGGCGTCGGAAACGCTGCTGGCGGTGCAGGCGGTGCAGGCCTTCGGGCACGAGGACCTGTCGCGCCGGCAATTCGGCGACGTGACCGAGAACGCGTTCGAGTCCGCGAAGTCGCGCATCGCCATGCGCGCGGCGCTGACGGTTATCGTGATCTTTCTGGTCTTCGCGGGGATCGTGGGCGTGCTGTGGATCGGGGCGCGCGACGTGCGGGCGGACGCCATGACCATCGGCGCGCTGGTGCAGTTCGTGATCTATGCCGCGATCATGGCCGCCTCGACCGCCGCGCTGTCCGAGATCTGGGGCGAGTTGCAGCGCGCAGCGGGCGCGACCGAGCGGCTGGTGGACCTGCTGACCGCCACGGACTCGGTTCAGGATCCGGCCGACCCGGTGCCCGCACCCGCGCCCGCACGCGGCGAGATCACGTTCGACGGCGTGCGCTTCAACTATCCCACCCGGCCCGACCAGGCGGCGCTCGACGGTGTGGACCTGACCATCGCACCGGGCGAGACCGTGGCGCTGGTGGGGCCGTCCGGGGCGGGCAAGACGACGATCCTGCAACTGCTGCTGCGGTTCCACGACCCGTCCGCGGGGCGGGTGCTGCTCGATGGCGTGGACCTGCGCGCCATGACCCGCGCCGATTTCCGCCGCAACATCGCGCTGGTGCCGCAGGACGCGGTGATCTTCGCCGACAGCGCCACGGAGAACATCCGCTTTGGCCGGCCCGATGCCACCGATGCCGAGGTCGAGGCCGCCGCCCGCGCCGCCGCCGCGCATGACTTCATCATGGACCTTCCCGAAGGCTACGCGAGCCAGTTGGGCGAGCGCGGCGTCATGCTGTCGGGCGGGCAGAAACAGCGCATCGCCATCGCCCGCGCCATTCTGCGCGACGCGCCCGTGCTGCTGCTGGACGAGGCGACATCCGCGCTCGATGCCGAAAGCGAACGGGCGGTGCAGGCGGCGGTGGACCGGCTGGCGCGCGACCGCACGACGCTGATCGTGGCGCACAGGCTGGCGACGGTGAAAAAGGCGGACCGCATCCTTGTCTTCGACCGGGGCCGCGTGGTGGCCAGCGGCACCCATGACGGGCTGGTGGCCGAGGGCGGGTTGTACGCGCGGCTGGCGGAATTGCAGTTCACCGGCGCGAAGCTCGCGGCGGAATGAACCGCGCGCCGTCGGCGCCGCATTGACGCGGAGTTGACCGCCGCGGCCCCGCAGCCGCCCGCCGCAACGCTGCGTCAGACTTGTGCGGCTGGCGCGGTCCCGCCACATTCCCGCAAACGAACTCGGGATGGGGAGGACGACCGTGGGGACCGAATTCAGAAACGCCGACGACCTGCATGCGATCACCGCGGCCGGACCCTATGCCGGGCGGGATCTGCCCCGCACGGTCCACACGGCGTTGACACGGACGCGCGACGCGCATGGCGCGCGCCCGGCGGTGTCGTTCCAGCTCTTCTCGGACCCGAAGGCCCCGGCGGAGACGCTGACATGGGCGCAGTTGCACGGGCAGGTGACGCAGGCGGCGAACCTGTTCCGCAGCCTCGGGGTCGGGGAAGACGATGTCGTCGCTTACCTGCTGCCCAACTGCAACGCGACCGTGGTGACTTTGCTCGGGGGCATGACCGCGGGCATCGTGAACCCGATCAACCCGCTTCTGGACGTGGAACAGATCGCCGGTATCCTGAACGAGACGCAGGCGAAGGTTCTCGTCACGCTGCGCGCGTTTCCCAAGACCGACGTGGCGCAGAAGGCGGCGGAGGCCGCGGCCTTCGCGCCGTCGGTCAAGCACATCCTCGAAATCGATCTGCTCCAGTATCTCACGCCGCCGAAATCCTGGATCGTGCCGCTCGTCCGCCCGAAGAACCCGGCCCGCCACCATGCCCGCGTCGCGGATTTCCGGGCGGAACTGGCGCGCCAGCCCGCCGACCGGCTGACCTTCGACGAAGGCACCGATGACCGAGTCGCCGCCTATTTCCACACGGGCGGCACCACCGGCACGCCCAAGGTGGCGCAGCACCGTTTCTCGGGGATGATCTACAACGGCTGGCTGGGGCACACGCTGATCTTCGACGAAACCGAGGTTCTGATCTGCCCGCTGCCGCTGTTCCATGTCTTCGCCTGCTACCCGATCCTGATGTCGGCGGTGCAGGCGGGCTGCCATGTCGTCTTCCCCACGCCCGCGGGGTATCGCGGCGACGGGGTGTTCGATAATTTCTGGAAGCTGATCGAACGCTGGGGGGTGACGTTCCTGATCACCGTGCCCACGGCGCTGTCCGCGCTGATGCAGCGGCCCGTGAATGCGGATGTCTCAAGCCTGAAGACCGCGATCTCGGGCTCGGCCCCGCTGCCGCTGGAACTGTACCGCCGGTTCGAGGAAAAGACCGGCGTGCAGATCGCCGAAGGCTACGGGCTGACGGAGGCGACCTGCCTCGTGTCCTGCAACCCGATGGCGGGGCTGAAGAAGGTCGGGTCGGTCGGCCTGCCGCTGCCCTATTCGGACGTGCGGATCCTGCATTGCGACAAGGATGGCAATATCGACCGGGAATGCGGCGTGGACGAGGTGGGCGAGATCTGCGTGGCCAATCCCGGCGTCATCGAGGGCGGCACCTACACCGAGGCGGGCAAGAATCTCGGGCTCTATGCCGACCGGACCTACCTGCGCACCGGCGATCTCGGGCGGCTCGACAGCGACGGGTACCTGTGGATCACGGGCCGCAAGAAGGATCTCATCATCCGCGGCGGGCACAATATCGACCCCGCCGAGATCGAGGAGGCGCTGATGGGCCATCCGGCCGTGGCCTATGTCGGTGCGATCGGCCAGCCCGATGCCGTGGCGGGCGAACTGCCCTGCGCCTATGTGGAACTGGTCGCGGGCGAAAGCGCGACGCCCGACGAGCTGCTGGAATTCAGCCGCGACCGCATCCACGAACGCGCCGCGATCCCCAAGCATATCGAGGTGCTGGACGAACTGCCCAAGACCGCCGTGGGCAAGGTGTTCAAGCCGGACCTGCGCCGCCGCGCCATCGCGCGTGTCTATGACGCGGCGCTGGCCGGGGCGGGGATCAACGCGCATGTGGCCGCGGTGATCGAGGACCGCAAGACCGGGCTGACCGCGCTGATTGCCCGCGATGGCGAGGTCGACGCCGAAACCGTGGCGCATCTGCTGGACGGCTTTACCCGTCCCTGGCGATGGGCCGAGGACTGAGTCGAAGCCGTCGGCCGGGCCGGGGGCGGCGGCGGGCCTTGTGTAGCGCCGGGCAGACCCGCAAGACCGGCTCGCTGTGCGGGTGTTCCTTGCGGACAGGGCGGTGATCATGCGGGGCCTGGTGGGGATTTCTACCGCCGTGTGAACGACCGGCTGCTGTCCAGCTTCAGCGAGGCCGAGGAGGCGCAGCTTTTCGACATGCTGGCGCGGGTCGCTGCCAATGCCCGCGCCGATCCGAAACGGCCATCGGACGATCAATACCCGCGCGACCGATCCACCAGCCCTGCGGGAACGCGCCCTGCTTCCATCTCGGCGACGCTCGCCGCGATGCGCGGGGCGGCGGTTTCGGGCCGGGTGGTGGAGGCGACATGGGGGGTCACCGTCACACGCGGGTGCGACCAGAACGGGTGATCCGCGGGCAGAGGTTCGACGCGGAACACATCCAGCGTCGCATGGCCGATCTGCCCGGTGTCGAGTGCGGCCAGAAGTGCCGCGTCGTCGATCAGCGCGCCGCGCCCGGGGTTCAGCAGCACGGCGCCCGGGGCCGGCAGCGCAAGCCGCGCGGCGTCCATGAGGTTTTCGGTGTCGGGCGTGAGCGGCAGAAGCAGCACCACGATCTCGGCGCCCGCCAGGGCCGCCCCCAGCCCGTCATCGCCGTGATGGCAGGCGACGCCCGCCACATCGCGCGGGCGGCGCGACCAGCCCCGAACAGGGAAATTCAGCGCCGCGAGCGCCTGCGCGCAGGCCGCCCCCAGTTCGCCCAGCCCCAGCACCGCCACGGGCCGCGCGCGCGCCAGCGGCGGGCAGTCCTGATCCCACGCGCCGGGCGCGGCCAGGATGTGCCGGTCCATGCCAAGGTGATGGCGCAGCGCATGGCCCGCGACCCATTCCACCATCCCTTCGGTCAGGCCCACAGGGTCCACCATCCGCACCAGCGGTTGGGTCAGCGTGGCGTTGCCGGTGATGGTTTCCACCCCGGCCCAAAGGCTCAGAACCCCGCGCGCCCGCGTGAAGGGCGTGAAGTCCCGCAGCCGGCCCGAGGGCGCGTAGACGATGTAATCCACTGCTCCCGGCGCGTCCGTCTCCGTCACCACCCGCGCGTCGATCCCGGCGGTCGCCAGCGCGGCGGGCAGGCGCTCGGCATAGTCCGGCCAGTCCTTCGGTGCGGCGGAAAACAGGATCGTCAGCATGGGGGGCCTTTCACGGTCGCGGCCCCTCAGGACCGGGGCTTGTGGACATGGGCGCTCTGCACCAGCCCGAAGGCCGCCATCAGAACCAGCATCGCGGAGCCGCCATAGGACACCAGCGGCAAGGGCACGCCCACCACGGGCGCCAGCCCCATCACCATCGCCATGTTCACCGCGAAGAACAGGAAGAACGTGCCCGCGACCCCGAGGATCAGCAACTGGCTGAAGCGGTCCTTCAGCGTCAGCGCCGCGGCGATGCAGAAGAAGATCACCAGCAGATAGAGCGCCAGCAGCGACATGCCCCCGACGAAGCCGAATTCCTCGGCCAGCGTGGTGAAGATGAAATCGGTGTGCTTCTCGGGCAGGAAGTTCAGCCGCGATTGCGTGCCCTGCATGAAGCCGCGTCCGGTGAAGCCGCCGGACCCCAGCGCGATCTTGCTTTGCGTGATGTGATAGCCCGCGCCCAACGGGTCCGACGCCGGGTCGAGAAACGTGTCGATCCGGCGGTACTGGTAGTCCTTCAACAACTGCCACTCTGTCCCGCGCGACCGCAGGACAGCGCTGACCAGCCCCGCGCCCATGGCGGTCACGGTGGCGAAATAGGCCCAGTGCACACCGGCAAGGAACACGACGAATCCGCCGCCCGCCAGCAGCAGGATCGCGGTGCCCAGGTCGGGCTGCTTCAGTACCAGCGCCACGGGCACAAGGATCATGATGACGGGAATCGTAACCCAGACCGGGCGCGAGGTCTTGCCCAGATCCAGCCAGTCGTAATACGCCGCCAGCATCATCACGAGCGTGATCTTCATCAACTCGGACGGTTGCAGCCGCATGAAGCCGAGGTCGATCCAGCGCTGCGCCCCCATGCCGACGACGCCGAACAGTTCCACCCAGACGAGCAGGATCAGCGACACGACATAGCCGAGCGCGGACAGGTTGCGCCAGATGCGGATGGGGATCATCGCCACGGTGAACATCACCGCCAGCCCCAGCACGAACCGTTTCGCCTGCGGTTCCACCCAGGGCCGGAACGACCCGCCTGCGACCGAATAGAGCATCATGAAGCCGACGCAGGCGATGGCGGTCAGCAGCAGGATCAGCGGCCAGTTGAGATACAGCACCTTGCGCGGGCCGCGCGGAACCGTCTTGACGGCATATTCGAGATAACTCATGCGTCGGCCGCCGTGGGATGGACAGCGGGAGGCCGCGGCGCGGGTGCCGCGGCACGATGGCACCCGGCAAGGCCGCCCGCGCCGGTCGCGGCGGCGGTCGGGACCGGGGG
>NZ_QDFI01000044.1 GCF_003254465.1 Meridianimarinicoccus zhengii
CGCGCCCTCGGGAAGGGTGCCCATGCGCGCGCGCGCCACGATCAGGTGTCGCGCCAGCGCGCGCTCCATGCGGCCCCGCGGCACCGCATCGCGCCCGGCCAGAAGCCAGCCGGCATGCACCACCAGCCGGTCCAGCCGTGCGGACACCAGCGGCAGGGTCCAGCCCGGTCCGCGCCCGTGGCCCTGCCGGGTGAACCAGTCCGTCACCCAATCGCGCGCCAGCGCCCGCGCAGGCCCCGTGCCGAGCGCGGCCAGATCGTCGAGCCAGTCGAACCGCTGACGCGCGGCCTCGAAGGCGCGGGTCGGGGCGGGCAGATCCCAAAGCGCACGCCCTGCCGCATCGACGGGCCGCGCGCCCGCCAATGCCACCCGGCCCGCGACCAGCGCGGCCCCGGCACCCGCATCCCCGGTCGTAGCCGCCGGAGGTTGCGTGACCAGTGCCGCGCGGCGGGTGGCATAGCCCGCGCGCCGCGCGGCCCAGCGATCCCGCCAGCCCACGGGCGGCAACTCCTCCGCACCCATCATGCCTGTCATGCCCCGGTCCCGTGCCTGCCCCGCGCCATCCTAGGTGCCGGTTCCGGTGCTGTCATCGCCCGCATCACCCAGCCGGAACGTCGCGATGAAGAACCCGTCGATCCCGCCGCGGTCGGCCCACAGGTCAGGCCGCAGCCGCAACCCCGCAGCCCCCGTGCGCCAGTCCGGGTCGATGCCGGGCCGGTCCAGCGCCGCGGGGTCGGGAACCAGCACCGGGTGGCGGTCCAGCGCGGCGGCGGCCTGCGCCTCGCCTTCCTCGGGCAGGAGCGAACAGGTGCAGAATACGAGCCGCCCGCCGGGGCGCAGCAGCGCGACCGCCCGGTCGATCAGCGCCGCCTGCAGTGCGACCAGCGGCTTGATGTCGGCGGATTGCTTGACGAAGGGCAGATCGGGATGGCGGCGGATCGTGCCCGTGGCGCTGCATGGCGCATCGAGCAGCACAGCGTCGAAAGACGCGCCGGACCAGTCCAAGGCATCGGCCACGACGATCTCGGCCGACAGGCCGGTCCGCGCGAGATTGTCCCGCAGCCGCGAAAGCCGCGGCCCCGAGATGTCCAGCGCCGTGACCGCCGCCCCCGCCGCAGCGAGCTGGAGCGTCTTTCCCCCCGGCGCGGCGCAGAGGTCAAGCACATGCTCGCCGGGCTGCGCGGCCAGAACCCGCGCGGGCAGCGCGGCCGCGGCATCCTGCACCCAGAACGCACCGTCGTCATATCCCGGCAGGGCCGTGACCTGCATATTGCCCGGCACGCGCACGCTGCCCGTGGGCAGAAGCGTGCCGTCGACGGCCAGCGCCGCGGCATCGCCCCGCGCGGTCAGGTCCAGCGGCGGGGGGGCGGCCTGGACCGCCTCCATCGCGGCTGTCGCCTTGCCGCCCCAGGCCGATTGCAGCCGCCCGCGCAGCCAGCCCGGCAGGCGCTGGGGCGGCAGATCGGGCCAGCGCGCGGGCGCGTCCTCGGCCACCTGCCGCAGGACGGCATTGATCAACCCGGACAGATGCGCGGTCTTGCGGTCGCTCCGTGCCAGCGCCACGGCACTATCGACGATGCCATGGGCGGCGCCACCCTCGGCCAGTTCGGTCACCGCCAGCCGCAGGATCGCGCGCACCGGCAGCGGCGGGTTCTTGCGCAGATGTGGCTTCAGAAGCGTATCCGACGGGTCCGCGCCACGCAGCGCCGCCAGCGCCAGCCGACGGGCGCGGGCACGCTCGGGCGGGGGCAGCGGGGCAAGGGGACCTTCCGGCGCCTCCGCCACCTGTGACAGAAGCGCCCCGTCGCGCCACACCGCCAGAAGCAGGTCCAACGCCGCGGCGCGCGGCGCCATGCCGGGCGGTCCGCCCTTGCCCCTGCCCTTGCCGTTCTTTCCGCCCTGACCCGTCACATTGGCATCCCCGCGACCCTGCCGCGCTTGCAGCGCGACCCGCGCGGCGTATATCACAGGGCTGCGCCCGACAAGTCAGGAGCCTGCGGCCATGACAGACGACACACCACCCCAAGCCGATCCCCGCGCCGACCTGCCCCCAGCCGCGCAACGCGCGCTGGCCGAGGCCGAGGCCCGTCGCGCCAAGGCGACGGCGCAGGCGATGCCGCGCGAATTGGGCGGCCGCGACGGACCCGAACCGGTCCGCTATGGCGACTGGGAAAAGAAAGGAATAGCGGTCGATTTCTGATCGAGCAGCACCTCGATTCTGATGGAGCAGCACCTTCACCGCTCACTGGCGCGCCGGGCTTGACCTGGCGCCTCCCGGCGGTTCTCGGTGCTGGCGGGCGGCTATTCCAGCCGCAAGCTTGCCGACTCGCCCGTGCCCTTGTCCGAGGTGAAGCGCAGCGACCGGCCGTCTCGGGCGACCTCTTGGCAGTTGTAGCCGATTTCCGTGTCGCCCCAGGCCAGATCGCGGCAGAAAAAGCCATCCTCCCAGGTCCAGTTTCCCGTCACTTCGCGCCCGAAGGCGCTGCCGGAAATAGCGCCGTCCCGGGTGACGGTCAGCCGGATACCCATGCGGGTCAGCTCACCCTGCGTGACCACCCCGAGAAACTCGGCCCGGTCCCGGATCGGTTGATAGTCGGCCAATGCCGGTGCGGCGATCCCGGTCGTGGCAAGCACCAGTACCGCGGCGCGAAAAGACTGTGGCATCCTGTCCTCCGTGTTCGGAAAGACTTACGCACAGCATATTCTACCGGATCATTCCGCGCAGCGCGAGGCGCGGTCGCTCAGCGCAGCCCCAGAACATCCACCATGTCGTAGGCGCCCGGCGCGCGGCCTTGCCCCCACAGCGCGGCCTTGATCGCACCCCGCGCGAAAACGCTGCGGTCGCTCGCCACATGGCGCAGGACGATCCGTTCGCCGTCGGCGGCGAACATCACGTCATGTTCGCCCACGATGTCGCCACCGCGGATGGCCGAGAAGCCGATGGCCCCGCGACCGCGCGCGCCGGTGATCCCGTCGCGGCCCCGTTCGGCCACATCATCCAGCGCCACGCCGCGCCCCGCCGCCGCAGCCTCCCCCAGCATCAGCGCGGTGCCCGAGGGCGCATCGACCTTGTGGCGGTGATGGGCTTCGATCACCTCGATGTCATAGTCCGCGTCCAGCGCCGCCGCGACAGTCTTCGTGATCTGCACCAGCAGGTTCACCCCGAGGCTCATGTTTCCCGCCCGCACGATCACCGCCCGGTCGGCACATGTCCCGACCGCGGCGATATCGTCGGCGGTCATGCCGGTCGTGCCGATCACGTGGACGATCCCGCGCGCCGCCGCCGCCTGCGCCAGAGCCACGGTCGCGGCGGGGGCCGTGAAATCGATGACCGCCTGCGCATCGGCAAGGGCCGCATCCGCATCGTCCGTCACGGTGACGCCGCAAGCTGCCCCGCCGGTCGCGGACCCGAGATCCTGGCCGATCCAGCCGTGGCCGGGCCGTTCGAGCGCGCCAGCCAGCCGCGTGGCCGGATTGTCCTGCACGAGCCTCGCCAGCGTCTGGCCCATGCGCCCGGATACGCCCGCGACCGCGATGCCCACATGATCCGCCATGGTCCCTGTCCTTCTGCCCTGTCGTTCTCCGCGCGTGCCTATGCCACCACCGCGCGCTTGGCAAAGCCTGTTGCGGCGCGCGGCATCATCCCCTAATTGCGGCCCATGGCGAAACAGACACATCTTGACGGGCCCGGACCGTCGCAACGGCAGTTGCGGGTGGGTGAACTGATCCGGCGCACGCTGTCCGACGTGCTCATGCGCGGCGACGTGCACGACCCGGACCTGAACCGCATGTCCATCACCGTGGGCGAGGTGCGCACCAGCCCCGACCTGAAGGTCGCGACCGCCTTCGTGCTGCCGCTGGGCGGGCACGATGCCGAGGCCGCGCTGCTGGCGCTCCGCCGCAACAAGGTCGAATTGCGCCGGATGGTGTCCAAGGCGCTGACGCTGAAATTCGCCCCCGACCTGCGGTTCCGCATCGACGACACGTTCGACCGGCTCGACGACACGCGGCGGCTGTTCGATCGCCCCGAGGTACGGCGCGATCTGGAAAAGCCAGACGATAGCGACGGCGACGCCTGATCCATGGGACGCGGACGCAAGGGGCGCGACGTGTCGGGCTGGCTGGTGATCGACAAGCCGGCGGGGATCACGTCGAACGCTGTGGTGAACAAGGTCCGCTGGGCCTATGGCGCGAAAAAGGCGGGCCATGCCGGCACTCTCGACCCGGACGCGACGGGCGTGCTGGCCGTGGCGCTGGGGGAAGCGACGAAAACCGTGCCCTTCGTCACCGACGCGCTGAAATGCTATCGATTCACCGTGCGGCTGGGGCAGGCCACCAACACCGACGACGCCGAGGGGGAGGTGATCGCCACCAGCGACGCGCGCCCCGATGACGATACGATCCGGGCGGCGCTGGCGCAGTTCACGGGCGACATCATGCAGGTGCCGCCACAATTTTCCGCCGTGAAAATCGACGGGCAACGCGCCTATGCGCTGGCGCGGGCCGGTGAGGACATGGAGCTGGCCGCGCGGCCCCTGTTCGTCGAGACGCTGGATTTCGTGAAACGTCTCGATGCCGATCACGTCATGCTCGACATGGTCTGCGGCAAGGGCGGCTACGTGCGGTCCATCGCCCGCGATCTGGGCGCGATGCTGGGCTGCCACGGCCATGTGCGCGACCTGCGCCGGGTCTGGTCCGGCCCGTTCGAAGCCGACGAGGGCGTGACCATGGACCGGGTCGAGGCGCTGGCCGGGGATCACGCCGCGCTCGACGCGCTGCTCTTGCCACTGGAAACCGGGCTTGCCGACCTGCCGGAACTGCCCTGCACCGCCGATGGCGCCGCGAAGCTGCGCAACGGCAATCCCGGCATGGTCCTGTCGTCCGAGGCCGAATACGGCGACGAGGCATGGGCGTCGTTCGACGGGCAACCGGTTGCCGTAGGCATCTACAAGGCGGGCACGCTGCACCCGTCGCGGGTGTTCAACCTCGCCTGACCCGCCTCGCGTCATCGTGCGCGCAAGATTGTTTCGAATCTGTTAGTGTCAAAGTGCCGCAGGTCGTGCGCCTGTGCAGCATAACACCGACAGGAGGTTCGAGATGGTTCAGACGATCGGGAATCCGCTGACATGGGGCGTGGGCGCCGCGCGGGCCGCGGGCAGCGGTATCGCCAATGCCGCCAGCCACATGGGCGGGCGCGATACCGCCGACATCACCGTGCGCGAGATCGGCATGGACGACATCAAGGCGGCCCTGCGCGCAGGCTTCGACGATTTCACGGCGATGCGCAGCGACGTCGTCTTCATCGTCCTGTTCTACCCGTTGATCGGCGCGTTCCTCGTCTATTCCGCCTTCAACGCGACCATGGTGCCGTACATCTTCCCGCTGGCCTCGGGCTTCGCGCTGTTAGGGCCGGTGGCCGCCACCGGCCTGTACGAAATGAGCCGCAGGCGGGAGGCCGGGCAGGACGTGTCCTGGGCCGATGCCTTCGCACCCTTCGGCGCGCCGTCCTTCGGGGCGATCTTCGGGCTGGGGGTCTATCTGCTGGCGGTGTTCATGGTCTGGATGGCGGTGGCGGCGCTCATCTATCGCGTGACCATGGGGGCGGTCCCGCCCGAATCGCCGCTGCAGTTCTTCGGCGACGCGCTGACGACGCCCGCGGGCTTCGCCATGATCCTGATAGGGATCCCCATCGGTGCCGCCTTTGCGTTGGGTGTGCTGGCGCTGACCATCGTATCCTTCCCGCTGCTGGTGGACCGCAACGTGGGTCTGCCGCGCGCTGTCGTGACCTCGGTCGAGGTGGCGAAAAAGAACCCGCGCACCGTGATCGCGTGGGGGTTGATCGTGGCCGGCCTGATGGCCGTGGGCTCCGCGCCGCTGTTTCTGGGGCTGATCGTGGTCATGCCGGTTCTGGGCCATGCCACATGGCATCTCTACCGCAAGGCGGTCGTGGCGGCCTGAACCTGCTTGCGGGGCGGCGGCGCGGGACGCTATGCCGCCCCCCATGATCATTCGACACCATGTCAAGGACGACGCACCCTCCACCGCCGTCTATTCCGACTGCGAGGCATATCGCTACAGCCTGACACGCATCTGGGACGAGGCGCTGGGCCGGGCGCTTTTCGTAATGCTGAACCCCTCCACCGCGACCGAAGTGCAGAACGATCCCACCGTGGAACGCTGCGAACGCCGCGCCCGCACGCTGGGGTTCGGCGCATTCCGGGTCTGCAACATCTTCGCCTATCGCGCGACCGACCCGCGGGTGATGCGCGCGCAGCCCGACCCGGTCGGACCCGAGAACGACGCGGCAATCCGCGACGGTTGCGGATGGGCGGATGCGGTGATCTGCGCCTGGGGCACCCATGGCGCGCATCTGCACCGCGGGCCGGCGGTCGCGGCGATGATCCGCGCCACGGGCGCGGCGCCGCTCCATCTCGGCCTGTCGAAGGACGGGCACCCGAAACACCCGCTCTACATCGCCTACAGCCAGCAACCGGCGCCCTGGGCGTAGGGGCGGTAACGCCGCACCCCCTTTCCATCGCAGGCGATTCCCCGTATAGGCGCGCATCCGGACGCGGTCCGGACCCTCCAAGGGCCTTGCTGGACGACATCCCGGCTTGCGCCATCACCTTTCATACCAAGGAGACCCCGATGTCGATCACGGTTGAAGATAAGCAGCGCATCCTGAAGGAATTCGCGACCAAGGACGGCGACACCGGTTCGCCCGAGGTTCAGGTCGCGTTGCTCACGTCGCGGATCACCACGCTGACCGAGCATTTCAAGACGCACAAGAAAGACAACCATTCCCGTCGCGGCCTGCTGATGATGGTCGCACAGCGCCGGAAGCTGCTGGACTACCTGAACGGGAAGGACCCGGCACGGTACCAGAGCCTCATCAAGCGTCTCGGCATCCGCCGCTGATCCCGGTCAACGCGCCCCCTGCGGCGCGTTTTCCTTTTGTGGGGCGCGGGCTGCGCTGTTAGCCTACCCCGACAGCAGACACCCATCCCCGCCGGGCCTCACGGGGATGTGCCATTTCCGAGGCCACGGGCAACCGCCCGTACGCAACCCGGCCGGGGGAGGGTCCCTCGGTCCAGATAGGAACGCACATGTTCGACGTTAAGAAAAAATCGATGCAATGGGGCGAGGAAACGCTCACCCTCGAGACGGGCAAGGTCGCCCGCCAGGCGGACGGGTCCGTGATCGCCACGCTGGGGGAGACCAGCGTCATGGCGAACGTGACTTTCGCCAAGGAACCGAAGCCCGGTCAGGATTTCTTCCCGCTTACCGTCCATTACCAGGAAAAATACTACGCCGCGGGCAAGGTTCCGGGCGGTTTCTTCAAGCGCGAGGCGCGCCCGTCGGAAAAGGAAACGCTGACCGCGCGCCTGATCGACCGGCCCATCCGCCCGCTGTTCGCCCCCGGCTTCAAGCACGAAGTCCTGGTGATGTGCACGGTACTGTCCCATGATCTCGTGAACGATCCCGATATCGTGGCGATGATCGCGACCTCCGCCGCGCTGACGATCTCGGGCGTGCCCTTCATGGGCCCGATCGCGGGCTGCCGCGTGGGTTTCGTGGACGGCGACTACATCCTCAACCCCGAGATCGAGGACATGCAGAACCTGCGCCTGAACGCGGAGCAGCGTCTGGATCTTGTCGTCGCGGGCACCCGCGACGCGGTGATGATGGTGGAATCAGAAGCCTACGAGCTTTCGGAAGAAGAAATGCTCGGCGCGGTCACCTTCGCGCATGAGCAGATCAAGCCGGTCGTGGACCTGATCGTGGCGCTGGCGGAAGAAGCGGCCAAGGAACCCTTCGACTACAGCCCGCCGGATTATTCCGCGCTTTACGAGGTGGTGAAGGCCGCGGGCGAAGCGCAGATGCGCGACGCTTATGCCATCACCGACAAGCAGCAGCGCGTTGCGGCCGTGTCGGCGGCCCGCGACGCGGTCAAGGCGACGCTGAGCGAAGAGCAGCTTGCCGACCCGAACCTCGGCTCGGCGCTCAAGAAGCTGGAATCGGCGGTGCTGCGCGGCGACGTGGTGCGCAATGGCCGCCGGATCGACGGGCGCGCGCTCGACCAGATCCGGCCCATCGTGTCCGAGGTCGGCATCCTGCCCCGCACCCATGGCTCCGCCCTGTTCACGCGCGGCGAGACCCAGGCGCTCGTGGTGACGACGCTGGGCACGGGCGATGACGAACAGTTCGTCGATGCGCTGCACGGCACGTCCAAGCAGAACTTCATGCTGCACTACAACTTCCCTCCCTATTCGGTGGGCGAAGCCGGGCGCGTCGGCCCGCCGGGACGCCGCGAGATCGGCCATGGCAAGCTGGCGTGGCGCGCGTTGCAGGCCGTCCTGCCCGCACCGACCGATTTCCCCTATACCGTGCGGCTCGTGTCCGAGATCACGGAAAGTAACGGGTCGTCGTCCATGGCCTCGGTCTGCGGCGGGTCGCTGTCGATGATGGACGCGGGCGTGCCGCTCAAGGCCGCCGTGGCCGGTGTGGCCATGGGTCTCGTGCTGGAGGAAGACGGGTCCTTCGCGGTCCTGTCCGACATTCTCGGCGACGAAGACCACCTTGGCGACATGGACTTCAAGGTCGCGGGCACCGAACAGGGCATCACGTCGCTCCAGATGGACATCAAGGTGGCGGGCATCACGCCTGCGATCATGAGCCAGGCGCTGGAACAGGCGAAGGCCGGGCGCCTGCACATCCTTGGCGAGATGAACAAGGCGCTGACCGCCCCGTCGGGCTTCAGCGAATACGCGCCCAAGATCGAGACGATGACGGTGCCCGTCGACAAGATCCGCGAAGTGATCGGGTCGGGCGGCAAGGTCATCCGCGAGATCGTGGAAACCAGCGGTGCCAAGGTCGACATCAACGATGACGGTGTCATCAAGATCGCGTCCAGCGACGCGGATGCGATCAAGCGTGCCTATGACATGATCTATTCGATCGTGGCCGAGCCGGAGGAAGGCAAGATCTATCGCGGCAAGGTCGTGAAGCTGGTCGATTTCGGCGCCTTCGTGAACTTCTTCGGCAAGCGCGACGGGCTGGTGCATGTCAGCCAGATCGAGAACCGCCGCCTGAACCACCCGTCCGACGTGCTGAAGGAAGGGCAGGAGGTCTGGGTCAAGCTGCTGGGCTTCGACGACCGCGGCAAGGTCCGCCTGTCGATGAAGGTCGTGGACCAGGCGACCGGGGAACCCGCCGTCGAAGGCGAAGTCGCCGAATAACCGGCACGCCGGCCATCACGCAACGGAAAGCCCCGGGCCGGTGCCCGGGGCTTTTGCGTTTCTGATCGTGCCCTTACGTCACGGCGTTTCCAACTTGCCCGATGCGCAGAAGCGCCATTAACCTCTTTTCACAGGGTCGCGGCATACTCGCGGCCCATGACTGGGAGGTATTCCATGACGATCAGGTTTCTTCTGGCAGCCGCCGCGATCGCAGTCGCGGGCACTGGCGCGAGCGCGAGTTCGTTTTCAGATCCGTACACCAGTTTCTGGGCGCTTGGCGACAGCCTGACGGACAATGGCAATACCTTCGCGTTCGCACCCACGGCGATCCCCAGCCCGCCCTATTTCAACGGGCGCGTGTCCAGCGGGCCGACCTATGCGGAGTATCTTGCGGCCGATTTCACGGCACAGGGCAAGCCGACCGACAATCTTGCCTTTTCCGGCGCACTGGCGGTCGCCAACGGCGACCTGATCCCGGATCTCGGCTTGCAGGGCTTTGCTCCGGTCCCGATCTATGCCGATGGCGGCACCGGGCTGGCCGGGCGCGCGGCGCAGTTCGGGGCGCGGCCGCTGGTATCGCTGTTCTTTGGCTCGAACGACGTTCTGGATGCGCTTGGCCGGGGCGAGGATGCGGGCGCCGCCGCCACCGCAGCGGCGGGCGAGGTGCTGGCCGGTATCGCCGGGCTGAGCACATTCGGCGTGCGCGATTTCCTCGTACTTGGCCTGCCCGATTTTGGGCTGATTCCGCGACTGAACGGCCTGCCCTCACCTGTCCGCGATGCGGCGACGGCTGCTGCGCGCACCTTCGATGAAGCCATCGCCGCCGGGCTTGGGGGCCTTCCCCCCGCGGTTCAGGTCACGCAGATCGACGTTTTCACGGCGATCCGCGACCTTGTGGACGACCCCGATCCGCTGGGGCTGACCAACACCACCGACGCCTGCCTGACCTTCGGCGTGGACGCGGACGGCGACCGCACGATCACCGGTCTCTGCACCGATCCGTCCGTCTATGCCTTCTTCGACGATATCCATCCGACCGGCACCGTGCATGCCGCACTGGCCGATACCGTGCGCGTGACGGTGGCCCCTGTGCCCCTGCCCGCGGCGGGCTGGGCGCTTCTGGCAGGTCTGGGTGGACTGGCCGCGCTGACTCGGCGCCGCGCGGGCTGACCCGCGCGCCGCACGCCCGTGGTGGACCCGTCCGATCACACGCAGCGGCCTTGCGGCACACAGGTGCGACAGAGCCCGGTGGACAAACCACCGGGCCCCACATCCTGTCTAATTCCGAAAGAACCGGCGATCAGGCCGTCTTCCGGCACCGTGCCAGCGCGCCGCCACCCGCGAGCGCGGTCAGAAGCAACAGGCCGCCCGCCGGGAGCGGCACCGGGGCCGGTGCAAGATTCGTTTCCAGCCGTGCCTGCGTCGGATTTCCTTCGAAGTACCACATCTCGACGGCGTAGCGTCCGGTCGGACCCGTGAAGATCGTGCTGGTGGTTCCGGTGGGACCGCGGAGCGCTTCGAAGCGCGAGAATTCGGCCCCACCGATATTCAGAAGGAAGCCGTCATCCGACGTCACCGTGATCTCGTCGCCCGTGGTCAGGAAGGAATAGCCGGTCAGCCGCAACACCGATTCCTGGAAGTTGACGCTGCCATCGCCGACGATCGAACCGGCATCGGCATTGAGAAAATCGGCAAGCGATCCGATCAGGAAGGTGCCGTCATTCCCGTAATTGATCGTCGTCGCGCTGAAACTTGCATCCGCGGCGTTCGACGTGGCAAAGGAGATGGCATCGCTGATCGTGGCGAGGCTGTTCGCAGGGGCATCCCAGAAGGTGCCGTTGAAACTGGCCGCGGAAGCCGATGCACCGGCGGTCACGCCGACAAGCGCCGCGATGGCCGTGATGAGACGTGTCATGGGTAAATCTCCATGGGTGAATGGTTTGCGATGACGTCCGGTCGTCTCGGTTTCGGATGCGTCAGGCGGGCAAGCCCCCACGCTGCCAGCCTGCGCATACGGACCATACCCCGGTTGCCGAGTCGAATGAGTGCGCGAGGTCACATTCGGTACAGGAACCCCGATTTTCCTCGGCAACGCCACTTTTTCAGGCGCAAGTCGCACGGACATTCCCGGCCTTGGCCGGCCGAGCCGCAGCCAGCGGCGGTGCGCTACCCGCAAGCGGGGCAGCGCGACTCGGTTTCGGGTCTCAGGTGCCGGACGGCCAGCCGCTGATGGCCTTCACCTCCAGGAACTCGGCCAGACCGAAGGCACCGCCCTCGCGGCCGTGCCCCGACTGCTTCATGCCGCCGAACGGCGCACCGGGTCCGAAGGATTTTCCATTGACCTCCACCATGCCCGACCGCAACTGGCGGGCCACCCTGCGGATCCGGTCGGGATCGGCGGTCTGCACGTAATTGGTAAGCCCGTACGCGGTATCGTTGGCGATGCGCACCGCGTCGGCTTCGTCGTCATAGGCGATGACCGACAGAACGGGACCGAAGATCTCCTCCTGCGCGATGGCCATGTCGTTGGTCACGTCCGCGAAGACGGTGGGCCGCGCGAACCAGCCCCGGTTCTGGCCTTCGGGGCGGCCGGGCCCGCCCGCGACCAGCCGCGCGCCTTCGGCCACACCCTGTTCGATCAGGCCCTGCACCTTGTCCCATTGCGCGGCACTGACCAGTGGGCCGATATGGCGGCCCGGTTCCGCCGCATGGGCCGTGGCCGTGTCACGGGCCGCCTGCGCCGCGATGTCAAGCGCCGCATCATACCGCGCGCGGCTGACCAGCATCCGCGTCGGTGCGTTGCAGGATTGGCCGGTGTTGTTGAAACAGCGCCGCGCGCCGGTGCGGATCGCACTGTCGGGCGCATCGTCGAAGATGATGTTCGCGCCCTTGCCACCCAGTTCCAGCGCCACGCGGGTCAGGTTGTCGGCGGCGGCGTGGCTGATCTCGCGCCCCGCGCGGCCCGACCCGGTGAAGGAGATGAAATCGACGCCCGGATGACGGCACAGCGCATCGCCCGCCCCGCGCCCGTCGCCGTGGATCAGGTTGAACACGCCCGCGGGCACCCCTGCCTCGTCCATGATCTCGGCGAACAGATGCGCCGACAGGGGCGCGATCTCGGACGGTTTCAGCACCATCGTGCAGCCCGCCGCCAGCGCCGGGATCACCTTCAGCGTGACCTGATTCATGGGCCAGTTCCACGGGGTGATGAGCGCGCAGACACCGACGGCTTCGTGCCGTATCAGGGTGCCGGGGGTGCCCGGCAGCGGCGCCTCGAACACCATCTCCTCCAGCGCCTTGGCGGTCGCGCGGATATGGCCCGCCCCCGCGGGCACCTGCGCCCCGCGCGCCCAGTCGATGGGCGCGCCCATCTCGCGGCTGGTCGCCTGCGCCATGTCCTCGGCGCGGGCATCATAGACCTCGGCAATGCGCGCGATCAGCGCCAGCCGATCGGTCACGGAACTCTCGGCCCATTCGTCGAAGGCCGCCCGCGCCGCCGCGACCGCCCGATCTACATCCGCGGTGCCCGCCAGCGGCAGGGTCGCGATCTCGTCCTCTGTGGACGGGTCGTGCACGGGTACGGACCGGCCCGATGCGCTCGCGACCCATGTTCCGCCGATCATGAACTGCCCGAAATCCGCCATGTCGATATCCCCCTTGTACAGCGACAGGGTTTCATCCTGCGCACCCGTGCGCAAGACACGGTTCTTTCTTCGCGCCGGGGGCTGACATCCGCGCGGCTTGGGTCCAGATACCACTGAACATCGAACCAGACCGGAGGACCCGATGGGTTTGCGCATCAACGAGACCGTTCCCGATTTCACCGCCCGCACCAATCAGGGCGAGATCGGCTTTCACGACTGGATCGGCGACAGCTGGGCGATCCTGTTCTCGCATCCGAAGGATTTCACCCCCGTCTGCACCACCGAATTCGGCGCCGTGGCGCAACTGGCCGATGAATGGGCAAAGCGCGGCACCAAGGTGATCGGCGTGTCGGTGGACGGCGTGGACGACCATCGCAAGTGGATCGGCGACATCGAGACCTTTGCCGGGACCGATGTGGGCTTCCCCATCATCGCCGACGACGACCTTGTCGTGTCCAAGGCGTTCGACATGCTGCCTGCCGAAGCGTACCTGCCGGACGGGCGCACCCCCGCCGACAGTGCCACGGTGCGGTCGGTGTTCATCATCGGGCCGGACAAGAAGCTGAAGCTGTCGATGACCTACCCGATGACCGTCGGCCGCAACTTCGCCGAGGTGCTGCGCGCGCTGGATGCATTGCAGGCGTCGGCGCGGCTGGGCGTGGCGATGCCCGCCAACTGGGAAATGGGCCAGGACGTGATCGTGCCGACCAGCGTCAGCACCGAGGACGCACGGGCGAAATACGGCACGGTGACCGAGGTCTTCCCCTACCTGCGCACCACCGCCTATCCGGGCTGAACGCCCGAACGCGAAACCGCCGCCCGGTCGGGGCGGCGGTGTCAGGGTAGCGGTCGGGATAGCGTTCAGAACATCCCGCGGCCGCCGATGATGTTGCGCACGGCGGCTTCGCGGCTCAGCCCGCGGGCCGCCAGTGCGGAATCGTCGGTCTCGCTCAGGCGGACCAGATCCTGCCGGGTGCGGTCGAATGCGGCGATTTTCACGAAGGACGTGAAGACACGGTCGAGCCGGCTGCTCAGGCTCCGTGTCGGGACGGGAAAGTGGGTTGCGTCGGTCATGGGTAGCTCCATTGGGGGGATTCTTTTCCTGCACAAGACATAGGCACCACGATGCTGCACTTGCACAGTCATCTGGACAATGCCGCCCTGCGCGCAGCGCAAGGCGTCCGCGCCTTCGCGCTCAGAAGGGGCAGGCGACCCGGAACACCATGCCCCGGCCCCCGTCGGGGTGGCGCAGGCGCAACTCCTCGGCGTGGAGCATCAACCGCGGGAAATCACGCGCCGCGCCCGTGGCGTAGAACGGGTCCCCAAGGATCGGGTGACCCAGTGTCAGCATGTGCACCCTGAGCTGATGGCTGCGCCCTGTCTTCGGCATGAGCCGCACGCGGGTCGTGCCGTCCTCGATCCGTTGCACACGCCAGTCGGTGATGGCCGCACGCCCGTTCTCGTGATCGACCATCTGGCGGGGACGGTTCGGCCAGTCAACGCAAAGCGGCAGATCGACGGTCCCGCGACGCGCCGCCATCTCGCCCCAGACACGGGCTGCATAGGTCTTCTTGATCTGCCGCTTCTCGAATTGCAGGCCCAGGTGGCGCTGCGCGGCGGGACCCTGCGCGAAGACCATCACCCCCGAAGTGTCGCGGTCGAGCCGGTGGACCAGAAGCGCCGTGGGAAACACCGCCTGCACCCGCGTGAGCAAACAATCGGCAAGATGTTCCCCGCGCCCCGGCACCGACAGAAGCCCCGCGGGCTTGTTGACCACAAGGATCGCATGGTCGTCATGCACCACGTCGAGCGGCGTGTCCGGCGGGCAATAGGCGCTGCCGGACTCCGGGACGCTGACCATGATCGGGTCTCCTTATGTGCGAGGGTCGGAAACCCGTTGGTAAGACCTGCGCCCTAGCCTGTCAAAAAGGGCTGAACGGAGCGACCCATGGAACTCGACCACGACATCAAGGGCGACGTGCTGGTCATAACGCCGGCAGAACCCCGGATCGACGCCGCGGTGGCGATCCAGTTCAAGGACGGGATGCGAACCCTGACGCAGGATGCGGGGGGGCGTGTCGTGCTCGACCTGCGCCGCGTCGATTTCGTGGACAGCAGCGGGCTGGGCGCCATCGTCGGGGCGATGAAACAGCTGGGCGGGCAAGCCCGGCTCGAACTGGCGAGCCTGACACCGAACGTGGCCAAGGTGTTCCGCCTGACACGTATGGATACCGTGTTCACCATCCATGACAGCGCCGATCACGCGCTTCAAGCCGCGGCCAGCCATGGGTGACGGGCTGGCCGACAGGCCCGGTCTCGCTGCAAGGCGGCATGTCCTGACGGTTGGGGCGTCGCCGCACGGCGTGCGTGCAGCCCTGATCCAGGTGAACGGGGTGCTTTGTGCGGACGGCGTCGGACGCGACGACCGGGGCACATGCGAAACCGTTCTGGCAGAAGTGCTCAATAACATCGTGGAACATGCCTATGGCGGGAAGGACGACCGGAACATAGGCGTGGTCCTGTCCCGCGACCGCCGTGGCCTTGTCGTGGAAGTGACCGATGCGGGTGCGCCGATGCCCGGCGGGTGCCTGCCGGACCCCAAGGCCGCACCGCTGGACGTGGCCCGCGATGACCTGCCCGAAGGCGGCTTTGGCTGGTCGGTGATCCGGGACCTGACGGCAGGACTGGAGTATCGCCGCGTCAACGGGATCAACCGGCTGCGATTCCGGGTGCCCTTCGGCGCATGACGCCGGCAAGACACGCGTGTCCCGCGCCCCCCACCCCCCGACAAGTGCAGGCCCGGCAAGGATCTCCGGAACCATTGCCCTGGACGTTCCGCCCCCCACCGCGGATGGGCACGGGCCGAAGACGACGCCTGACATGGTCCCCGTTCGGGGCAATCGGCTTGCACACGACGCGGCCTTGTCCGAACGTGTCGTCGGAGTTGCATACAGGGGGACAGGCGATGCGCGATTTCCACGGTCCGGGGCGGTCCCCGGTGTTTGCCATGAACGGCATGTGCGCCACCTCGCATCCGCTGGCGGCCAAGGTCGCGCTGGACCTGTTGCAGGCGGGCGGCAACGCGGCGGACGCGGCCATCGGCGCGGCCGTGTTGCTGGGCATCTGCGAGCCGCAGATGACCGGAATCGGCGGCGACTGTTTCGCACTGGTCAAGCCCGCCGGAACCGAGGACGTGATCGCGCTGAACGGGTCGGGGCGCGCGCCCGCCGGGCTTGACCCGGTGGCCCTGCGCGCCCAGCACGGCGACACGCTCGACCCGCGCTCTGCCGATGCCGTCACCGTGCCCGGTGCAGTTGATGCGTTCTGCGCCCTCTCGCAGCGCATGGGCCGCCTCGACCTTGCCGCCGTACTCGCCCCCGCGATCCATTATGCCGAGGACGGCATCCCCGTCGCCCCGCGCGTCGCCTTTGACTGGGAACGTGATGCCGCGGCGCTGCAGGGGGTGGCGCGCGACCACTATCTGATCGGCGGGGACGTGCCGCGCATCGGCCAGGTCTTCCGCGCGCCTGGACAGGCGGCGGTCCTGCGCCGCATCGGCGCCGAAGGACGCGCCGCATTCTACGAAGGCGAGATCGCGGCCGAGATGGTCGCCGCCCTGCGCGCCGCCGGCGGCTGCCATGACGCTGCAGATTTCGCCGCGACCGAGGCCACATGGGGCGACCCGGTCATCGGCCACTACAAGGGCACCGACCTGCTGGAGCATCCGCCGAACGGGCAGGGCATCGCCGCGATCCTGATGGCCAACATCCTCGCACAGTTCGATCTGCCCGCCATGGACCCGCTCGGCGCCGACCGCGCCCATATCGAGGCGGAGGCTGCGAAACTCGCCTATGACGCGCGCAACCGGTTCGTTGCCGACGCCGATCACATGACCCGCGCCGACCACCTGCTCAGCCCCGACACCGCCCGCGCACTGGCCGCGCTGATCGACCCGGCGCGCGCGATGCCGGACCCGGCGGCGGCGGCAGGCCATGTCCACCGCGACACGATCTACATCACCGTGGTGGACCGCGACCGGATGGCGGTATCGCTGATCTATTCGATCTTCAACGGTTTCGGCAGCGGCATCGCCACCGACCGCCACGGCATCCTGCTGCACAATCGCGGTGCGGGCTTCTGCCTGATCCCCGGACATCCGAACGAAGCCGGGGCTGGAAAGCGCCCGATGCACACGATCATCCCCGCCATGCTGCGTGAAAAGGGGCGCATCACCATGCCTTTCGGCGTGATGGGCGGCGCCTACCAGGCCAACGGGCACGCACGGTTCCTGACGAACGTCGTGGATTACGGCATGGACCCGCAGACCGCCATCGATGCGCCGCGCAGTTTCGCCGATCAGGGCGCGCTGAAGGTCGAGCGCGGCTATTCCGACGCCGTGCGCGCCGACTTGGACGCGCGCGGGCATGCCGTCACGATCCCCGACACGCCCATCGGCGGCGCGCAGGCCATTCGCATCGATCCCGATACCGGTCTGCTGGAAGGCGGGTCCGACCCCCGCAAGGACGGCTGCGCGCTTGGATACTGATCCCCGCGCGCGGTCCGCGGCTCAGTTCAACTGGGCCTGGAGCGGGTAGACCCCGTCTTCGAGCTCGCCGAACATGTCCTCGAGATCCGGGTGATCGATCGGCTCTCCGGACAGGTCGGGCAGAAGGTTCTGTTCGGACACGTAGGCCACGTAATAGCTCTGCTCGTTCTCGGCGAGCAGGTGATAGAACGGCTGGTCCTTGGCGGGGCGGCTGTCCTCGGGAATGGATTCGTACCATTCGTCGGTATTCGAAAACACCGCATCCACGTCGAACACCACCCCCCGGAAGGGGTGCTTGCGATGGCGGACCACTTGGCCCAGTCGGAATTTCGCGCGTGTCTTCAGCATGGATTGCAACCTTTCGCCCTGCCACATATGCCAAACCGAAGAACCTGTCCATGCGGCCCCGTCGCCGGTTTAGGAATTCGTGAACGTGTCCCTTCTGCTTGTCGTGCTCGAAATCGTGGCCCCCGTGTTCCTTCTGGGGGCGATCGGGTTCACCTGGGTGAAACTGGGATACGAATACAGGCTGGCCTTCGTCACCCAGATGGCGATGACCCTGTCGGTGCCCTGCCTGATCTTCACATCGCTTATGCAGACCGAAATCGACCCCAAGGCGCTGGCGGACCTGTCGCTGGCCGCGATCCTGGCTTATGGCGGCGTTACGCTGGCCATGGCGGTGCTGACGCTGGCCCTGCAGCTCGAACGGCGCACCTTCCTGCCGCCGCTGATCTTCGGCAACACCGGCAATGTCGGCCTGCCGCTTGCGCTCTTCGCCTTCGGGGAAACCGGGCTCGGCTACGCCGTCGTCGTCTTCGCCGTGATGGCGGTGTGGTCCTTCACCTTCGGGGTCTGGGTCGTTTCGGGCGGCGGGTCGCTGCTGAAGGTCGTGCGCGAACCCATGGTCGCCGGAACGCTGCTGGGCGCGCTGTTCCTGTGGCAGGGCTGGGAAACCCCACGGTTCCTGACCAACACGCTGGAACTGGTCGGGCAGATCGCCATCCCGATCATGCTCATCACGCTGGGCGTCGCCGTCGCACGGCTGAAGCCTGCCCGCATGGGGCTGGCCGTGGCGCTGTCGGCGGTGAAGCTGGCCATTTGCGTCGGGATCGCGTGGTGGGTCGGCGACTGGTTCGCACTCGATCCGGTGGCCTTCGGCGTGCTCGTGTTGCAGGTCGCGACGCCGGTGGCCGTCACATCCTACATGCTGGCCGAGAAGTACGGGGCCGATTCCGATGCCGTGGCCGGTCTGGTTGTGTCCTCGACCCTCATGGCGGTTCTGGCCTTCCCCGCACTGCTGGCCGTCCTGCTCTAGGGAAATTCATTTCCGTTCCGCGGCGCTTTTCGCTAGTGTTGCGCAAAACAAGAACGGCATGAGGCAGAACATGAGCAGGCGGATGACCGCGCTGGCCCTCGTGGCCCTTCTCAGCGCATGTGGCGGGGCCAAGTCGCCGCCGCGCAATCTCGATAACGCGTGCAGCATCGTGGACCAGCGCCCGCAGTACCTGCGCGCCTTCAAGCGTGCGGAAGACAAATGGGGCGTGCCGGTCGCGGTGCAGATGGCCGTGATCCACCAGGAAAGCAAGTTTGACGGCGATGCCCGCACCCCGCACCAGTACGCGCTTGGCGTGATCCCGATGGGGCGGCAATCCTCGGCCTTCGGCTATAGCCAGGCGCTCGACGGCACGTGGGATGACTACAAATCCGCCGAAGGCCGCTGGCGGGCCAGTCGCACCAATATCAACGACGCCACCGATTTCATGGGCTGGTACATGACCGAAACGGAGCGGCGGAACGGCATTTCCAAGTCCGACGCGCGCAACCAGTATCTTGCGTATCACGAAGGCCATGGCGGCTATGCCCGCGGCAGCTACACCCGGAAAAGCTGGCTGGTGCGGGTCGCGGGCAACGTGCAGAACCGCGCCTACATGTACGACAACCAGTTGCGTGCCTGCGGCAAGATTTGACGGCTGCGGCTGGGGCTACTGCCGCGCCTGCATTTCCAGCTGGATCGAGAACATCACGTCGCCCAGATCGTCGCGCGTGCGGAACGGCTCCAGCCGCGTGCGGGTCTGTTCGCCGCCGCCCGACACGATCAGCCACTCCGACAACCGCACCGGGTCGTGTTCAAAATAGAGATAGATGCGCCCGTATTCCGGGTTGTCCGGGTCCTGCGCCTGCACCACCGTGCGCCCGGCATCCATGCCATGCCCGGTGACCATGCGTGCGCGCGTCAGATCGATGTCGCGTGCCAGGATGATCCCAAGCGGTGTGCGGCGCAGCGGGAACTGTTCCGGCGTGCCGCTGGCACGTCCGTCGAACACCGCGATCTGCCCGCCGCTGGCCAGCACCAGCGTTTCCTCCTGCGGCGGGTCGTATTCGAAACGGATACGCCCGGGGCGCTTGATGAACAGCGTGCCCGTGAGCCGTGAGCCGTCGGCGTTCACCTGCGTGAACCGCGCCTCCGCTTCGGTGATCGTGTCGAGATAATCGGACAGCGCGGGCAGCGACAGCCGCTCGTCAGAGGCGGCGGGAAGGGCTGCAAGGCACAGCGCAAGTGCGGCGATCAGGTGTTTCATCGTCCCGATATACGCCGCCGCGCGCGCCTGTGCATCCCCCCGCGCCGATCACGGTCCGGTCATCGTGTCGTCCGGCATATGCCTGCAAGCGCGCCGCGGGTCCGGATGGGACAAGGCGCTTGCGTAGGGACGCCGCCTATGCCCCTTGCCCGTGGGCCGCCGACCGCAACCCCAGTATCCGCCGGGCCTGCTGCCATGTCGCCACGGGCCGCGCATACCGTTCGCAAATCTCCGCCGTGCGGCGCACAAGTGCCGCGTTCGACGATGCGAGCCGGTCGCGGTCCAGCCGCACGTTGTCCTCCAGCCCCGTGCGCGCGTGGCCGCCCGCCGCGATGGCCCAGTCGTTCAGCACGATCTGGCTCGCCCCGATCCCCGCCGCGCACCAGGGCGCATCCGGCCCGAACAGCCGCCGCACCGTGTGGACATAGTAATCGAAAACGTCCCGGTCGGCGGGCATGGCGTTCTTCACCCCCATGACGAACTGGACATAAGGGGTGCCCGCCAGTTGTCCCCGATCCGACATCTCCTTCGCCTTCAGGATGTGGCTCAGGTCGAAGGCCTCGATCTCGGGCTTCACGCCATGGGCGAGCATCTCGGCCGCGAGCCAGTCCACCAGATCCGGTGGGTTTTCATAAACCCGCGTCGGAAAGTTGTTCGACCCCACCGACAGCGACGCCATGTCGGGCCGCAGCGGCAGCATCCCGCCGCGCGCCTTGCCCGCGCCCGACCGCCCGCCGGTGGAGAACTGGATGATCATGCCGGGGCAGTGCGCCTCCACCCCCTCTTTCAGCCGTGCGAATTTCTCGGGGTCCGAGGACGGGGTCTGATCGTCGTTGCGCACATGGGCGTGCAGGATGCTCGCCCCTGCCTCGAACGCTTCGTGGGTCGATTCCACCTGTTCGGCCACACTGATCGGCACTGCGGGGTTGTTGGCCTTCGTCGGCAGGCTGCCGGTGATGGCCACGCAGATGACGCAGGGACTGGTCATGGCCGCGCCAGCACGAAATCGTGCGCCACTTCGAGGAACGGCCCGTCGAAGCCCGCGGCGTCGATGCGCGCGGGATCGTCCACCGGCACGAATTCCGCCATAAGGCTTTCCTTGACGCCGAACACCGCGTCGGACGCGATATAGGGGTCGTCCGGGTCGAAGATATGCGTCGTGAGCGTCTCGAAACCGTCGGCGGAAATGATGTAGTGCAGGTGCGCCGGGCGATAGGGATGGCGGCCAAGCGCGCCCAGCAGCTTGCCCACCGGCCCGTCATCGGGGATGGGATAGAATTTCGGCTTCACCCCGCGGAACCAGTAGCCGCCCTCCGCGTCCGAACGGAACACGCCGCGCAGGTTGAAATCCGGCTGGATGCCCTTCTGCTGCACGTCGTAGAACCCTTCGTCATTGGCTTGCCAGACATCGATCTTCGCCCCCGCGATGGGGTTGCCATCGGTATCGAGGATGCGGCCCCGCACCAGCATCGGCTCCCCCTTCTGGTCGAGACAGATGTTCGACCCCAGGGGCAATTCCGGCGCGCCATCGACATGGAAGGGGCCGAGCACGGTCGATTCCGACGCGCCCGACGGTTTGCGGTTGTTGATCGCATCGACCAGCATCGACACGCCCAGCACGTCGGACAGCAGGATGTATTCCTGCCGCCATTCGTTGCACATGTGGCCGGTGTCGGTCAGGAACATGATGGCCTTGAACCATTCCTCCTGCGTCGGCTCGATCTCCTTCACGGCGGCATGAAGGTGCCGGGTCAGCACTTCCATCACCTCTTTCAGGCGGGCGTCCTCGGTGCCCGCGTTGCGGGCGATGACCACGTCGGCCGAATTTTCCTCGGTGAAGAAGCCGCTTTCCTGCGTGTTCATGGCGTGCCCTTTCATTCCGCCGCCGCCGCGGCGCGCGATTGCGGTTGCAGGATGACGGACAGGACGCGGCGCAACTCGGCCTCCGGGTCGGCGGCCATGGCCGCGGCCCGGTAGCACACGTGCTGGTCGGGCCGGGCCATGACGGCGCCGCTGTCGCCGGTCTCCCGGATGCGCGCCCAGTCGCCCAGGTGATCCTGCACGGACATTCGTGGGCCGACGACATGGACGGCGATGTCGACGCCCATCTCGCGGCCCACGGTCTCGGCGGCGCGCGCCCAGCCTTCGCCGCCGATCCCGGTGAAGATCGTCCAGCGCCCCTTGCCGCACAGGTCGAGCGTGGAGACCTTGGTCCCGTCCTCGCGGAACAGCCAGCAATGGGGGATGCGCGCACCGGGCCACGTCGTCGGCTGGTAATGCAGTTCCGCATCGCGCGCGAAGCCGGGATCGGTGTGGTCGTCCTTCACCACCGCGCCGCTGTCATAGCGCTGGTTCATCTCGACGCCGTGGCAGTCGAATTCGTACTTCTTGAACGCGATGGCCTTGCGCAACGCCTCCCGCTGCGCCTCGGCGGCGGCGTCCGAGTTGCAGCGTTTGTCCATGTTCTGCTGCATCTTCACCGGGTCGACCGTGCCGGTCATGCCCAGCGCCTCGAAGATCGGGCCGAACTCGGCGATGGACTGGTTGGCGCGGGTAACGATCTGCCTGGCCACCGGCGCGCGTTCCTCGGAATAGCTGCGCAGCAGGCCGGGCCCGGCCGCGCCCTTGAGGACATGCGCAAGCTTCCACGCGAGGTTGTATCCGTCCTGGATGGACGTGTTCGATCCCAGACCGTTCGACGGCGGGTGCCGGTGCGCAGCGTCCCCCATGATGAACACGCGCGCCGTCTGCATGTGGGTCGCGTACATGTTGTTCACGGTCCATGTATTTGCCGAGATCAAGTCGATTTCCAGCGTCGGATCGCCGACAAGCTGGCGGGCGACCTCGGTCGCATAGGCCTCGTCCACCAGCGGCGCGGGTTCGTTGATGTCGTAGCCCCAGACGATCAGCCATTCGTTCCATGGGCGGACCATCCGCACCAGCCCCATGCCGATCCCGCCCACGTTCGCGCCGGGCTGCATGACCCAGTACAGCACCGAAGGCCGGTGCGCCACGAAGCGGGACAGGTCCGCGCGGAACAGGATGTTCATGGACCCGCCGACACCCATCTGCCCCTCGAAAGGCAGGCCCGCATGTTCCGCCACCAGCGAATTGCCACCATCGGCACCGACAAGGAACTTCGACCGGATCGTGATCTCGCGCCCGGTCAGCCGGTCGCGGCAGGTCGTCGTGACGCCATCGGCATCCTCGGTATGGGACAGGTATTCGGTGGACATCCGCGCCTGCGTTCCGCGCGAACAGGCGGTCTTGAACAGCAGCGGCTCCATGAAGGTCTGCGGCAGGTCGTTCATCATGCAGGGCGACGATATCTCGTGCTCGGCCTTGGATGCGGGCGCATTGCCCCAGCTTTGCATCCGTCCGAGTTCCTCCCCCGCAAGGCTTTCGCAGAACACGTTGTTGCCCATCAGATCGCGCTCGGTGGCGAAGTGATATGCCTCCTCCTCCACGTCGCGGCCAAGGTCGCGCAGTACCTCCATCGTGCGCTGGTTGGTGATATGCGCGCGCGGCGTGTTGGCCAGCCAGCGGTAGCGGTTGACCGCCATGTTCTCGACCCCGTAGCTCGACAGAAGCGCCGCGGTGGCACTCCCGGCGGGGCCGGTGCCGATGATGAGAACGTCAGTGGTGATGTCGGCCATTCGGGCATCCCTTTCCTCTGTGCTGCAGGTCCGCCCGAACCCCGCCGGGCGGACCCGCCTTGCGGTGTTCAGGTATCGATCCAGTCGTAGCGCGCGGTGTCGCGCCCGGCGTAGTCGGGGTCGAGATAGATGAACAACCGGCTGATCCGGCCGTCCCGCACCTCGAACGTGTCGCAGAACCGGCCTGCGCCCCAATCCGGATCGCCCGCCATCCACGACCCGTCGCGGTGCGTGCCTTCGCTCGTGCCCTCCACGGCGAAACGGTCGGTGCCGGTCATGTACCAGGTGAAGCCGTCATAGTGATGCGTGATCCCGCGCAGGGTGCCGCCCACATCTGTGAACATCTGCCGCACCGCGTCGATACCGCGCGCGACACCCCATTTGGGGAAATAGACCTCCGCATCGTCCGTGAAATGATCGAAGAGGCCAAGCCCGGTGGTGGGCGACACCCCGCCCGCATCGAGCGCCTTCAGATAGCTTTCGGCGATGACCTTGCGCGCCTCTTCGGCTGCGTCCTGCGCCATGGAAGGCCCGGCCGCCGCCACGGCCAGCGTCGCCGCCGTTCCGGTCAGCACATGCCGCCGCGATGTGGTCCCGTTCGTGTCAGTCATTATGTCCTCCTCCCTCGTCTGTCTGTCCCGCTGGTCCCCGCGCGGGCGCGATCAGCCGCCGCCGCACGGGGAACAACTGCACACCGGTCCGGTCCGAAATCAGCCCCCAAAGCCCCCTTCGTGCGAACAGCATGATGACGATGCCAAGACAGCCCAGCACGATCAGGTAGGTCGCCCCGAAATCCGCCAACAATTCCTGGAGCATGAAGAACACGAGCACGCCGATGATCGGACCCTCGATCGTCCCGATGCCGCCGATCACCACGATGAAGATCACGAAGGCCGTCCATTGCGTCACGGCGAAGGCGCTGTCGGGGCTGATGCGCCCGTTCTGCAGGAAGATCAGCCCGCCCGCGATCCCGGTGCCGAAGGCGGCGACAAGGAACACGATCCATTTCATCCGCGCGGCATCCACGCCCACGGATTTCGCCGCCTCCACGTTGTCGCGCAGCGCCGCCAGCGCCAGCCCGCGCCGGGTGCGCAGGAACCAGTAGATGCCGCCGATCGTCGCCGCCGCCAGCGCCAGCGCCAGCCAGTAGGCGAGGATGTCGCGCGCCGCCGAGGACCGGACATCGAACGCCGCCTCGATCCATGTCACGCCCCACATTGCGTCCCGCGCATCGCGCGGCAGCGACGTGCCGGTGCCGCCGCCCACGGCCTGCCATTGCGCGACGGTCAGGCGCACGACCTCGGCCACGACCCATGTGCCGATGGCGAAATAGGCCCCGCTGAGCCGGAAGGCGAAGAACGCCGTCGGGATCGCCAGCAGCAGCGCGAAGACCCCCGACAGCAGGATCGCCGCGACGGGGTTCACCCCCCACAGGATCGTCGCCGCGAAGAGCATATAGGCCCCGAAGCCCACGAACGCCTGCTGGCCCACGCTGACCAGCCCGGAATAGCCCGCGAGCAGGTTCCAGAACTGCGCCAGAGTCAGCATCGTGAGGATGAAGAACAGGTCCTGGATCAGGCTGCGCGACGCGAAGGCGGGCAGGATCACGGCGACGGCCAGAAAGGCCAGCGCGGCGATGCCGGTGATCGTGCCCGCGCGCGTGCGCGTGGTCAGGGTATGGGTCGCCGCCATCAGTCCACCGCCCTCGGAAACAGGCCGCGCGGGCGAACAAGCAGCACAATCAGGAACGCGACATGCCCCGCGAGGATCTGCCATTCGGGGTTGATCGCGGCGCCCACGGTCTGCGCCACGCCGATGATGATGCCCCCCGCAAGCGTCCCCCAAAGCGACCCGAGGCCCCCGATGATGACCGCCTCGAAGGCATAGATCAGCCGCGCGGGCCCGACATAGGGATCGAAGTTGGACCGCGTGCCGAGATACAGCGCGGCGATCGTCGCGACCACGAGGGCGAGGCCCATCGCCGTGGCGAAGACCCGGTCGGGCCGGATCCCCATAAGGCTGGCCGTCACCGGGTCGTCCGACGTGGCACGGAACGCCCGCCCGATGGCCGTGCGATAGAAGATCTGGTTGAGTCCCACGATCACGGCGATGGCCGATCCGAAGGTCAGAAGCGGCAGCAGGCCCATCGTGACCGGCCCCACCGCGACCGACGCGGTTTCCAGCGGCCCCATGGAAATGCGCTGGCTGTCGGCGGAGAATCCTTCAAGCAGACTGTTCTGGATCACGACCGACAGCCCGAAGGTGACCAGAAGCGGCGGCAGGATGTCGTCGCCCAGCGTGCGGTTCAGCACGGCCTTCTGAAGCACCCAGCCGATGGAGAACATTACAGGCGCCGCGACCAGCGCCGCCACGAACGGGTTCAACCCCAGCACGGACACCACCACAAGGATCAGGTAGGCGCCCATCACGATCAGGTCCCCATGGGCAAGGTTCACCAACCGCATGATCCCGAACACGAGGCTCAGCCCCGCCGCGAACAGCGCATAGAGCCCGCCCAGCAGCACCCCCTGCACGATGGTGTCGATCCAGATCATGCGTCCTCCCCTGATGCGGTCATGCGGGCGCCCCGAAATACGCGGCATGAATGTCGTCGCGGCTGATGGCGTCGGGGCGTCCTTCGAGCGTCACGCGCCCCTCCATCATGCAATAGACCCGGTCGGCGACCTTCAGCGCCTGACCGATATCCTGCTCGACGACGATCACGCTCGTGCCACCCGCCTTGATCTTCGGAAGGGCCGCGTAGATGTCGCGGATCACGACGGGAGCGAGGCCGAGGCTGATCTCGTCACACAGCAGCACCGCCGGGTTCGACATCAGCGCGCGGCCGATGGCGACCATCTGCTGCTGCCCGCCCGACAGCGCCGTTCCGGGATTGTGCCGCCGCTCCTTCAGGATCGGGAACAGGTCATAGACCGTGTCGAGCGTCCAGATGCCGGTACCGTCATGGCCCGCGGCCAGTGCCACCGGATCGGGCGCGCCGGTGAAACGGCTGAGGAAACTGTCGATCCGGTCGCCCAGATCGCGCCCGCCCTTGTGTTGCCCGCCGATCAGCAGGTTTTCCTCCACCGTCAGCGACGGGAACAGCTTGCGCCCCTCGGGCACCATGACGATGCCGCGCTTCATGATCGTGTCGGGCATCAGGTGGCCGATGGCCGTGCCCTTGTGCCGGATCTGGTCGGCGGCACCCCGCAGCACGCCTGTGATCGACCGCATCAGCGTCGTCTTGCCCGCGCCGTTCGCGCCGATGATCGCCACCGTCTCGCCGGTGTCGAGCCGGATATCGACCCCGAACAGCGCCTGGAAATCGCCGTAATGCGCCGTCAGGCCGTGGGTTTCCAGAAGCGTCATCAGACCTCGATCCCCAGATAGATTTCCCGCACCTCGCGGCTGTCCATGATCTCGGCCGGTTCGCCCAGCCCGATCACGCGCCCGAAATCGAGCACCAGAAGCCGCTCCACCACCGCCGTCAGGGCGTGCAGCACATGCTCGATCCAGATGATCGTCACGCCGCCCGCATGGAGCCCGCGGATCGTGTCGATCAGGGCGGCGCATTCGCCGTCGGTCAGCCCGCCCGCGATCTCGTCCAGCAGCAGCAGCTTCGGTTGCGTCGCCATCGCGCGGGCCAGTTCCAGCCGCTTGCGCTGCAGCAGGCTCAACCCGCCCGCGGGCGTGTTGGCCACGCCCATCAGTTCGGTCTGGTCGAGCACGCGGGCGACATGATCGACGACCGCGCTTTCCGGCCGGTCCTGCCCGTGGGTCGCGGCGACGAGAAGGTTCTCGAACACCGTCAGGCCGGTGAAGGGCTGCGGGATCTGGAAGGACCGCCCCATCCCGTCAAGACAACGCTGCATCGGCGGGATGCGCGTCACGTCGCGGCCCTGGTATTTGATCCGCCCCGCGTCCGGCACGAGGTTCCCGGTGATGAGGTTGAACAGCGTCGACTTGCCCGCGCCGTTCGGCCCGATGATGCCGAGGGCCTGGCCTTCGGGCACATCGAAGCTGATACCGTCGGCCACCTTCAGGGCGCCGAAGCTTTTTGTCACGTCGTGCAGCGACAGGATCATGCCCATCCCGGTTTCTCCCCCCATGGCGCGCGGCCCGGCGTCAATGCCGGGCCGCACCTCGTGGCCCTACGTCAGACCAGCGGTTCCATCACGCCCTGCGTCGGGATGTCGGGCGCGGTGGAGTTGTCCACCACGGCAAGCTCGAAGCTGCCGTCCTCCTGCCGCCGCCACTGGCCACCCACGAGCGGCGTCTTGCAGACGTTCTGCGCCGCGAAGGGCGGCACGCCCTCGCCGTTCCAGGCGATGCGGCCCACGATCGTCTCCAGATCCGTCGCGGCAATCGTTTCCGCCACAAGATCGGGGTCGGTCGGATCGTCCGCCCGCTTGATGACATCCGCCGCCATCTCGAACAGCGAGTGGACGAAGCCGATGGGCTGGGTCCAGGGCCGCCCGGTAGCGTCGGTGAAGGCCGCCGCCAGATCGCCGCAACCCTGCCCCGTCAGAGAAGATGTGAAGGGATGGTTCGCCGACCACCAGACCTCGGACGACAGGTTGTGCCCCGCCTCGCCCAGCGTTTCGACCGATTGCGGGAACAGGATCGCCTTCGCCACGGTGATCGCCTTGGGATTGAACCCCTGCTGGATCGCCTGATTGCGGAAGGTGGTGAAGTCCGGCGGGATCACAACGCCGGTCACGATCTCGCAATTCGCCTGCCGGAACGCGTTGATCTGGGCCGAGAAGTCGTCGGTCAGGTTCTGGAACCGCCCCGGATCGACGGTGGTGAAGCCTGCTTCGGCAAAGCCCGGCGCCACGCCCACATCCGGGTCGCCCCAGGCGTTGCCGTCGGCATCGTTGGGGAACAGCCCGCCGACCTGCTTGTTGGTGTCAAGCTGGCCCCACATGCTGGTGAAGACGGCGATGACGTCCTCCAGCCCCCAGAAATAATGGAACGTGTAGTCGAAGGGCCGCCAGCTGTCCGGCGCGCGGGGATTGCCCTGCTGGCCGATGAACCAAGGCTGCCACGGTGCCTTGGTCGAAATCGTCGGGATGCCTTCGCTTTCGCACACGGTCGAGACGGGGTTGGTCGTCTCGGGGGTGGAGGCGACCAGCATCAGGTGAATCTCATCGTCGATGATGAGTTCCTGAGCCACGTCGGCGGCCCGGTTCGGGTTCGACTGGCTGTCGCGCACCAGCACCTCGACATTCAGCCCCTGCTCGGCCGCGACGCGGTTGAACGTCTCGATGGTGAACGCGTCGGCCTCGGCGAATCCGGCCAGCGGCCCGGTCTGCGGGCTGACATAGCCGATACGGACGGTCGTGCCCTGCGCCAGCGCTGGGGCCGCAAGCCCGCCCGCCGACAGCACGAGCCCGCTGGCCGCGCCCGACTTCAGAAGTCTTCTTCTCATGATCATGGTGGTCCTCCCTGATGTCTGTCGTGGTTCACTCTGGCCGTGCGCCCTCCCAGGCGGCCTGCAGAAGCGCCCGGATATCGTCCTCCCCGAACGGGCGCGGATTGGCGTAGCTGTTCTGGACGGCGATACCGGCGGCACGGTCGAGATCGGCCTCGGTCAGGCCCAGATCCGCCAGCCGCAGCGGCGCGCCGAGCGTCTGCGCGAAATCCCACAGCCCGCCCCCGACCGACCCGCCGAAGATGCGGGCGATGCCGCCCAGACGGTCGGTCGCGGCGGCGTTGAAGCCCGCGGTATGCGGCAGAAGGATCGCGTGGGTCTCGGCATGGGGCAGGCCGAAGCTGCCGCCCAGCACATGCGCCAGCTTGTGGTGCAGCGACATGGTCGTGTAGCCGAGTGCTGTGGAACAGAGCCACGCGCCATAGAGCACCTCCGCCCGCGCCACGCGGTCATCGGCAGATTCGACGACACGTGGCAGCCCGTCGCGGAAAGCGCGCACGCCATCATGGGCCATCATTCCGACCACCGGGTTCGCGTCGGGCGCATAGAGCGCCTCGATCCCGTGCGCGATGGCGTTGAGCGCCGAGTTGACCGTCATGGCCGTCGGTAAGCCCAGCGTCAGGTCCACGTCATAGACCACGGTTTCGGGCCGGATCGACGCATCGCGGCGCGTGGTCTTGTACCCGCCTTCGGTCTCGCCAAGGATATCGGTCATTTCCGACCCGGCATAGGTCGTGGGAACGGCCACATGGTCCGCGCCGGTTCGGGTTACGATGGCCTTGCCCAGCCCTATCGTCGATCCGCCGCCAAGCGCCACGACACAATCCGCCCCGGCGGCGCGATAGGCCGCCACGGCGCGCTCCGTCACGGCGACGGGGGTGTGCATCTCGGCTTCCGCGAAGACGCCCGCCGACACATCCCCAAGCGCGGCCGCCAACGCCTCTGCATCCTCGGCCTGCCCCGGCGTGGACAGCACGAGCGCGCGATGGCGGCCAAGGCGCTGCACTTCGGCCGCGACCCCGGCCAGCGTGCCCGAACCGAAGACGACGCGGGTGGATATGCCGGGAAAGACGAAACCGCCCTCAAGCGCGCTCATGCCGTTCCTCCCAACGCGGGCGCACCCACGGCGATGGCGCTGAACAGGCCGGAAAGTTCGGCGCATTCCGCATCCGACACCGTGTGGGGCCGCCCCGGCAGCACATCGGCCCGCAGCCGGACGCCCGCGGCCGACAGATCGCCAAGCATCCGGTGGAACGCCCAGAGCGGTATCCACGGATCGGCATCGCCGCAGCTTGCATAGACCGGCAGCGCGCGCAGGTCAGCCCGCGGCAGGCCCGAGGACGCGGCCCCCACCCGGCACCCGGTCAGGGCCGCAAGCGCGTCGGCCTGCCCCCCGCGCATCAGGTATTCCGCCGCGACGCAGGCCCCTTGCGAGAACCCCGCAAGGATCACGGGCACACCGGGACAGGTCGTCCGCGCGTCCTCCACCGCCCGGCCAACGATGCCAAGCGCGTCGGAAAGCTGGGCCGCCGTGACCTCTGCCAACGGATCGACCGCCCGCGCATCGTACCACGCGCCGCGCGGCGCGCGCGGCAGCACGAAATGCACGTCAGGCGCATCGAGCCGCGACAGGATGCCTGCCACCATGTCCTCCGGCGTCTGACCGCGCCCGTGGACGAACACGCAGACCGCGCGCGCGCTGTCGGGCGTGGCCCCGTGATGGCTGGCTTGTGTCATCGGTCGATCCCTCAGGCGTCCTGGAAGCTGGCGGGTTCAAGCCCGGCGATCAGCTCGTCCTTGCGATCCGCGAACCATGGCGGGAACACGAGCGTCGACCCGATGGCGTCGGCGGGTTCGTCCTTCGCCCAGCCCTCGGGCACCGTCCAGGCCAGTTCGAACAGCGCGCCGCCCGGCGAGCGGACATAGCAGGACTTGAAATACATCCGGTCCTTCTGCTCCGAGATGTCGGTAAAGCCGAGCCCCTCGATATGCGCGCGCAGCTTCAGCTGGCTTTCCTCGTCGCCCGTGTTGAGGGCGAAATGGTGGATCGTGCCCCCGGACAGCGTCCATGTCCCCTGCGGCTCATCGCGGATTTCCGTGACCTCCACCACGCTGGTGGGCCCGTTCGGGTTCGGCACCTCATAGGCCATGCCGTCCGCATCATCGGCCATCTTCTTCAGGGGCAGCGCGATGGTCAGGAAATCATCCATCGCATTGCGGTCTGTCACCGCCACGACCCCGCCATAGATGCCCTTGATCCCGTGCTCTGCCGAAATGCCCTCGGCCTCGTTGGCGATGGGCGTGCGGTTGTCGCCGGGGTTCTCGACCAGTTGCAGCTCGATGCCCGACGGATGGCGGAATTCGACCCGGTCCAGCCCGAAGCGGTTGCCCTTCGTGGCCGCGATCCCGCGTTCGTTCAGGCGGTTCACCCAGAAATCCGACGCGCCCACCGGGATCGCCTGCTGCACCACCTTGGACTGGTTCGTGCCCCGGCGCCCGTAGATGCCCGGCTTGCGGAAGGGGAAGGTCGTGATGATGGTCGACTCGTCGCCGTTCCGCGATCCGTAATACAGGTGATAGACGGGCAGCACGCCGTCGAACAGCACCGTGCGCTTGACGGAATAGAGCCCGAGATCCTTGGTGAAGAAATCGAAATCCTCCTGCGCGCCGTCGGTGCTCATGGTCAGGTGATGATAGCCGCTGATCGCTGACATGGTATGTCCTCCCTGTGGTCGTCGTGTCAGGCGTCTTCCCGCCCCGGATGCGCCCGGGCGAGAACGAATTGGTGGCTGGCCTCGAATCCGCCATCCCCGCAGGCCGCGAAGCGGGTCACGAGCGCCGGGTGCACCGCGAACAGCGGATCGGCCTCCAGCGCGGGATCGTCGCCGTCGAACAGATGCGTCGTCAGGGTCTGGAACCCCGGCGCGGAAATGCGGAAATGCAGATGCGCGGGCCGGTCGGGGCTGAGCCCCAGCCGCGCCAGCAGCGCCCCCACCGGTCCGTCATGGGGGATCGCGTAGCCACCCGGCCGCACGGTGCGCACGATGGCCCTGCCGTCGGGTCCGGCGCGATAGGTGCCGCGCAGGTTCTGGTCCGGCTGGAGGTCCGGCGCCTGATTTTCATAAAGCCCCGCGCCGTTCGCCTGCCAGACCTCGATCGCGGCGCCGGCCACCGGGTCGCCGTCAAGGTCCAGCACGGCAAGCTCCAGCACGAGCGGATCGCCGATCCCGTCGATCGAAATGCTTTCCCCGTCGCATTTCACCGGTGCGCCGACGCGATAGAACGGCCCGGCAATGGTGTTGGGCGTGGCCCCGGCGGGCCGGCGCGTCACCTGCGCCTCGATCAGGCTGGTCAGCCCCAGCGTATCAGCCAGCAGCACCCATTCCTGCCGGCGCGAATCCGACGCATGGCCCACATCCGTCAGGAAAGCGACCAGGGCGCGCAGATCGTCGCGGTCCAGCCCTTCTTCCTCAACGATCCGCGCCATCGCGGCAACGGCCCTGGCAAGCCGGTCCGCCAGTTGCCGGTCCGGCGCCCCGCGCACACGGGCCGCGAACTGCGCGGCGATGTGCCGTCCGGGTCTGTGCATGACGCCAGAGTTCATCGGTATCCTCCCTGTGAAGAAGGATAGACGCAGGATCGTCCTTGATTATTGTTTTATTCGCCCGCAACATAACAAATTGTTATGAAGATCGACGAAAAGCACCTCGCCCAACTGGCTGCCGTAGTCGAAACGGGCAGCGTCACGGATGCCGCCAACCGGCTGGGGCTGTCGCAACCGGCCTTGTCGCGCACTCTGTCGGCGATGGAAAAGCGGCTGGGCGAACCCTTGTTCGAACCGGGCCGCCGCCCCTTGCGCCCCACGATCATCGGGCAGCAACTGGCCGAACACGGGCGCATCATCCTCGAAGCATCGCGCAAGGCGTCGGAAACGGTGCGCAGCTTTCGCGCCGGGTCGGTGGGCACGGTCCGCATCGCGGGGGTGCCGTTCTTCATGGACGCGTTCATCAGCCGGATGATCGGCGAATTCCAGACGCGGCAACCCGATATCCGGGTGGACCAGTCCTATGGCAACCTGCCGGAACTTCTGTCGGGGATTTCGTCGAACCGGCTCGATCTGGCCATCACGCCGCTGGGGATCGTGGATGCCGGGGGCGGGTTCGCCTTCACGCCGATCCTGCCGGGGCGCAACATCGTGGCGTGCCGCACGGCGCATCCGCTGCTGCGCAATCGGCGGCTGACCACGAAGGACCTGATCGACTTTCCCTGGATCGCGCCCCTGCCCGGATCGCCGTTGCTGGCCGACCTGCACGCGATCCTGCTGTCGATCGGGATGTCGGAAATCAACGTGCGCTATTCGGGCGGGTCGCTGCTGTCGGTGTTCAACTATCTGGAGGAAACCGACGCCCTGACGGTGCTGCCCCATTCGGTCGTTTTCGCCCATCGCAAGGAGCGGCACGTGACCGTCCTGCCGGTGGAGATCCCCCAACCGGCCCGGACGCTCGGCATCCTGCGGCTGGCGGACGGCCCGCGCCTGCCCGCGGCGGAACGGCTGGCCCGGCACATCACGACGCGCTTCGACGACCTGCGCCAGCTCATCAAGCGGCACGAGAACTCGATCGTCTGGGGCATGAGCGGCGACCACGACCCCGCGGCCTGACCGCCAATGCCCCCCGCCAGTCGTGACGGGTGGGCCGGCGTGGGGCGCGGGATCACTCCCGTTCGGGTACCAGCACCTCGCGCTTACCCACGTGGTTGGCGGGGCTGACAAGGCCCGCATCCTCCATCTGCTCCACAAGGCGCGCGGCCTTGTTGTAGCCGATGGCGAGCTTGCGCTGGATGTAGCTGGTGGAACATTTGCGGTCGTTGATGACGACCTGCACCGCCTGGTCATACAGCGCATCCTCGCCCCCGGTGTTGCCGCCCAGACCCAGAACCTCGTCGATCTGGTCGGCGCGGTCGTCCTCGGGGCCATCCGCCACGCCGCCGACGTATGAGGGCGGACCATAGGTCTTGAGGTGGCGCACGACCTCCTCGACTTCCTCGTCCGACACGAAGGGGCCGTGGATGCGCGTGATCCGCCCGCCGCCGGCCATGTAGAGCATGTCGCCCATGCCCAGAAGCTGTTCTGCCCCCTGCTCGCCCAGGATCGTGCGGCTGTCGATCTTCGACGTGACCTGGAAGCTGATCCGCGTGGGGAAGTTCGCCTTGATCGTGCCGGTGATGACATCCACCGACGGGCGCTGCGTCGCCATGATCAGGTGGATGCCCGACGCGCGCGCCATCTGCGCCAGCCGCTGGATGCAGGCCTCGATCTCCTTGCCCGCGACCATCATCAGGTCGGCCATCTCGTCCACGATGACGACGATATAGGGCAGGGTCTGGGGTTCGAACTGCTCCGTCTCGAACACCGGATCGCCGGTGTCGTCGTCGAAACCCGTTTGGACGGTGCGCGAGAACATCTCGCCCTTTTCCAGCGTCGCGCGGACCTTGCCGTTGTAACCCTCGATGTTGCGCACGCCCATCTTCGACATCTTGCGGTAGCGGTCCTCCATCTCGGCCACGACCCATTTGAGGGCCACGACCGCCTTCTTGGGGTCCGTCACCACGGGGCTCAGCAGGTGCGGGATGTCGTCGTAGACCGACAGTTCCAGCATCTTCGGGTCGATCATGATGAGCCGGCATTCCTCGGGCGTCAGCTTGTAGAGAAGGCTCAGGATCATCGTGTTGATCGCCACCGACTTGCCCGACCCGGTGGTGCCCGCGATCAGCAGGTGGGGCATTTTGGCGAGGTTCGCCACGACCGACTCGCCGCCGATATCCTTGCCCAGCGCCAGCGGCAGGCGCAGCTTGCTGTCGCCGAAATCGCGCGCCGACAGGATCTCGCGCAGAAGCACCATCTCGCGGTTGTCGTTCGGCAGTTCGATCCCGATGACCGACCGGCCCGGCACGGTGGACACGCGGGCCGACAGCGCGGACATGGACCGCGCGATGTCGTCCGCCAGCCCGATCACGCGCGATGCCTTCAGCCCCGGCGCGGGTTCGAGTTCGTACATCGTCACCACGGGGCCGGGGCGCACCGACACGATGTCGCCCTTCACGCCGTAATCCTCCAGCACGCTTTCCAGCATGCGGGCGTTCTCCTCCAGCGCCTCGTCGGACAGGTACAGCCGCTCGACCGTGGCCGGGTCGCGCAGCAGCGACAGCGGCGGCGGGTCATAGGCATCCGCGGGCGCGGGATCGAACCCCAGCGCCGGTTGCGCCTCGGACCGCGCGCGGGCCGACGGCGCAGGGCGGCGCGCGACCGGGTGCTGCACGACGGGGCGGCTGGGTTCATAGCGCGGGATACGCGGGGCGGCGGGGGCATCGCGCGGAACGGATGCGATGTCGGCATCGGCGTCCATGTCCCGCGCGTCCTCCGCCGCCAGCCATGCCGCCACGTCGTCATCGTCCTGCGCGTCCCCCGAGTCATCGAACGGGGTCGGTTCCGCCGGCGTCCCCGCAGCCGCCGCGCCGGTCAGGGGCGGCTCGGCCCGCAGCACCGGCTCCTGCCGCGTGCGCGCGCGGG
>NZ_QDFI01000045.1 GCF_003254465.1 Meridianimarinicoccus zhengii
GGGCCGAAGGCCGCGAGCCCACGGCCTCCGCGCAACCCACGGCCAGCGCGACGGCCCCCGCAGGCGCCGAGCCGCGGCGCCACACGGTGCAGCGCGGCGAGACCGCTTATTCCATCGCGCGGCGCTACAACGTGTCCGCGCGCGCCATCGGCGACTGGAACGGGCTGAACGCCACGCTCGACGTGCGCGAGGGGCAGGTGCTGCTGATCCCCGTGACCACGGGCGATGCGCCGGAACCGGCGCCCGCCGCGCCGGGCACGGGCAGCACCGCGCCCGAACCACCCTCCGCCGCCGCGCCGCAACCCGAAGTGAACCCGCCTTCGGTCGCTGGCGCCGCCGCCGAAGAAGCCGAAAACGCGTCGCCGCCGCCGGAAACGGCGCCGCAGACCGCTGCCTCGGACACCGCGCAACTGGCCCAGCCCGTGCCGGGCCAGATCATCCGCGGCTATGCACCCGGCCGCAACGAAGGCGTGGATTTCGGCGCCGACGCGGGCGCGCCCGTGCGTGCCGCAGCGGCCGGCACGGTCGCGGCGATCACGCAGGATACCGACCAGATCCAGATCGTCGTGCTGCGCCACGATGGCGGGCTGCTGACCGTCTATGCCAATGTCGACGACATCATCGTGGAACGCGGTACCACCGTCGCGCGCGGCCAGCGCATTGGCGCCGTGGCCGCAAGCGACAACCCGTTCCTGCATTTCGAGGTGCTCGAAGGGGCAAGCCGCGTGGACCCGGTGCCCTACCTGACCCGCTGACCGCGCCGCGGCGGGGTCAGCCCAAGGTCATGCCCTTGCGGCCCGCAAGATCGGTCACGTATTGCCACGCGACCCGGCCCGACCGCGCCCCGCGCGTGGCCTGCCATTCGATCGCTTCGGCGCGCAGCGTATCGTCGTCGATGGGCAGCCCGAAGGCATCGCAATAGCCGCGGATCATGTCGAGGTACTCGTCCTGGCTGCACGGGTGGAACCCGAGCCACAGGCCGAACCGGTCGGACAGGGATACCTTTTCCTCGGTCGCCTCCGACGGGCTGATCGCGCTTGATCGTTCGTTCTCGATCATGTCGCGCGGCATCAGGTGGCGGCGGTTCGATGTGGCATAGAACACCACGTTGTCGGGCCGTCCCTCGATCCCGCCGTCAAGCACCGCCTTCAGGCTCTTGTAATGCTGGTCGTCGTGGCTGAACGACAGGTCATCGCAAAAGAGGATGAACCGCAACGGCGCCGCCGCGCGCAGGATCGACAGCAGCCGCGCGACCGTGGGCAGGTCTTCCCGGCTCAGTTCCACGATCTTCAGGTCGAACCCTTCGGCGCGCACCGCCGCGTGGACCGCCTTCACGAGCGACGACTTGCCCATCCCCCGCGCGCCCCACAACAGCGCGTTGTTCGCGGGCAGGCCTTGGGCGAAATTCAGCGTGTTCTGCAACAGGGTGTCGCGCGACCGGTCCACCCCCACCAGCAGCGGCAGGTCCACCCGCGACACCCGCTCCACCGGGTCGAGCCGGTCGGGCGCCGTGTGCCACACGAACGCCTCTGCCGCCAGCGGCGGGGCTTCGGCGGGGGGCGGGCTGATCCGGTCGAGCGCGTCGGCGATGCGGGCCAGCGACAACTTGGCCTTTGGAAAGATCTTCGCGCTCACGTCCCGGCCCCCTTGCCCGCGCCCTCCGGCGTCTCGTCGTCGTCATCCTCCGGATCGTCGACCCACAGCCCCTGCGCACGCAATTCCCGCTCGCGCCGCCGTTCGACGCGGGCGACGAGCTGGATCGAAATTTCGTACAGCCCGTAAACGACGGTGAACAGAATGATCTGCGTGATCACATCGGGCGGCGTCACAAGCGCCGCCAGCACGAGAATGCCAACCATCGCATACTTGCGCACGCTGCGCAGCCCCGGCGCGGACACGAGCCCCGCCTTGCCCATTAGCGTCAGCAGCACGGGCAACTGGAAACACAACCCGAAGGCGAAGATGAACTTGAGCGACAGATCGAGGCTTTCGCGCACCGAGCCCAGGAACACGGTCGTCATCTCACGCGACTCGGGCGGGGTTTCGAACTCCCCCTGCCCAGCGACAAGGTTGGCCAGCGCCGGGATCGCGTCGGAAAAGCCGATGAAGAAATTCATCGCCAGCGGCGTGACGACGTAATGGGCAAAGGACGCGCCCAGCAGGAACAGCGCAGGCGACGAGATCACGAAGGGCAGGAACGCGTTCTTCTCGCTCCGGTAAAGCCCCGGCGCGATGAAGCGCCACAACTGGTGCGCGATCACGGGGAAGGCCAGCGCGAAGCCCCCGATGAAGGAGATCCGCACCAGCACGAAGAACTTTTCCTGCGGCGCGGTGAAGATGAGCCGCGGATCCTCGCCGCGCGCGCGCAGCACGTCGGCGATGGGCTGGGACAGGAAGTTCAAGATCGGCTCGGCCACGGTGAAACAGATCACCATGCCGACCACGAAGGCCATCACGGACCGGATCAGCCGGGTGCGCAGCTCGGCGAGGTGTTCGATCAGCGGCGCAGAGCTGTCGTCGATATCGTCGTCATTCATGCGGGTCTGTCATCCGAAGCGGCGGCGGCCGCAGTATCTGCCGCCTTGCCGGCTGCGGCCTCGGTCTTCCGGGTGTCCGGGGCCTGCGACGCCGCCGGTGCGGGACTGACCGGGGGTGTCGTTGCCGGGCTGTTCGGGGTCGCCTCGCCGCGCGGCAGGTCGTCCTCCCAGCCTTCGAGACCGTCCGCGGCCTTGTTGATCGCGTCGAGCCCCATCTTGCGGGGGTCCGACAGGTTGCGAAGGTCGCGGCGCATTTCCTTAACCCCGGCCTCGTCGGCGGCCTTGTCCATGGCCGACGTGAACTCGCGCGCCATGGCACGGGCGCGACCGGTGAATTCGCCCATGCGGCGGAACATGATCGGCAGGTCCTTCGGGCCCACGACGATCAGCGCCACGATCCCGATCACCAGAAGCTCGGACCAGCCCAGATCAAACATGCCACGCGCCCGCCATTACCGCCCCTGCCGCCTGCGCGGTCAGACCTTGTCCTTTTCCGCTTCCGGTGTCACGTCGCGGGCCGCGGTGTCGGACTTGTCGTCAAGCTCGGCGGACCCGTCCTTGACGCCCTTCTTGAACGCCGTGATCCCCTTGCCGACCTCGCCCATCAGCGACGAAATCTTGCCGCGCCCGAACAGGACCAGCACCACGATCGCGATGAGCAGAAGGCCCGGCAATCCGATATTGTTCAGCATGTCTCAGTCTCCCTGCGGGCGGCGCTCCCCGGCCCGGTCATGATGTTGCACCTGTAAAGAACATAGGGCGCAAGGCAAAGCCCCAAAACCCGCGCGCAGAAAAATGCTGTCACGGTGCCGATACATCGCGCGCCGCGGCAGGGAACACGTGGCAGCGTTCGCGCCGCATCATCAGCCAGAACGGCGTGCCGGGTCTCGGCAGGAAGACCTGCGGCACCACCGCCTGAAGCCGCGATCCGTCGAAGGCCATTTCCAGTTCCACAAGGCTCTCGCGCCCGAGGTATCGCGCCCGCACGACCCGCCCGAGCGCGGGCACGCCATCGGTCGCGGTGGGCAGCGGCCCGGTCCCGCCCCGGTCGAAATCCAGCTTCAGATGCTGCGGGCGGATGACGATCTCCACCTCCGCCCCGTCCGCGTGGCCGGGGGCAAGAAATTCGCCGAACGCCGTCCGCGTCAGCCCGCCCTGCACCGTGCCCCGGATCACGTTGATGTCTGAAAAGAACGCCGCCGCAGCCTTGTCCACGGGGCTGTTGTACAGGTTGTAGGGCGCGCCCTGCTGCACGATCCGCCCGTCGCGCATCAGCGCGATGCGGTCGGCCATGCGCATGGCTTCCTCGGGTTCGTGGGTGACCATCATCACCGCCGTGCCTTCGTCCTTCAGAAGACCGAGTGTCTCGTCGCGGATACCGTCGCGCAGCCGGTTGTCGAGCCCGCTAAACGGTTCGTCCATCAGCATCACCCGCGGGCGCGGGGCCAGCGCGCGGGCCAGCGCCACGCGCTGCTGCTCGCCCCCCGACAATTCGTGGGGGTAGCTGTCGATATGGCGCAAAAGGTCCACCCGGTCGAGCAGTTCGCGCACCCTGTCGCGTTTCGCGGCGCGCGTGCCGGTCAGCCCGAAGGCCACGTTCTGCGCCACCGACAGATGCGGGAACAGCGCGAAATCCTGGAACATCAGCCCGACCGAGCGCGACTCGGGCGGAAGGAAGGTCTGCCGGTCGCACACGGTTTCACCGTCGAGCCGGATCGTGCCGGCCTCGGGCCGCTCCACCCCCGCGATCAGCCGCAGCGTCGTGGACTTGCCGCAGCCGGACGGCCCCAGAAGGCACAGCACCTCCCCCGCGCCGATGGCCAGCGACACGTCCTGCACCACCGGTCGCCCACCGAAGGATCGCGTCAGACCCTGCGCATCAAGGCGCAGCGCGGGCGGGGTCGGTCTGGCGGTGTCGGGCATTGTCCGGCGGCATCCGATGAAAACGGTCGGGCTTCGCTAGCACCCGGCGGGAAGGACCGCAAGCCGCGGCCCCTGCCCCGGAAACGACGGCGCCGCCCCCGGGTCGGACCCGATCAGGACGGCGGCGCAACCTGAAAATCTGGTGGGTGATAAGAGATTCGAACTCCTGACATCTTCGATGTGAACGAAGCGCTCTACCACTGAGCTAATCACCCGTGAGCGGTGTCCTAGCGCCCCGCGCCGGGGTCTGCAAGGGGTTTCGTGACCCCGCGACGACGCCCGGCAATGCCAGGAAAAGGGGCGCCCGAAGGCGCCCCGATTTGCCCGGTCAGTGCGCGGTGGCGCCCGGCGTGTCGCCGCCCTTGGCCGCAAGCGCCGCGGCCGCGGCCGCTTCCTCCGCCGCCTCGTCCCATTCGATGGGCTCCGGCTGGCGAACAAGCGCCTTGGCCAGAACGTCGCGCACATGGGACACCGGGACGATCGTCAGCCCGGCCTTCACGTTGTCCGGGATGTCGCGCAGGTCCTTCTCGTTGTCCTTGGGGATGAACACCGTGGTGATCCCGCCCCGCAGCGCCGCGAGCAGCTTTTCCTTCAGTCCGCCGATCTGAAGCACGTTGCCGCGCAGCGTCACCTCGCCGGTCATGGCGATGTCCTTGCGCACCGGAATTTGCGTGAGCACCGACACGATGGACGTCACCATCGCCACGCCCGCACTCGGCCCGTCCTTCGGGGTCGCCCCTTCGGGCACGTGCACGTGGATGTCGAGCTTGTCGAACTGCGGCGGCTTCACCCCGATCTCGGGAGCGATGGACCGCACGAAGCTCGACGCGGCGTCGATGCTTTCCTTCATCACGTCGCCCAGCGTGCCGGTCGTCTTCATCCGGCCCTTGCCCGGCAGGCGCAGCGCTTCGATCGACAAGAGGTCCCCGCCGACCTGGGTCCAGGCGAGCCCCGTCACCACGCCGACCTGGTCTTCCTGCTCGGCCAAGCCGTAGTGATAGCGCGGCACGCCCAGCATATCCTCCAGGTCCGCGACATCGACATGCACGTGGTCGGTATCCTTGCGCACGATCCGCGTCACCGCCTTGCGGGCGAGTTTCGCGATCTCGCGTTCAAGGTTCCGCACACCCGCCTCGCGGGTATAGGTCCGGATGATCGCCGTCAGTGCCGCGTCGCTCAGGGAGAACTCGCCCTTCTTCAGGCCGTGGTTCTTGACCTGCTTGGCGATCAGGTGCTGGCGCGCGATCTCGGCCTTTTCGTCCTCGGTGTAGCCGGCCAGCGGGATGATCTCCATCCGGTCCAGCAGCGGCCCCGGCATGTTGTAGCTGTTGGCCGTCGTCAGGAACATCACGTTCGACAGGTCGTATTCCACCTCGAGATAGTGGTCCACGAACGTCCCGTTCTGTTCCGGGTCCAGCACCTCCAGCATCGCCGAGGCCGGATCGCCACGGAAATCCTGCCCCATCTTGTCGATCTCGTCGAGCAGGATGAGCGGATTGGTGGTCTTGGCCTTCTTCAGCGCCTGGATGATCTTGCCCGGCATCGACCCGATATAGGTCCGCCGGTGGCCGCGGATCTCGGACTCGTCGCGCACGCCGCCCAGGCTGATGCGGATGAACTCGCGCCCCGTCGCCCGCGCCACGGACTTGCCGAGACTGGTCTTGCCCACGCCCGGCGGGCCGACAAGGCACAGGATCGGACCCTTCAGCTTCTTGGACCGCTGCTGCACGGCGAGGTATTCGACGATCCGCTCCTTGACCTTTTCAAGCCCGTAATGGTCGTCGTCGAGGATCTTCTCGGCCCCGCCCAGATCCTTCTTGACGCGGGACTTCACGCCCCACGGGATCGACAGCATCCAGTCGAGATAGTTCCGGACCACCGTCGCCTCGGCGGACATGGGCGACATGTTGCGCAGTTTCTTCAGCTCGCCATCGGCCTTTTCGCGGGCTTCCTTGCTCAGCTTCGTGGCCTCGATCCGCGCCTCCAGCTCGGCGACCTCGTTCTGGCCGTCATCGCCGTCGCCCAGTTCGCGCTGGATCGCCTTCATCTGCTCGTTGAGGTAATATTCGCGCTGCGTGCGTTCCATCTGGGACTTCACGCGGGTCTTGATCTGCTTCTCGACCTGCAGAACCGACATCTCGCCTTGGATCAGGCCATAGACCTTTTCCAGCCGCTCCGCGATCACGAGCGTCTCCAGAAGCTCCTGCTTCTGCGCCACTTCCACGCCCAGATGACCCGCGATCAGGTCCACCAGCTTGGCGGGCTCGCGGGTTTCGGACACGGCCGTCATCGCCTCGTCGGGGATGGACTTGCGCACCTTCGCATAGCGTTCGAACTCCGACCCGACGGAGCGCACCAGCGCCTCCACCGTGGCCGGGTCGCCCAGCGTCTCTTCCAGCGGCGCGGCCGTCGCCTCGAAGAAATCGGCGTTGTCGATGTAATCGGCGATGCGCACACGTTCGCGCCCCTCGACCAGCACCTTCACGGTGCCGTCGGGCAGCTTCAGCAGTTGCAGCACGTTCGCCAGGACGCCCGTGCGATAGATGCCCTCGGGCGCGGGATCGTCCACCGCGGCGTCGATCTGCGACGACAGGAGGATCTGCTTGTCCTCCGCCATCACTTCCTCCAGCGCGCGCACCGATTTGTCCCGCCCGACGAAAAGCGGCACGATCATGTGGGGAAAGACCACGATGTCGCGCAGCGGCAGGACGGGATAGGACGGCAGTTGTTGGCTTTTCATCATGTTTCCTTGTGGCAGCAGGCACCGGCCCCATCGTGGCAGCCGCGTGCCTTCCCCGGACAGGCCTTATAGGTGGGGACGGTCGCGGTGCCTGTCAACGCGCCCGTCTACCCTCGCGGCGACACTGCCAGCAAGGCCCCGGCTGCACAAGCGGATGCCCGTGCCGCGGGGCCGCGCGTCACTGCTGCCCGCCGTTGCGCGCGACGTCGATCGCTTCCTGGAAATCGGCAAGCGGAATGTCCACCGAATAGGGGTCGGGCCGGTTCACCGCGTAGAAGGTGGCGGTCATCTGCGGCTGCACGCCCATGTTGGCGACATCGTCGGGGGTCAGTTCCGCGATGATGACGCAGCCGTCCGCCATGCAGGTCGAAAACCGGTAGACCACGTCGCGCGCCCCGACCTCAAGACGCACCCCCTGTTCCAGATCCGTGCCCAGCGGCGTGATGAGCGCCATGCGGATCGTGCTGCGATCCTGCGGCACCGCGAAGGTCAGAAGAATCCGCCGCCCTTCCTCGTCCAGCGGGACAGGCTTGACCACGAGACACCCGCCATCCTCGCACCGGACCTGCCAGTCGTCAGGTCCGATCTCGGCTTGCTCCTGTGCGACAGCGGGCAATGCGGCGGCCAGCGCGAAGGCGCAGGGCAAAAGCCATCGGGTCAAGCGGTGAGTCATCGTGCTTCCTTCTGCGGCGCCGGTCGCGGCCGGGTTCGGATGTCACGGTTCGCGGATTCGCGCCGGGTTGCAACCCCGTAACGCAACCGGGCCGCCCACCGTAGCGAACCGCGCCCGGATCATCCGCCGTCATCCCTGAATTCGAGCAGATCGACCGGCTGGCAGTCCAGCGCCCGGCACAGCGTCGCCAGCGTGTCGAACCGCGCAGTCTCGTCCGAACGGTGCGCGCCGGTGTCCACGGATACCCACGCGCCCAGACCAGCGCTTCCGACAGCGGCGCGTCGCTGCAAGGCAGGGCGGCAAGAGCGCGAAAACGCGTGCCACAAGTGCCGTTACGAAGGACGGCCCAGGGACCATGGGCACGCCCGGACCCAGTGCTTCCTGCCCCGGCCCGCTAACCGAGCGGCACCAGCGGAAGGCCGGCCAGCGCCTGCCCGAACAGCGCAAGGGTCACACCGGCATGGCCGACCGCGGCGATCCGGACTGCACGCACCGCCCGCGATGCGCCCCGCCAGTCGAGCCACAGCCCCAGAAGCGGCAGGACCTGCATGGCGTGGATCGACGCGAAGTGCGCCGGGCGCAGGTCGCCCGTAACCCCGGACCAGCCCAGCAGCGGCAAGGTCGGCGCTCCTGTCGGATGCACCCCCACGACATGCCCGCCATGGACGCTCATGTATCCCGCGGCGATCAGGGTCAGCACGAAGCTAGCCAGGAACCCGAGCCAGACACCTTCACGCAGCCCGGCGGCCATCCGCGCGTCACCGTCGCGATACGCAACCCAGCCGACCACCGCCACGCCCAGCACCAGCGACACCGCGCCGACCCCCATCAGGTAATAGAGATTTGCCTCGAACGGCGTGGCCATGTTGAAATGCGAGCGTTCCGCCCGCGCCGCCCTGTAGAACATGTAGGCCATCTCGCCCAGATAGGCGGTAGCCATCACCCAGCCGGTCACGCGCAGGGTCCAACCGCCGCGCGCCCGCGGCGACAAACGCGCCTCCACCAGCGCGAGCGTGGCGAAGACCACGACAAAGCTCAGCGCGAATTTCAGCGGCTTCATCCAGACCGGGACGCCCTCGATCGTCCGCGGATCGACGACGGCCCACAGCACGGACAACGCAAGCAGCACAAGGGACATCACGGTCAACGTCCGGAACTGCGACGATGGTGCCGCGACAGTGGCGGGCATGGGTGTCTCAGACAGTGACATGGGACTCTCCCGTTCCAGCAAGGGCGCGCAACGGGCGATCCGCCGCGCGCAGGCCAAGCTCGGTCAGCGCGGCGACAAGGAACCCCAGCGGTCCCAGCATGAAGATCGCACCCAGGACCGGGCCCTGCACGACGCGCCCGACCCCGGCGCGGTCCATCCGCGCGGCCATCACCGCACCCACGAACAGGTCGAAGGCAAGATAATGGACCCACCCCGCCAGCAGCGCCCACGGGTCCGCCATCAGCACGGCCACCGACGCAAGGCTGTCGAACCCGCCGCCCGTGCCGGAAAACCGGCTCAGGATCAGCGCGGCATAGACCGCCGACAAACCGCTGGGAATGACCCAGAGCGGCAGCGCGTTGAGCCACCCGAAGCGGCGCGGCCCGAGGATCAGGATCAGCCAGCCGGCCATCGCCGCCATGCCCGCCTGTGAAAAGAGCATCTCCGGGGTCATTGCATGTCTCCACTGGAAATTACCGCTGTATATATATGCACGGGATCGGCTTGCGCTGTCCAGCCTGAAAATTTACGGTGGACACATAATCGGGGCAGGCCCATGAAAGACGGCAGGAAAAAGTATCACCACGGCGATCTGAAACCCGCGCTGATACGGGCGGGACTGGAGATTCTCGAACGGGACGGGCTGGAAGCCTTGTCGCTGCGCGCCATCGCCGCGCGCGTCGGCGTCAGCCATACCGCCCCGCGCAACCATTTCGACGGGCTGACCGGCCTGCTGTCCGCCATCGCTGCCGAAGGCTTTCGCCGCCACGCCGCCGAGATGCGCCGCGGGGTCGAAGACCTGCCCAAGGGGCGCGCGCGCCTGCGCGCCGCCGCCGAAGGCTATGTCCGCTTCGCGCGGCAGTACCCGGCGCTCTTCCGGCTCATGTTCTCGCCGATGCTCTGCGCCCATGACGACCCCGACCTGGCCGCCGCCGCGGCCCAAAGCTACGGCGTGCTGCAGGATATCGCGGCGGGGCTCGACTGGGCACGCCCCGGCCCGCCGCACGACGACTCCGAGATCGAGGCCCGCCGCACCGAGATGATGCTCTGGAGCCTCGTGCACGGCTACGCGTCGCTGATGATCGAAGGGCGCGGCCCCCGCCGCCCTGACGGCACCCCCGTACTGGATGTGCTGGAGGTGATCCCGGTCTTCGACTACGCCTGAACGCCGCAGCGTCACACGAGGCTGGGCAACCACAGCACGATCCCCGGAAACGCGACCAGCGCCGCGATGGTCAGCCCGTCGGCGATGAAGAACGGCATCACCCCGCGGAACACGTCCTGCACGCTCAGATCGTCCCGCACGCCTGCGACCACGAAGCAGTTCAGCCCGATGGGCGGCGTGATCAGGCAGAACTCGGCCATCTTCACCACGAGGATCCCGAACCAGATCGCGCACATCGGCCCCGACATGCCGAAGGTGCTGTCGGCGGCGGCCACGTTCACCCCGCCGTTGAGCGCCATGACCGCCGGGAACACCACCGGCAGCGTCAGCAGCAGCATCCCGATCGCGTCCATGAACATGCCCAGCACCGCATAGGCCAGCAGGATGCACACGAGGATCAGCATGGGCGACATCGTCAGCGACGTGATCCAGTCCGCGAAGGCCCCGGGCAGATCGGCGAAGCCGAGAAACCGGACATAGATCAGCACCCCCCAGATGATGGAAAAGATCATCACGGACAGCTTGGCCGTATCCACCAGCGCGTCGCGGAACTCCGTCCACCGCATGCCCTTCCAAAGCGCCATCAGGAACACGATGAACGCGCCGATGGCCCCGCCCTCGGTCGGCGTGCCCCAGCTGCTGCCGCCGAAGGGGATCTCGATCAGCCGGCCCGCGATCGTCACCTCGCCGGGGATCGGGTTGTAGACGAAGAACAGGATGATGACGACCACCGCCACGATGGGCAGCGCGGGCAGCAGGGCGGCGAAGCGCTGCGCCCATGTGAACCCGCCGACCGCCGGGCCGAAATTGCGGATCGTCAGCGCGAGCCCGATGATGATGGCGGCATAGACGCAGGCGGAAAACACCCCCGGCACGAACCCCGCCAGCAGCAGCATGCCCACGTCCTGTTCCACGATGATCGCGTAGATCACGAGGATGGCCGAGGGCGGGATCAGCGACGCGAGCGTGCCCGCCGCCGCCACGACACCGGCGGCAAAGCGCTTGTCATAGCCGATGGCGAGCATTTCCGGGATGGCGATGCGCGCGAAGACCGCCGATGTCGCCACCGACGCGCCCGACACCGCGGCGAAACCCGCCGTGGCGAAGACCGTGGACACCGCCAGCCCCCCCGGCACCCAGGCGATCCAGCGTTTCGCGGCCTCGAACAGCGCCTTGGTCAGGCCCGCGTAATAGGCCATGTAGCCGATCAGGATGAAGGTCGGGATCAGCGACAGCGCCTGGCTGGCCACCTTGGCATGGGGCACCTGCCCCGCCGTGCCCACGGCCACGTTCAACGCCCAGCCGAAATGTTCGATCCCGAAATCGCGCCGCGCCCAGAAGATCGCCACGAGCCCGACGATCCCGGCGAATGCCGCTGCGAACGCCACGCGCATCCCGAGGATCACGAGGACCAGCAGAAAGCCCGTGACCCACAGGCCGATGTCGAGAGACTCCATCCCGTGCCCTCCTCAGGCGTCGCGGCCGGACACCTGCCGGGCCTCCATCGCGGCTTGGGTCGCCACGTCGGTCATCAGCGGCACGGCGACGGGCGCGTCCGCCCCCGCGACGAAGGCCCGCCCATAGCCCCAGAGCTGCAGGCACAGCCGAACCACCAGCACCACAAGCGCCACGGGCACCACCAGCTTCGCGGGCCAGATCGGCAGGCCGATATCCATCGAACTGTCGCGGCTCCAGAGCGGCAGCGACATATCGAAACTGCGCAGGAAATGCGCCCAGCTTCCGTCCAGCAGCAACACCGCCACCAGCAGGATCGCCAGCGTCGTGACGAATTCCGCCGCCCACAGCGCGCGGCCCTTCAGCGCGCCGACGACGATATCCATGCGGATATGCCCACCTTCGCGCCGCACGTAGGACACGCCGAAGATGGCGATGACCGGCATCAACTGCTCGATCCAGTCCACGTAGCCGGGCAGCGGCGCACCCAGGAAATTGCGCCCGCCCACGGACACGACCGCCAGCATCATCAGCGCGAAGACGGTCAGCCCGCCCGTCAGGATCATCGCGTACTCGACCCGCGACAGGGCACGGTCGAGGCGCGACAGCAGACTGTCGTCGGACAGGACGCGCGAGGCTCCGGCCATGGCATGTCTCCTGAATGGCAAGGCGGCCGCGATCGCGCCCGAAGGCACCGCCGCGGCCAGGTCGGTCAGCGGATCAGCTGCCGTCGGCGATCAGGCCGGTCACGAAGTCGTACAGTTCCTGCGCGGGCAGGCCCCGCGCGCTGTTCTGCTCGATCCATTCGGCAGCGGCGGGGGCCGCCGCGGCCTCGCGGAATGCAGAGATTTCCTCGGCGTCGAAGGTGATCCGCTCGATCTCCCGCTCGTCCAGCGCCGGACCCCAGGCCTGCATCGTCTCGTTCTCGTAGAAGTCGAGATAGTAGTCCAGCGACTCGTCCACGGCGCCCATCAGCACCTCGCGGTGGTCGTCGGGCAGCGCATCCAGCGCGTCGCGGTTCACGACCACCGGGCAGTTGACCGTGCCGGGGTTGAGGTTCGTGGTCCACCATTCGCCGTTCTCGATCGTGCCGAAGGACATGTGCGCATGGGGCGCGAAGCTGACCGCGCGCACCACGCCACTGTCCATGGCCTGCCGCACCTCGGTCGCGGACATGGACGTGGGAACCGCACCCACCGTGCTCATGGCGGCCCCGATCCCGCCCGTGGCGCGCACCGTCAGCCCTTCGAAATCGTCCAGGCTTTCGGGCGCATCGCCCACGCCGACAAGGTTGTACTGCGGCAGCGGCGACGGCATCAGCAGTACCGCGTTCCACTTGGCAAGGTCCGCCACCGCGGCCGGGTGCTGGTAGAGCGCCATGGACACCGCCGCCTCCTGCTCCAGCGTCTCGACGCCGAGGAAGGGCAGTTCCAGAACGGTGATCGATGGGTTCTTGTCCGGGTGATAACCCGCGCAGAACTGCGCCATCTCGAACGCGCCGATGGAGATCCCGTCAAGGTTCTCGCGGTTGGAACTCAGTCCGCCGTAGGAGATGTTCATGGTGAACGCGCCGTCTGTGCGCGCCGCGACCAGCTCGGCCAGCTTTTCCACGTGTTCGGTGAACGCGCGCCGCTGTCCCCAAAGGGAAACGTTCCATTCCGTGGCCATCGCCTCGGTGCCGATGGCCAGGGTGAGTGTCGCCAGCGCCGTGCGGGCAAGAAGTCTGTGCATGTGGGCCTCCCGTGTTGTCATGCGGTCTTGTTTTGACCTCACTATTCATTGCCGCGGCGCAGATGTGAACGACGAATTGCCCCCGCGGCCCCCGAAGCACCCCGTCCCGCGCCGGTGACGGTGATCCAGATGCCCCGCCTGCGGCGGGACACGATGCCTTGCCCCCGCATCCGCGGGGGCGAACGAAACGCGCGGCGTGCCGGTCGCACGGGGTCGTAAACATGGGCGCGGCGCCGTGCGCCACGCGATGTGAAAGAAATTCACATCGCCCCTTGAAACCCGCCCGTCCACCTCCGATCTAGGCAATGTGAAAGACATTCACATGACACAACGGAGAGAGACATGAACACCGTCGCATCATGGCCCATGGCGGCCGAAACCTGGCTGGACGAACGCGGCAAGGGCGCGTGGATCGCGGCCATGGTTCTGGGTTTCATCCTGTTCTGGCCCGTGGGTCTCGCCCTTCTCGCCTACATGATCTGGAGCAAGCGCATGTTCACCAATTGCAGCCGCCGCAGCCGCACCGCACGCACCGCGCTGGGATCGTCCGGCAACACCGCCTTCGACGCCTACAAGGCCGACACCCTGCGCCGGCTCGAAGAAGAACAGGCGAATTTCCAGGACTTTCTCAAACGCCTGCGCGCCGCCAAGGACAAGGCCGAGTTCGACCAGTTCATGGAAGACCGCGCCCGCAAGACCGACAGCGCAGACAGCGCGCAGGCGTGACCCGGCGCACGGTCCCTGCCGCGGCCCCTTGCGGGCCGTGGCCCCACGCATCAGGATAGCCCCCATGATCCACGACACGACGACGCCAAGCATGACCGGCCTTCCCGACCCCGACCTCTTCCCCGAGATCTACGCCGACACCGTCGTGAAGCGCTTCTTCGCGTGGATCGTCGACACCGTCGCCATCACGCTCATCAGCATCCTCGCGATTCCCTTCACGGCCTTCGTGGGGCTGTTCCTGTTCGCCGGGCTCTTCGTGCTCGTCAGCCTCGTCTACCGCATCGCGTCCCTCGCGCACTGGTCGGCCACGCCCGGCATGCGCCTCATGGCGATGGAGATCCGCGCCCGCGACGGCGGCCCGCTCGACCTGCCCACCGCCGCCCTGCACACGATCGGCTATCTCTTCATGTCCGCGGTCGTGATCCTGCAGGCGATCTCCATCATCCTCATGCTGACCTCGCCCCGCGGGCAGGGCCTGCACGACCAGCTCCTCGGCACCGCCCCGGTCAATCGCCACCGCATGGCCTGACCCTTGCAAGGGGGCTTGGCGACACCCCCCGGCGTTGCTACGTTTTCACAACGCACCCGAGGAGAGCCATGCGCCACACCCTGCCCATCGCGCCGCAGTTCTACGTGACGGCCCCACAGCCCTGCCCCTATCTCGCGGGGCGGATGGAGCGCAAACTGTTCACCGCGCTCCAGGGCGACCATGCCGACACGCTCAACGACGCGCTCTCCAAGCAGGGCTTCCGCCGGTCCCAGAACGTGCTCTACCGCCCCTCCTGTGCCGACTGCGCCGCCTGCATGTCCGCGCGCATCCGCGTCGCGGATTTCGTGCCCTCGCGCAGCCAGCGCCGCACCGCGAACCGCAATGCCGACCTCGCCCGCCGCGTCCGCGCCAGCTGGGCGAGCGAGGAACAGTTCGCGCTCTTCCGCCGCTATCTCGACAGCCGCCACGCCACCGGCGGGATGGCCGACATGGACATCTTCGAATTCGCCGCGATGATCGAGGAAACGCCGATCCGGTCGCGCGTCATCGAATACGAATACGCGCCCGACAAGGGCATGGCCCTGGGCGATCTCGCGGCCGTGTGCCTGACCGACATGCTCGATGACGGTCTCAGCCTCGTCTATTCCTTCTACGATCCCGACGCGGGCCGCCGCAGCCTCGGCACCCATGTGATCCTCGACCATGTGGAGATCGCCCGCGAGATGGGCCTGCCTTACGTCTATCTCGGCTACTGGGTGCCCGGCAGCCCGAAGATGGGCTACAAGGCCGGCTTCTCGGCGCTGGAGATCTACAAGGGCGGCGCCTGGCAGGACATCGGCGACCCGGAGGACCACACGACCGAAACCCACCCCCTGTCGGTCGATCCCATCGCCGAACAGGTCGCGCGAATTTCCCTGCCCGATACGCTGATGACGGGCCGCGGCTGACCGGCTGTCCGACGCCTCGCCGGCAACTAGCCTCAAGCCCCGAACAAACGCCCGGCACCAACCAACCGTCCGGCCCGGGTGCAAACCCGGGCAGCGCCCGCTCGCCGCGTTGCGCGTTCCGCCCTCGAACCCTCCCCGGAGGCTTCGCCGCATCGCGGACCGGCCGTCACCCCTCCCCCGGGAGGGTGCGTTGGCGATGTCACACGCCATACACCCGACATGAGTGCTTAAAGCCACAACGCTCGGCGGATACGCCGCACCGCGCCCACCCAGGCTCGGGCGCGCCCCTCATCGCGCAGCGGGATAAATCCCGAAACGCCCCGTTTTCCCGACTTGCCCGCCCGCCCGCGCCCCGCCTACCGTGGACCGACCCACGGGCGGAGGCACCATGGCGCAGACCCCCACGACCGACGACGTGGCCCACCACATCGCGCGGATCGACCGGCTGACCGATGCGGGCCGGGTCAACTGGTTCGGGCTGATGGCCTATCTCGTGTTCGTCTTCATCACCATGCTGGGGGTGGAGGACGCGGATTTCTTCATCCCCTCCCGCCAGACGCAACTGCCGCTGGTTAACGTCGCCATCCCCACCGAATCCTTCTTCGTCTTCGCCCCGATCCTCGGCGCGGCGCTTTACGTCTATCTGCACCTGACCGTGCGCAAGATCACCGGCGCGCTCTGCGCCGCCCCCGCCACCGTGGACGGGGTGCCGCTCGAAGACCACCTCAAGCCGTGGCTGCTGGTCGATCTCGTCCTGCGCTGGCGCAATGACGGCGCCATCCACCGCCGCCCGCTCGACACGCTCGCCACGCTGACCGTGGTCGCGCTCGTCTGGCTCGCCGGGCCGCTCGTGCTCGCGGGCCTGTGGATGCGCACATGGCCCGCCCATGACGAGGTGATGACGGTGCTGGCGGCCCTGAGCCTGATGGTGACCGTCTACGCGGGCACCATTAGCTGGGTGCGGCTGCACCGCGACCTGCGCGGGAACCCGGCCCAGGGCCACGCGGGCGACATTCCCCTCGATCTCGGGCTGCTCTTTGTCGGCATGACCGTGCTGAACCTCGGCTGGATCAAGACCGAAACCGGTGCGCTGCCATCGGACTATAGCGAATGGTGGGCAACCCTCGCCCCCGCGCAACTGGCCGGGGTGCAATTCTCCGTCCTGCCCCCAGACCAAGCAGACCCGGTCGCCGCCCGCCAACGCTACCGCGCCGAATGGTGCGCGCGGCAGGGGATGCCGCCCGATATCTGCGGCAGCCTGCCGACGCCGGGCGCCGAACCGGACGCGACGCTGGCGGATCGCCGCGGGCCATGGTGCCAGCAACAGGGCACCGCAAGGAACGGCCACACCGCCTGCCGCGACTGGTTCGCCGCCCGCGACGCCGATTTCCGCACCGAATGGGGCGACTACCGCCAAGCCGTCATCGCCGCCCTGCCCAAACCCGACCTGAGCGGCCGCGACCTGCGCGGCGCGAACCTGCGCGGTGCCGAACTGATCGGCGTAAATCTGTCGCGCGGGCGGATGGAGGGGGCGGACCTCAGGGCGGCGCGGATGGAGGGGGCGGGCCTCCGCGCAGCGCGGATGGAGGGGGCGGACCTCCGCTACGCGCGGATGGAGGGGGCAGACCTCAGCGCGGCGCGGATGGAGGGGGCGGACCTCGGCAGGGCGCGGATGGAGGGGGCGGACCTCCGCCAGGCGCGGATGGAGGGCGCGAATCTCAGCGGGGCGCGGATGGAGGGGGCGGTCCTCCGCGACGCGCGGATGGAGGGGGCGGTCCTCTGGGAGGCGCGGATGGAGGGGGCGGACCTCAGCGAGGCGCGGATGGAGGGGGCGGACCTCGGCAGGGCGCGGATGGAGGGGGCGGACCTCAGCTTGGCGTGGATGGAGGGGGCGAACCTCAGCGGGGCGCGGATGGAGGGGGCGGACCTCCGCCAGGCGCGGATGGAGGGGGCGGACCTAGGCAGGGCGCGGATGGAGGGGGCGGACCTCAGCGGGGCGCGGATGGCAAACGCAAACTGGGCTAGGGCAAGAAACGATGCCAGCCTAGCCCAGTTTGCCGACCTTCGCGGGGGTATCGCCCTCGATCAAGCCCGCCTGTCCTCGCTGATCGGAAATGCCGCGACCCTGCTACCGGAAACGCCGGACGGGGAACCGGCCCTCTACATCCCGTCCTGTTGGGCCGCCGACCCACCGGGCATCGAACATCTGGTGGCAGGGTTCGCGCGGTATGATGTCAGCGAAGACAATCTCCGCGATCCCGCGTTCGGCTTCTTCTGCGCGCCGGGCGAGGTGCCGCGCAAAACCGGCACGCCCCTCGCCGTGGATGGCGACCTGCCGTGGCCAGCACAAGCCGACGACGAAAGCGACTTCGGCTACCTGCGGCGCGTCGAAGCCTGGGCCACCGAACAGCCCCCCGGCGAGCCCATCGACTGACCGCGCGGACGCCTACGGGGCTCCTACAGGACTCCGACACGAGTCATATGGGAGTCATATGAAATTCATATGCAATTCATACGCCCCGCCTCACCCGCCCAGCAGGTCGGGCAGGATGGTCACCACGCCGGGGAACAGCCACAACATCATGAGGCCGGCTACCTGGATCAACACGAAGGGTAGCACCCCGCGATAGATATGGGCAGTCGTCACGCTCGGTGGTGCCACCCCGCGCAGGTAGAACAGCGCGAACCCGAAGGGCGGGGTCAGGAACGAGGTCTGAAGGTTCACCGCGATCATGATCGTCACCCATTTCGGGTCCATCGTTCCGCCATAGATCACGGGGCCGACGATCGGCACGACGATGTAGATGATCTCAAGGAAATCAAGGACAAAGCCAAGGATGAACAGCACCAGCATGACGATCAGGAAGACCACCATCTCGTTGTCGAAGCTGCGCAGGAACTGCTGGATGTAGTGCTCTCCTCCGAAGGAAATCACCACGAGGTTCAGGACCTGGCTTCCGATCAGGATGGTGAACACCATCGACGTGACCTTCGCCGTCTCGCGCACCACCGGCGCCAGCACCCCGCCGCGCCACAGCACCCAACAGCTGTAGAAAACCCCAAAGATCGCAAAGTGATACGCCACCTGCGCCACCGCGAAGGCGATGTATTCCTCGACCGCGACTTCGGCCCGCCCCATTCGCAGATCGAAATTCACACCCACGAGGATCATCACCACCAGCGCGAACGACGCCTGGATCACGAGCTTGCCCGACCGCCTGTCGTCGGCCAGCTTGCGGTACGCCGCCAGCATGATGGCCCCCGACGCCCCCAGCGCCGCAGCCGGTGTCGGGTTGGTGATCCCGCCGAGGATCGAGCCCAGCACCGCAACGATCAGAACCAGCGGCGGGAACACCACGCGCAAGAGGTCGTTCGTCGCCAGCCGCACCACGGCCGCACGCAGTCCGTAAAGCCCTGCCAGCGTTGGCAAAAGCAGAAGAAGGAACGCCCTGCCCTCGGACATCGCGGGCCCGATCAGCAGCGCATCCACCGCCAGCGCCAGAACGACCCCGGCACCGCCCACGAGCAGCGGCAGCGGATCGGCCATGGGGGCCACGCCCCGCGCCACCACCAGGGTCAGCGCAAGCATCAGGTAGAGCGTCACAAGCTGCGGGCTGAGCGGGGCCGCCTCGGCGATCATCTCGGCCCGCATGGCGGCGATCTCGTCCGCCGTCCGTTCCACGCTGGCGACCTGCCCGCCCGCATCCTCGATGGCCGCTTGTTCCGCCAGGGCCGCGTCCCATGCCGCCTGCCCGTGCAGGTCGATCATGGCGGCCTCGCATTGCTCAGACACGTTGGTCCGCAGTGACGCGCCCTCGCTTGCGTCGGTGAAGCGGTCCACCGTCAGGCTTTGGGACCCGATCACACCCACCTGCCCCAGCAGCACCGCGCCCCCGATCAGTGCCGCGGGCAGCACGGCGAACCAGGTCCATGTCTCGGCAGCGCTGCGCGGCGGCCCCGACGGCCCGTCCCCCGGGATCACGACCGACGGCGCGTGGCGCGGATCGTAAATGGCGAAGGCCAGCGCGTAGACGGCGTAGAGCACCGCCAGAAGAATACCGGGCAGCAGCGCCGCCTGAAAGAGCGTGCCCACCGATACGACGGCCGGCTCGCCCAGATAGGTCAGCGCGTCCGAGCAGCCGACGGACTGCGCGCGCGCCTCCTGCGCCGTTGAATAGAGATCTCCCGCCAGCGTCCCCAGCAGCACGATCACGATGGAGGGCGGAATGATCTGCCCCAGCGTGCCCGACGCCGCGATCACCCCGGTGGCCAGTTGCGGCGAGTATCCCGCCCGCAGCATCGTCGGCAGGGACAGCAGGCCCATGGTCACGACCGTCGCACCGACGATGCCGGTGGACGCGGCAAGGAAGGCTCCAACGACCACCACGGACACCGCCAGCCCGCCCGGCAGCGGGCCGAAAACCCGCGCCATGGTGGTCAAGAGGTCGTTGGCGATGCGCGAACGCTCCAGCGTGATCCCCATCATCACGAACATCAGCACGGCGAGCAGCGTTTCGATGCTCTGCCCCGCGAAGACCCGTTCGTTCATGCGATTGACGATGAAGGACAGGTTGCGGTCCATCGCCATTTCCCAGCCGCCTGGAAAGAGCGCGGTTTCGACCCTTGGCAATTCGGGGAAGCGGAACTGGGATATGGTGGCGGGATTGACCCCGTCCGCCACCAGCGCGCGATAGGCATCCGACCCGGTATCGACGGCCTCGTGGATCAGCAGCCCCGCACTGTCGAGTGCCGCGATGATCCCGAAGCTGAGGATGCCCGCCCCGCCGATGGCGAAGGCCACGGGAAAGCCCGTCATGATCCCGCCGAACAGGCAGGCGAAGACGATGATCAGGCCAATCTCGACCCCGTCCAGACCGAACAGCATGGGTGCGTTCCTTGATAGCTCAGTGAATCTCGGCCGTGCGCTCGGCGATCGGGTCGCCCAGGCTGTCGGCATCGTGAAACCGCCCGTCGGCCTCTTCGCCTTCGATCAGTTCCAGAAGGTTGCGGTAGAAGAACGCGAGCGCCTGCACCAGCATCATCGCCACGAAGGCCAAGATGAGCAGCTTGAACAGGAAGTAGCCGTTAAACCCGTTGGGCGAGAACCCGTAAGTTTCCACGTTCCACTTGAGCACCCGCGCCTTGCGCAGAAGTGCGTCGATCGTGTCGGACGCGGAGATCTTCGGGGTGATGAGATGCCGCCACAGGAAGAACCACGCGTACATCCATGTCACGACCAGCACGGGGATCATGAATAACAGGCTTCCCGCCATGTCGATGATCTTCTTCGTGCGCCGCGACGCGCCGCCGTAGAACAGATCGACACGCACGTGCCCGCCCTGGATGAATGTGTATGCACAGCACAGCGCCACGATCATGGCGTTGTAGAGCTTGAGTTCCTCGGAATACCAGCTGAGCGACTTGGTGAAGACGCTGCCGAACGGCCCCAGCGAGATCTCGGAGACGAGGAAGATGCGCTGAAGAAAGACGATCAACGTCTGTTGGAGCACCATCAGCAGGCCGGCCCAGGCGAAGAAGCGCCCGATGCCGTTGCCGAACGCCTCGGCCCCCCGCACGAAGCCCCACAGGACCGGGCGGTGCCACAATCCGACACCGGTTAGCACCAGCACCAGCGCGAAGGCCGCGAAAAAGAACTCCACCGAGCCGCCGTAAAAGGCGAAGCGCATGATTGCCTGCGGGTCCGACCAGTCGAGCCACAGCGCGGGACGGCTCAGGGCGGCGGCGATGTTGTAGAAGCCCATCGCGGTATTCGTGATAAGCCAGAGGATGCCGTCCAGCATCGTCTCCTCCGCGGTTGGGAGGGGCCCGCGCGTTGCCGCGCGGCGCCCCAGTATCGTCAGAGCGCGGCGAGCACGCGGTTGCGCTGCTGGGTATAGGCGCTATCGGATTGGGACATCCAGTCGGACGATTCCGCCATGGCTTTCATTGCATGCGCATGGACGTCGGCGAAGATCTCGTCGTCCATGAAGCCGCCCAGAACCGTCTGTGAAGCTGCGCCGAACGCGTCCCAGATCGCATCGGAGAACTGATAGGTCTTGACCCCACCTGCGACGAGCCGCTGCAGCGCCGGGCCGTTATTGGCGATAAAGAGCGCGTAGTTGTGCTGATGCGCCTCGGCGGCCGCGATCTCGACCGCGCGCTGCTGGGTCGCGGACAGGCTGTTGAACACATCGAGGTTGAAGCCGACGGACAGCGCGGCCCCCGGTTCGTGGAAACCCGCAGGGTAGTAGAAGTCGCAGACTTCCTGAAGGCCGAGCCGTTCGTCCGACCACGGGCCGATCCACTCGGTCCCGTCGAGCGCGCCGGTCGACAGCGCCTGGTAGATCTCGCCTCCCGGCAGCACCTGCACCGAAGCACCGATTTCCGTCATAACCTGACCGCCCAGACCCGGCATGCGGAACTTAAGGCCCTGGAAATCCTCGGGCGAGGTCATCTCGCGCCGGAACCAGCCGCCGCCCTGCGCCGCGGTCTGCCCCGCGATGAAGGGCCGAATTCCGAAGATCTCGCCCAACTCGTGATGCTTGGCCATGCCGCCCTGGCCGTAGTACCAGGTCATAAGTTCGGGTGCGGTCATGCCGAAGGGCACGGCGGTGAAGAACGCCCATGCCGGGTGCTGGCCGACCCAGTAGTAGTCAGCGCCGTGATAGATATCGGCCTGCCCGGCGGTCACGGCGTCGAAGGATTCCAGCGGCCCAACCAGTTCACCGCCGCCCTTCGCGTCGATCACCAGCGCCCCGTCCGTGATGTCGCTGACATTCTGCGCGAAGCGTTCCACCGAATCCCATACGCCCGCCAGGCCCCGCGGCCAGGTCGTCACCATGGTCAGCGTGCGCGTGCCCTGTGCGATGGCGGGCGCGGCCAGCGTGGTCGCCGCCGCGGCACCGCCGCCAAGAGCCGAATTTCTGAGAAATGACCGCCGATCCATGCAAACCTCCCGAGTTCATGTGAATCCGGCACCTGCCGGACAGATCGCTGAGTGCCGCGACCCTACCCATTCGCAAGCCGCGCGCAAACGCTATTTGCAAGAAAAAAAAGCGTAACGCTGGGGAGTTCGTGCGTTTCTTGCGCGACGCCCGCGCATGGGTGGTTCCGGCGCAAGACACACGCGGCTGCACGCGCCACCGCGCGTCCCCATTCTGCCGCCCTTGCGGGGGGCGCCGCCAGACACCATAACACGCGCATGCAAACAGCATCATGGGAACTGGCACGATGACCGATTTCGGGGCAACGGCGGACCTCGCCTTCTGGATCACAGCGGCGGCGATCCTGCTGCTGCTGGTCTGTTCGGCGGTCTTCTCCGGGTCGGAGACGGCCTTGACCGCGGCGTCTCGCGGCAAGCTGCGCAGCATGGCCGACGACGGCCGGCGCGGGGCGCAGGCGGCGCTGGGATTGACCGAGGACAGCGAACGCCTGATCGGGTCGATCCTTCTGGGCAACAACATCGCCAACATCCTGGCGACATCGCTGGCGACGGCACTTTTCACCCGGATGCTGGGCGAAAGCGGCGTGGCCGTGGCGACGCTGGTGATGACCGCACTCGTGCTGGTCTTCGCCGAGGTCTTGCCGAAGACCTACGCGATCTCGAATGCCGAGAAGGCCGCCACCCTCGTCGCCCCGGTGATCCGCGTGGTCGTGCGCACCATGGCCCCGCCGGTGGCTGTCGTGCGCTGGATCGTGCGCGGCGTGCTGGGCGTTTTCGGCGTGCAGGTGGACCCGGACCGCAACGTCCTGTCGATCCGTGAGGAGATCGTGGGCACACTCACGCTCGGCCATTCCGAAGGCGTGTTCGAAAAGGAAGACCGCGACCGGCTGCTGGGGGCACTCGACCTCGGCGACCGCACGGTGGAGGAAGTCATGCGCCACCGATCCAGCATCGAGATGATCGATGCGGGCGCCCCCGCCCACGAGGTCGTGGCGCAGGCCCTGCAATCGCCGCACACGCGCCTTCCGGTCTTCCAGGACGATCCCGAGAACATCATCGGTGTCATCCATGCCAAGGATCTGTTGCGGGCCGTGCATGACCGGATCGACACGGGGGGCGATGCCGGGCTGCTGGATTTCGACATCATGTCGGTGGCGCGGAAGCCCTATTTCGTGCCGGAAACAACGACACTCGACGACCAGATGCGCCAGTTCCTGAAACGCCACACGCATTTCGCGCTCGTCGTGGACGAGTACGGCGATCTTCAGGGGCTCATCACTTTGGAAGACATCCTTGAAGAGATCGTGGGCGAGATCACGGACGAGTTCGACGCCGATGCCGATCACATGATCGTGCGCACCGCTGACGGCAAGTTCCTGGTGGATGGTGCGATGACGATCCGCGACCTGAACCGGGCGCGCGACTGGTCCCTGCCCGACGAGGCGGCGAACACGGTCGCGGGTTTCGTTATCCACGAGGCGCAGATGATCCCGCGCGTCGGGCAGGTCTTCGTGTTTCACGGCTTCCGGTTCGAGATCATGTCGCGCGAAAACAACCGCATCACGCGGCTCAAGATTGCGCCGGTGGGCGTTGCGGCGCCGGTCTGACGGGCTGGCCGCGCGGGTGCGCCACCGTTTGTTAACCGGTCCTGGCTAGTTTCGATCCATCGCAAGGCGGTTTGGCGTCTTGTGGTGTTCCCTCCCTGTTGGACTGGCCGCGCCCTCGGGTGCGGCCTTTTTTCGATCAGCTCAGAAGGGGTGCCAAATGCCTGTTGACGGGTGCGGCGACTCGCCGTAGCGTGCGATCACAATGTGTTGGCTAGTCCAACGGGGAGAAAAAATATAACGAAAAAGGGTCCTTATGGACCCTTTTTTGATGACGGCGGGTTCAACGGCGCCTCCGCTGGACTTGACCCGCCTCCACGTTGCACGCGAAAGGCAGGTGACCCGTGACACGATTTCTTCTGGCATCCTTGATTGCGGTATTCGGCGCGGGCATCGCCGTGGCGCAGGAAAGCGATATCCCGCAAAGCCGGGCGGCAGCGGAACCCGGACAGCCCTACCAGCTTGGCAGGTTCAACGATTGGGACGTGCGCTGCCTGCGGGTGGAGGACGGCACGACGGATCCCTGCGAGATGCATCAATTGCTGCGCGGCCCCGAAGGCAACGCCACAGCCGAGATCAACCTCTTCCTGCTCGAACGTGACGACGTGCCCGCCGGCGCAACCATCGTGACGCCGCTGGAGACGCTGCTGACACAGGGGCTGCGGCTCAACGTCGATGGCGCCGAGGGCAAGACTTATCCCTTCCAGCTGTGCAACCGGCAAGGGTGCGTGGCCCAGATCGGCTTCACGCCTGAGGAAATCGAGACGATGAAGGGAGGGACCGAGGCCGAAGTGACGGTCCGGCCGGCCGCGGCGCCCGAAACTCCTGTTCGCCTCACTATATCGCTGGCAGGTTTTACCGCCGCGCACGAAGCGCTAACGGTCGCGGCCCTGGGGAATTGACCGGCGCGCGCTGGCGCCACGCGGCGGTCACACGACGCGCCGCAGCGCCAGCACCGCGTTGAGCCCCCCGAAGGCGAACGCGTTCGACAGCACGACATCGACCTCGGCCTCGCGCGCTGTGTTGGGCACCACGTCCAGCGCGCATTCGGGGTCAGGTTCCTCGTAACCCACGGTCGGTGCGATCACCCCGTCACGCAGCGCCATGATGCAGGCGAGCAGTTCGACCGCGCCCGTGCCGCCGATGATATGGCCATGCATGGACTTGGTGGACGAGATCATCAGCCGGTCGGCATGGGCGCCGAACACGTCCGCGACCGCCGCGCATTCCGTCTTGTCATTGGCAGCCGTGCCTGTGCCGTGGGCGTTGATGTAGCCCACCGACTCGAACGGTACGCCGGCATCCCGCACCGCCCCGGCGATGGCCCGCGCCGCCCCCTGCTTCGACGGCATCACGATGTCCGCCGCGTCCGACGTCATGGCGAAGCCGATCACTTCGGCGAGAATCTCGGCCCCGCGGGCGCGTGCATGGTCGTATTCCTCGAACACGAAGATGGCAGCGCCCTCTCCCTGCACCATCCCGTTGCGATTGGCCGAGAACGGGCGGCACGCGTCGCGCGACATGACCCGCAACCCTTCCCATGCTTTCACGCCGCCGAAGCACAGCATCGATTCCGACCCGCCGGTGACGATGACTGTCGCCCCGCCGCCGCGGATCATGTGGAACGCCTGCCCCATCGCGTGATTGGACGATGCGCAGGCCGTCGCCACGGTGAAACTCGGCCCCTTGAGGTTGTAGCTCATGCTCACATGGCTGCACGCGGCGTTGTTCATCAGCTTGGGCACGACGAACGGATGCACCCGGTTCTTGCCCTCTTCGTAGACCGACCGGTAATTCTCGTCCGACGTCTGCATCCCACCACCCGCGGTGCCGAGGATCACGCCGCTGCGCGCCGCCAGGTCGCCGGCGAAGCTGAGCCCGGACTGCGCAATCGCTTCCCGCGCGGCGATCAGGGTGAACTGGGTGAACCGGTCATACAGCGCGATCTGCTGACGGTTGAAATTCGCCTCGGGATCGTAGCCATGCACCTGCCCGCCGATCCTGATGGCCAGCCTGTCCACATCTCGGATATCCAGCGGCCCGATCCCGCAACGCCCTTCGCGCATCGCGTCGAGCGTCTCGGCCACATCCCGTCCAAGTGCGTTGATCGTGCCCTGCCCGGTGATGACGACCCGCTTCATCCGGGTTGCTGCGCCACGAGCGTCTCCACAGCCGCGACGATGGCGGCCACGCTGGAAATATCGAACTCGCTGTCCTCGGGCTTGTTCGCGTTGAACGGAACCTGGATGTCGAATTCTTCCTCGATGGCGAAGATGCTTTCGACAAGTCCCAGGCTGTCGATCCCGAGATCGGCGAGCGTCTTGTCCGGTGTCACCTCGGTCTCATCCATCACGGCCTGCTCGGCAATGATGCGGATCACCCGTTGCTTCACGTCCATGTCGTCAACTCCAGCCCGTCGTCCGGGCGATTTAGTCGCTCTTCCGGTCCATGGGAACCGCTTTCTTGAGCGCCGCCACGTCGCGCAGCAACCGCGGAAGCCGTCGCAGCGCCTTGTAGGTCTCCAGGTTCGTCGACATCTTCACGGCGGGGTTGCCAAGAACCACCCGGCCTGCCGGCACGTTCGTGAAAATCTTCGCCGCCCCGCCTGCGACCACGTCATCACCGATGAAGATGTTGTCGTTGACCCCGACCTTGCCGGCCAGAACGACACGGTCGCCGATCCTGCTCGACCCGGCGATGCCCGCCATCGAACAGATCATGCAGTCTTCGCCTATGGTTACGTTATGGCCGACCTGCACGTGGTTGTCGATCTTGGTGCCCCGGCCGATGACCGTGGCGCGGATCGTGCCGCGGTCGATGCTGCTGCATGCCCCGACCTCCACGTCGTCGCCGATCTCGACGCTGCCGAGCGAATGAAGCCGGGTCCATTCCTGCGGGTCCGGATCGATCCGGTCCACCAACCCGTCGCGCACCCGTTCCACCGACGAAGGCCGCTCCGTCACGAAGGCGAACCCGTCGGCGCCGATGGTGCAGTTCGGGTGCAGGATCACGCGATCGCCCAGCTGCGCGCGCCCCGCGATCCGCACCCCAGGATGGATCAGCACGTCCGTGCCGATCCGCGTGCCTTCGGCGATGGTGACATGGGGCGCGATCCTTGCACGGGCGCCGATACGCACGCCGGCACCGATGACCACGAACGGCCCGATCCGCGCGTCGGGACCGATCTCCGCCGACGCGTCGACCACGGCCGTGGGATGGATGCCCGCCGCGATCTCGGGGCCCGGATCGAAAAGCCGCGACAGTTGCGCCATGGCCAGCCGCGGCCGGGTCACGTAGAGCGCTGACTCAAGCCCGTAATCTGCGCGGTCCGCTTCGTCATGGAGGATTGCGGCGCGCGCCGCGCCTTGCGACAGGCCCTCGGCGTATTGGGGACTCATGGCGAGTGCAAGCTGGTCCGCGGTGCAGCGGGCGGGTTCGGCCGCGCCCGTGATCTCGATGTCCGGGTTGCCGTCCAGCCGGGCCGAAAGCGCCTCGGCCACCGTGGAAAGGGGGATGCGCATGCCTGCTCCGTAACTGATGGGCCTTGCGCCGGTTTACCCCCCAACGGCGCGAAGCGAAACCCCGGCCTTTGACAACGCATCGAAGATCTGCGCGTCCCGACCATAGATATCGGGGCGGAACTGTGCCGGGCCGCGCGGCTGTGCGATCACCGTGCGATAGACGATGTGCACGCGCGGCGGGTTCTCGATCATCACGGTGGTTTCCCGCCCGGTGTTCAGACGTTCCGCAAAGAAAGCCTCCGGGGTGGCGGTCTGCCCGCGCAGCAGGGCATAGGCGAAATCGAACGGATCGGCGAGCCGCACGCAGCCATGGCTGTAGGCGCGCGTATCGCGCGAGAACAGAGACTTGTGGGGCGTGTCGTGCAGATAGATGTTGTGGCGGTTCGGGAACATGAACTTCACGAGCCCGAGCGCATTGCTGTCGTTCGGCGGTTCCTTCAGGCGATAGGGAAAGCTGCCGGCGTCATAAGACGCGAAATCGACCATCGCGCGCGACACCCGGTTGCCGTTGCTGTCGAGCAACTGAAGATGCGCCACGGCGTTGGGATCCCGCTGCAGCATGGGCAGGTATTCGCGCGTCGTGATGGAACGGGGCACGTTCCAGGTCGGGTTGATGACCATGAACTCCATCACGTCCGAAAATTCCGGCGTGCGATGGGTGCGGCGGTTCTGGCCAACGACCGACCGGGTCTCGAAAACCTGCCGCCCGTCTTCGACAAGCCGGACATGGTAATCGGGGATGTTGACCCAGACGTACCGCTGCCCCAGCGGGAAATTCATCCAGCGTTCGCGTTCCATCGTCACAAAGACCTGAGCCAGCCGTTCGGCCGCGGTGCGGTTCACTTCCGCCAGCGTGGCCGGGCCCACGACCCCGTCGATGGCGAGACCGTGGTCGCGCTGAAACCGGGTCACCTGTGCCTCGAGTTCTGCGTCGAAAGCGGGATCGCTGCCCGGACGCCCGTACCCCATGGCGGCGAGCCGCGCCCGAAGCGCGGGCACCTGCGCCGAGGACTGGCCGGGCTTCAGCGTGCCCTCGCCGACCTTGGGGCCCCAACCGCCCGCAGCAGCGATACCCTCGAGCCGCGCCCGTTCTGCCAACAGCCGCGCATACTGTTCGGTCTGGGGCGGGAGCGTCCGCAGGAATGCCGCGGGCGACGACGATGCAAAGCCTGCCAGCGTTTCCGCCTGCGCTTTCCGGGGGGCGGCACGGTCGATTTCACGGCTGACCCGGTTCGGATCGAGCACGCCCGACTGCACGTCGCGTGCATAGGCCGCGAAGCTGCGCGACATCAGCGCCTCGACCTCCGCGCGCTCAGCCACCGATCCGGTCGCGCGCAAGGCGCGGTCGATCTCGTCCCGGCGATAGGTCTGGACCGGAAGCCCGTGGTCGCCCGCATCGCCGAGCGCATCCAGAAAGGCAGAAACCCGACGACGATCCTGCACATTGTCCCCGACCCAGATCGGCGCATGATCGCGGCCGGAATAGAACTGCGCAAGCGCAGGGTCTTGCGCGACCGCCGCCGCGATCGCCTGCCGCAATGCCGCATCGCCCGATTGCGCGACCGCCGGTCCAGCGCAGCACAGCACCATTGCCAAGACATAGATCGCACGAACAAGTGCCAAGGGCCGAAACCAAACCGGACCGGGTCGTAAACGGGATATCGCCGTGAACTCCATTGCGCGCGCACTCCTGAAATTTCGGACAGTATGCGGGCAGACCGTCGCGCATCGAAACCAACAAAACGCTAACACCACCGCCCCCGCGCAAGTGTTACCCCGATGCAACGGTGCACCATCCATGGACGCCGCACGCCTATGATTCACCTGACTTGACGGGATCGGCAGGAATCCGCGCAGCCTAGCGCCCTGCCGGATTCGCCGGTTGGAGTCCCGTTTACCTTGTGCGAAGAAACTTTTCGTGGGATGCTCTTCGCAAAAGCCGCATAAGCGGTATCAAGAGGCAGAACAGGCATGACGACAGACAGCACGGCGGATTTCCGCCCGACGCGACGTGGGCTGCTTGCGGCATTCGCGGCAACGGCAGTCACCGCGGCACCGGCGCAGGCTGGTATTTTCGGTTTCCTGCGCGGCGGCGGCGATGTGCGGCGCATCCGCATGTATTCCGGGCGCACCGGTGAATCGATCGACATGATCTACTGGGTGGATGGGAAGTACGTGAAGCCCGCCCTCGCCGAGATCAGTCATTTCATGCGCGACTGGCGTGACAACAAGTCCATCGCGATCGACACCCGGACCATCGACATCATGGCCGCGGCCCACGCGCTGATGGAAGTGGACGAGCCCTATCTCCTGCTGTCCGGCTACCGCACCCCGCATACCAACGCGATGCTGCGCAGCCGGTCGGGCGGCGCGGCACGAAATTCGCTGCACATGAAGGGCCAGGCGGCTGACCTGCGGCTCAAAAGCCGGAGCGTCAAGCAGATGGCGGCGGCGGCGCAGGCCTGTGCCGCGGGCGGCGTGGGCAAGTACTACCGGTCGAACTTCGTGCATATGGATTGCGGTCCGAACCGCGCCTGGACAGGCTGACCGGCCAACGCGTCAGATCGCCAGTTCGAGATCGGCACGCAACCCGCCGAGACGTGTGCTGTCGCCGAGCACAAGCCGCCCGCCATGCTTTCGGGCAATGTCCGATGCGATGGCGAGCCCGAGACCTACGCCGGCCGTGTGATTCTGGTTCCGTGCCGGATCAAGCCGACTGAACGGCTTCAGGGCGTCTTCGCGCCGCGCGGCGGGAATGCCCGGACCGTCATCCTCCACTCGCAGCCGCACGGCATGGGGAAGACGTTCCAGCCGCACGACCGCGCAGGTGCCATAGCGCACCGCATTGCCGAGAAGGTTTTCCAGCGCACGGGTCACGGCCTGCGGGCGCAGCAGGATCGATCCGGTCTCGACCGAGGTTTCCAGGTTCACGGTATGCCCGGCGCGCGCTGCGTCCTCGATCACCCGGCGCACCAGCGCGCTCAGGTCCGTGGGCACCATGTCGTCCAGCGCGTCCGATCGCGCGAAGCTGAGGAATTCGTCCACGAGCCGCTGCATGTCGCCGACATCCCGCAGCATGTCGCGCGTTTCCTCCGTCTCCTCCATCATCGACAAGGCAAGTTTCATCCGCGTGAGCGGTGTGCGCAGATCATGGCTCACCCCGGAGAGCATCAGGGTGCGCTGTTCGATCTGCCGCTCGATCCGCGCCCGCATGTCAAGGAAGGCCGCCCCCGCCTGCCGCACCTCGGCCGCGCCGGCGACACGGTACGGCACATGCCGTCCCTTGCCGAAGGCATCCGCCGCCCGCGCCAGACGCCGGATCGGCCTGAGCTGGTTGCGCAGGAACACGAAGGAAATCCAGGTCATCAGGATGCCGGTGGAGATCATCAGCACCAGCAACTGATGCGGGTTCGACGCCGATACGCGCCCCCGCGGTACGCGCAGCTCCACCGGCCCTTGCGCCGTGTCCACCACCATGCGCACCTCCCGGTGGTTGGAAACGAGGTCGATGTTGCGCAACCCCGGCAGTCCGTCCTGCAGCGTTTCGACGACCACGCGGCCCGACAGGTCCCAGAACGCGCGCAAGTCTGCGCCCGGCCCCGGCGCGGGTACCAGAACGTCGATCTGGAGCGCCTGCCCCAGTTGCGCACCGGCCAGACCCGCCGCGGCGAGCGTTTCCGCCGCATCCAGGCGGTCCACGAGATACCGTGTCTCGATCAGTACGTTGCGGGTCATCTGTGCCGTGACGCCCTCGAAATGGCGCTGGATGAACACCACCGACACGACGAGTTGCAGCGTAAGCACCGGCAAGAGGAGGATCAGAGCCGCGCGGCCATAGATCCCCTGCGGCATCCAGCGTTTGAGAAATCCCGCCAACATGGATATAGCAGACCACGTCGCCCGGCCCCGGAAAAGCGCGAAATGCAGACGAAGTCTTCCGCCATAGCCCAACCTGTTCCGCTGGCGCCCGGTTTGCGCGTCCTTTGCGCGCCCAATCCCGGGCCGATGACCGGACCAGGCACGAACACTTACCTTCTGGGCTGGCGGGACATCGTCGTGATCGACCCCGGGCCTAACGACACGCGGCACCTTGCGGCCATCCTCGGGGCCATTGGGCCGCAGCAGCGCATCACGGATATCGTCGTCACCCATGCGCACCGCGATCACAGCGGGCTGGCCCCTGCGCTGTCGGCCTGTTCCGGCGCCCCTGTTCTGGCCTTCGGTGACGCGGGCGCGGGGCGCGCCCACGGCATGGCGTGGCTGGATGTCGATGCCCTGGGAGGCGGCGAAGGTGTGGATGCCGGGTTCCGTCCCGACCGATGCATGCCCGACGGCGCGGTGATCAAAGGCGACGACTGGCAGCTTGCGGCACTCTGGACACCGGGGCACATGGCCAATCACCTGTGCCTGCAATGGGACGACGCAGTGTTCACCGGGGATCTCGTGATGGGATGGTCCACTTCGCTGATCTCTCCGCCGGACGGAGACATGGCCGCCTTCTATCGCTCATGTGCACGGCTCCACGGGCTTGGCGCCCGGGTCCTCTATCCCGGGCATGGCGATCCGGTCACAGCACCAGGGGCGCGCATCGCCGAACTGCTGGCGCATCGCCGCATCCGCGAGACGCAGATCGTCGCCATGCTGGCAGATGGGCCGATGACGCTGCAGACTCTGACCGACCGCGTGTACGGAGCGCTGTCCCCCGGACTCTTTTCCGCGGCGCAGCGCAACGCATTGGCACATCTCGTGGATCTGTCGGCACGCGGCCTAGTCATGGCAGAGCCAGCAATGTCGTCGACCGCCTGCTTCCGGCTACGTGACGGCGACAGTAAAAAATCGCCCTGACCCACTGGACGCCCCTCGCAGCCATTGCTATAGCCCCACCGTTGGTCCGGCGTAGCTCAGCGGTAGAGCAGTTGACTGTTAATCAATTGGTCGTAGGTTCGATCCCTACCGCCGGAGCCAAAACACCTTAAAATTCAACGCTGTAACCCTTGGCAACAATGGTTAGCGTCCGACCGTCCGACTCCGTCCGAGTCGGACGGTTTAGCGTTTCGGACTGATGCGCGCCCGGTCTGTCAACCGGACGCGCCATGGTCTAGGATAATGCTATCGCAGCGCGTTCGTTGTGCCCTGCATGTTCGCCGGAGGATGAAGACCATGCCGAAAATCCCCCTCAACCCGCAATCGGTCGGTCGCGCCGTAGACCGGCAGGACGGAGACATGCGTCATCCCCAAGCGCGTAGCGCGCGCGATGCCCTCGTGTCCCGCCATCCCGATGTTCAGGCGCTGTTCGAGCGACTGGGTCTTGCCCATGTAGAGGGCCTGCCTGTCGCGCGCGACGGCGTGCCGACAGAGGAGTGATTGCTATGCGGCTGACTGATGTGGCGAAGCGCTGGTTCGATCACCTGGCCGACATGTTCGGGCCGGTCGATGACATCGATCTGCCCAAGGTCAAGCATGGTGCCGAAGGGTTCGCCCAGAATCGCGAGCGGATACGTGGTTACTTCAAGCCAGTTCTAGATCGGAGCGGGCTATGAGTGGTCTTCGCTGCGCCGCTGGCATTGCAATGCTGATCTTCTTCGCGGCATCATTCGCCGCGTTCTGGATGCCTGTCGATGTTGCCCTGCCCGTTATGACACTTGCGCTTGCTTTGTGGGCCGGGCTGGGGACCGTGTCCCGCCGCCAGTCAAGATAGCGCGCAGGCCACATCCCTTTGGGGATGGCCGCTAGCTCCTTGCCGCCCGCGCCGAGGATCGGCATTGCGAGCGGCAAGGTTGGTCGTGCACGGGCCGGATGCGGGACTTGAACCCGCGACTGCCGAAGGGCTGCGTTACCAGCTACGCCAATCCATCCCGCCAAGACCGCGTGGCGGTCTGTGACCATCACTAAGGTGCCACGCGACCCGGCCGTCTGCAACGTCGCGGCATCACACCGCCCCGCCCGACATGCGGCGGATCAGGCCGTCGACGCCGATGTGGGCGCGCTGGCGGAAGGTGCCCATCGCTTCGAGCACGGCATAGATCGCCGGGCCGTCGCGGCGTTCATCCGCGATGCGACCGTCGAGCGCCAGGCGGAGTGCTTCCTCGCAGCCCGCGAGGTAGTGGAGCGCGTCGGCGATGTCTTCGGCGGTATCGAATACCTCTTGTGCCTGGTCACGCATCTGCCCCCTCCCACAGCGCCACGGGGACCAGCACGCCGCGCAGGCGGCGGTTGGACAGTGTCCGGCCAGCGGCATCGGGGCGCGCGCCCGGCAGGGCCAGCAGGGGCACGCGGTGGCCCCCCAGCGCCCAGCGGGTGCCGCCGAAGATCAGCCGCGTGCCCGGCGTGTCGCCGTTGCCCACGAACAGGTCGGCCCCCACCACCCGCAGTGCGAGCTGTGCCAGGTCCTCGTTGTTGCGATCCGCGATCATGTCGCCCACCGACGCGCCGCCGTGCATGACGGTCAGCAGGTGCGCCAGGCATTCGCGGCCCTCATTGGGGTCGAGCAGCGCCGCAGCCGCGCCGCCCCCGTCGATCGGCGGCAGGGGCGACTGCGCCCAGAGCCGCAGGCCCGCGCTGCGCCCGCCCAGGCGGCGGGTTTCGCGGATCAGGTCGAGCCATGTCTGCACATCCGCCGCGGTGCAGGTGTCGATCCCGGTGACCATGTCGGACCCGGCGGGCAGCGGCATGGCCGGGGCGGCGGAGGGTTCGATGGTGAAGCCGCCCGTGCGGCGCAGGGTCGGCAGCACGGTGCCGGTCACCCATTTGCGGAACGCCCGCGCCTCGTCCTTGCGGCTGGTGAAGATCAGGGCGTAGAGCCCGCTTTCGGAGACCGCGCGCGCGTTGGGGTTCCCCCGAATACCCTCGACAGTATCGAGGGTATTCAGATCAACCATCGTCGTCTCATCGTCGTCAAGACGGCGAACCGCGTCACTCGGGTTTCCGATGCCTAGAGCGTGTCGCGTTTAATCGGTTCCGTATCCGGCGGCCTTGAAGAAGTTGTAGCACTC
>NZ_QDFI01000046.1 GCF_003254465.1 Meridianimarinicoccus zhengii
CTCCGTTTTCGATCTTGAATCAGAAATGAGACCAAACGGGAATCCCTTGATTGCAGACACGGCCTAGGCCGCGGCGCCTGACGGGGATCGGTGCCACGGCCGGGGACGGCCGCGGCTTCCTTGATGGCTGACGGGCCGCTTCCTGCACGACCGCCCGAAAGCCCGGCCGCGCATGCGGCCGCGTTGCAAGCCCGCGGAGATCGTGCCCCAGATCACGATGCGTGGCGCGGGAAGGGACCGGTCGAACGCGCCGGTTGCCGGGGCGTCGCGGACCTTCGTATCGCAGCCCTAACGATCAACGCCCTTTCCCAAGGGCTTGAGGGAACATGGGCCGGAGCTTCCGGTCAGTTGCGGGGCGTTCGGCGAGTTGCACCATGTGGGCTGCTTCCAGTTCTGCGGCTGGCGGATGACGGCCACTATGTCTGCGGCAAAAGGTGGCGGCATTCCCGTGCCTGTCGCGCTGCAATCGCCGTACCGCCCGTTCGACCGCAGGTCCGTTCGCTGCCTTGCCGGATGACCGTGGCAGAACGCGTCCCGACATAGGCGTCGATCCGGTCATGCATGGCGGCGTCACAGGACGCATCGACGATGACCAGACGCGGCCGGATCAGGTGCGCCCTGGCGATGCACAGGCTGACACGCTCCGCCCGTGTCAGGTTTCCCCCGCCTTCGCGGACCGTTCCGTCGAGACCGCCAAGACGCGCAAGTGCCGGGCCAAGCCCGACCGACGCCGCGAGATCGGCAAGGGCAGGGTCACCGATGCGGCGCGTCACCCCCATCAACAGCACACGGCGGAGCGAGCCCTGCAGGATCTCGGGCGACGTGCCGATACGCAGCACCCCGCGCCGCAGGCTGCCGCGGCTCAGGTCGCGCAGATCGACGCCGGAAAGCAGGATGCGCCCGCGCGGCAGGTCATCCAGCCCCAAGAGGGCGTCGCCGACGGCCTGGCAATCAAGCTCGTCGAGGGGAAGGCTGATCTCGGCGCCGCCATCGATGTGCATGTCGAGCGTCCGGCCGGACGGCAGGGCGACCCCTTCGAAGGTCACGTCGATCGGCCCCTGTCCGACGGCGCGGCCCCCGCGATAGAGATCCCGCGTCTTGCGGGCCAGTGCCGCCTCGGCCTTGATGGCTGCGGCACGATAGGCGGCCCGGTGGTTCAACACCCCGCCCAGATCGCGCAGCGGTCCAAGCAGAAGGCCCATCGTGGCCAGCGCCGCGGCGATGCCCGCGGGCGGGACGCCCTGCGCGTACCCGGCAAGGATCAGCAGCGCGGCAGCCAGCCCGCCCGCAAGTTCGGGCAACGCCCGAAGCGTTTCCGCAAGCCGTCGATGACGCAGGGCGGCACGGATCAAGGCGTCGGTGCGCTTGTCCAGCAATGCGAGTTCCTTTCCGCGGCGCCCCAGGCGGTCGAGATGCGGTGCAAGCGGCATCCGCTCGGCCATGTCCGCCGCGATCCGTGCACGGCGTTGCCGCAGCGTCCGTTGCAGCCCCACAAGCCGCCGACCGCCGGCCAGGCTGCAAAGCAGCGTCACGCCGATGATCGGCAGGACGACAAGCCCGAAGACAGGGTCCAGCAGCACGAGGATCATGAGCGTCGCCGGGATCAGGATGGCCCCGGCGACCAGGCGCGGGATGCCCAGGCCGATCCAGTTGCGGAACGCCGTCATGTCGCCGACGAAGCGCAGGGACATGTATCCGGCGCGGCGTTCCGCCACGGCGCGGGCCGGCATGCGGGCGGCGCGGTCGAACAGGGCGGCGCGGACCTCGCGGGCATAGTCCTGGCCAAGCCGTTCACCGAGAACCCGTGCGGCGACACGCGTCAGCGCGATGACCGCCCCGGCTGCGACAAGCGCGGCCAGCGCGGCCGGGGGAAGCGCGTCGCCGCCATGCATCGCGGCAAACAAGGCGCGCGTGGCGAAGGCGGCACCGCCCGCGGCACATCCCTGGAACAAGACCAGCGCGGCGATGGCGGCAAGACGCCGCCCCCGGTCGCGGTTGAAAATCGCCGGCAGCGCCATCACGCGGCCTGTCGCGGTGCGATCAGCGCGCGCATGGCGAGTCCGTTCGCCTCGGCCGGATCGGCCAGGTCGTCCTTGCGCAGGACGGGAACCCCGGTCGCGGCCTCGGCCTCGGCTGCGGCCATGGGCGAACAGCTCAGGATTCCTGTCAGAACATCCGGGCGCAGCCCGTGGTGATCCAGCACCGCCACGCCGCCCGCGGCGGCAACGGCATCGCCGCAGGCGAAGACCAGTCCGGCCAACCGGTCGGAAAACCACGGGTCCGCGATCAGAGCACCGGTTTCACGCTGGAACAGGCCGTCGGCGATTTCCATGACCGCGATCTGGCAGCCGCGTTGCGAGGCGTGGTCGAGCAGCAGCTCCATCCCCGCCTTAACGCGTGCAAGGGGCTCGCGGTAGGTGGTCACCATTCCGGCGTCGGTGAAGTCCGCGACCCAATGCGCCCCGGTATCCGCGTATTCGTTGACATCCCCGAAGGCCCCGGTGCCCGTGCCCTTGAGCGCCGCGACACGGTATCCCGCGTGCCGCAACCCGAGCGACAGTTGCGCCGTCGCAAGTGTCTTGCCAGAGTTCATGGCGGCGCCGAGAACGAAGATCGCGGGAATCTTGGGGTTCTCCGGGCTTAAGTCGGCGGGCGGCAGCGCGAACCGGCCGAGGTTCACTGGCGCACCCTGCGCATCCAGCAGCCGGGCGACGGGCATCATCTTCGTGGCCGGCTTGATCCGCTCGTTGCGCGCGACCATGCGGCCGATGCACCCGCCACCGGCCAGCAGGTCGGCGCCATCCGGGTCGATCTTGGCATGACCTTCGAACTGGTCCGGCGCGTAACGCGCACCGCAGGCCAGCACCACCAGGTCGCCGGGATATAAGAGCGATGGCCGCCCGGTGACGAGTTGCACGCGCTGGTGCTGGCCAAGCTGGTGCACCTGCGCAAGGATCAGGTCGCCGGGGCGGGCGGCGGCGAAATCCCGGTCGCTTCCCGCCACGCAGGCGCGATCCACGCGGCGGGTCGAAAACGTCCACTTGGCGGCATCGAGATGGGACAGAACGGGGTCGGTCATGGGGTGTCCTTTAGGGAATGGGGCGGGATCAGCTTGCCGAAGCAAAAACGGGCACTTCGGCGGCCGTCACACGCGCGGCGAGGCCGCCCTGCCGGATCGCCTGCACGACATCGTGGCCCACGCCGGGCAGGTGGGTCAGCGACACGTCGGGGCAGATGCCGCGGTCATGCGCCGCCGCCCGGAAGCGCGCCACATAGGTTGCGGCTCGTGCGATCCGCGTCTCGCCTTGCCCCCGATCGAGGTGGATCGCCTGGCGCAGCGCATCGTCACGGGCGTCATCGGCGGTGCCGACGAAGACCCGCACGGGCAGGCGCAGGTAGGCCGGCAGCATCTGGCCATGACGGCGCACCCAGGCCAGGCTGTCGGGCGTCCCGTCAGCGGCAAGGCCGTAGGGATAGGCCATGCTGGCGTCCGGCAGGCAATACCACCCCGCGGCCGCGAGGTTGAGCTGCCCGACCCTGTGTGGATAGAGCATCGCGAAGCGATGGGCGAGCTGGGCGCCGCCCGAATGTCCGAAGACATCGACAGGCCCGGCGAAGCCCGGATCGGTCACCGCCAGATGTTCGAGCAGCGCCAGAAGCGCGCGGTCCGGGCGCGCGGCACGGCAGGGGCGCTGGAAATGCGGCCAGCGCTGTTCGCTGAAATGGGGAACGACGATCACGCGCCCGGTTCTTTCCGCTTCGGGCAGGAACAGGTCGGTCAGCACGTCGGCATTGCGCGCGATCCCGTGCAGCACCACGAGCGGCGGGCGCCCGGACAGCTGCGACGGCCGGATGACGCGCGCTGGCAAGCTGCCTGCGGATGACGCGACATGATGACGGGTAATCGTCGTTTGTGGAACCGTGCGGTGCATCATTGCCTCCATGCAGATCGCCACGCACCTTTAACGGGCACGCATCCGGCTTATTCCGCTGGGGTAGAACTTTCCCGGTCCATGGTGGCGGTGTTCCGCCGGGTGCGCGTCGGCGGGCTTTCCTTTCGGCGTCTAGGCGTTCCACGCGCTGCGCCGGACAGGCGCTGGAGAGCGCCATCACCGCTGACGCGCCGGTGCATGCGGGGTCCTTCGTTCTGCGCCGTATCGACACGCGTGATCTACAGGCCGATCCCCGGCAGCACGCAGGTGACAGCGGTCGCCGGTCACTTCGTCGGCGTCACGGTGCCCGTATCATGCCCGCGTGCGCCGAGAAGGTCCGGATGCGCCACCCGGGAACGCAGGCATGTCGCTGTACGATCTACGCCCGAAGCACCGGAAACGCGGCGGGGTCGAGGTGCGCACCCATGGTGCGGGCGAATGGGTGATCCGACCAGAACTCCGCGACCGGCCAGTCGCGCGGCCGGATGTGCGTGCCCGGATGGGCGTAGCGGATCGACAGTCTTCGGAAGACGGACGCACAGTTTCCCCCGGCCGCGTGCAGGGTGCGGGAATCCATCACGATCGCGTCGCCCTTGCCGATTTCAGGCGTGACCACGTCCCAAGCGCCGGGATCGGCATCGATGTCGGGCACCGGTGCGAGTTGTCCCGCGGCGCTGCCCAGCGTCGCATCGCCCGCCGAGAACTCGACGGGGCCATACATGGTGCCGCCGTGACTGCCGCGGGCCACGGACAGGCCGACTGGCCCCGGCGGCGGGTCGAGCGCGATCCAGATGGTCAGGAACCACGGCTCCAGCGGGTGGTAGGGGTGATCCTGGTGCCATGGACTGCGTGCGCCGGCCCCGGCTTCCGACAGGAACCATTGGTCTTCCATCAGGATCACGTCCGGGGTGCCGAAGGCTGCGCGTGCAAGCCGTGGCAACGTGCCTTCCGTGGCCACGGCACGAATGGCCGGGGTGTCGCCCCAGCGGAAAAGCTCGCTCTCCAGCCGTGGCTCGCCCGCTGGTGACAGAACGCGATGCGTCGGACCGGGTGCCGCGCGGCAGGTCTCGATCGCGGCGTTGAGCGCATCGCATTCCGCCACGCTGAGCGCGCCGGGCACCACGGCAAAGCCATCGCGCGCGAGCGCCGCGGCAATGTCGCCTTCACGTGTTTCGGTCATCGCCGTGCCCTCAGCCAATCTTCAGAACGCCCATCTGTTCGAAGACCGACAGCCCGTCCCACATGGACGCGCAGGCAACGATCTTGCCATCTTTCAGGGTCAGGATGTCGATCCCGGCCATGGTGATCTGCTTGCCGGTCGCCGGGATGTCCCCGTAAGGGCCGACATGGGTGCCCAGCGTGGACCAGTGCAGCGCGACCCGGTCGCCTTCGGCCAGTAGCGCATGGATCGTCGTCGTCACGTCGCGGAAGGCGTTGAAATACCGCTCCGCGTCCTCGTGCACGACATCGACCCCGGTCCCATCGAAATCCGTCATGTGGACCATGGCGTCCGGGTCCCAGTAGACCGGGATCGCGGACAGGTCGCCCTCTCCCCACAGCCGGGTGTGATAGGTCCGGATCGTCGCCTTGTTAGCGTCTTGCAGGTCGGAGTGGTCCAGCATCTCAGGCTCCTTTCTTCGCCATCTCGCGGCGTCTGATCGTCTGCATGAAGCGGCTGTCCTCGATCCGCGCGCGGCGGATCGTGGTCGGGATGGGCCTCGCCATCAGGCGTTTCCATTCGGCCAGGTACGCGCGCATCGGGGCTTCCGACGCGACCGTGCCGGTCACGAGCCCGTCTGCGCCCAGCACGTCACCCGCGCCGTCGCCGCGGGAGATGTCGATCCATTCCTCTTCCTCGACGGCGAGACCCTCCTGCACGCGTTCGAACATCTCGAAATCGTCGGGCGTGCCGAAGGACAGGAAATCCTCGTCCACGCGCAGCCGCATCAGGTCGATCTCTTCCGGGGCGTCCGGTGCATGGGTCAGGTAGAACCGCAGGCGCGTGCGGTTTAGCGCCACCGGCTCGACCACCATCATCTGGTTGCCCACGAAGATGAGATTGGGAAAGATCGACAGGTTCACCATGTCGCCGGTCATGAGGTCCCAAGTGGCGGGGTCGGTCACACCCTTCGCGCGCAGCCCGTCCTCCAGGGCTTCCCGCGTTGGCAGGGGGCGCATGGTGGACCATGGGCCGTCGGGGATACCGGGGCGCTGGTCCACGACGCAATGCCCGTGGCCAAGGGTCTTCGACACCATGGGCGTGTCGGCGGGGTTGCGGGCCAGCACCGTGTCTGTGTCTGCCTCCTTGCCGAGATGGTTGTAGGATGCGTGGGCGAAGGTGGCGTGGATGCCGTCAGCGGCGTTGTCCCAGGACATCTTCCAGTTCGCGCCGTATTCCTGCGTGAGCCGGCGCCGCTGCACGCCCATCCGCCCACCCGGATAGCGTGCCGCGTGCTGGTCGAGCCACGGGCCCGCGGCCCCCAGCCAGGTGTCGATCTCCATGGGCTCGGCCGCGAGCGTGCCGAAGACGAAGCCCGCGCGCGTGGCCAGCGCGACCTGCCCGAGATCGAAGGGCCGCTCATAGAGCCGGTCGTAGCTGTCGGGCACCGGCAGGTTCTGGATGCGCCCGTCCAGCCCGAAGGACCAGCCGTGATAGGGACAGACGAACCGCTTCGCGCAGCCGCCATCCTCGCCCACCAGGGTCGTGCCGCGATGGGTGCAGCGGTTCAGGAGCCCGCGCAGGCCGCCATCCTCGGTGCGCACGATCAGGATCTGGCGACGGCCCATTTGGCGGCGCACGAAATCCCCCGGCGCGGGCACTTCGCTGTCATGGGCAAGGTAAACCCAGGTGCCGCCAAAGATGCGCAGCATTTCCAGATCGAACAGCGCGGGATCGGTGTAAAGGCTGCGGTGCACCACGTCGTGGCGGACAAGCCGGTCGATCAGGTCGGTCAGGTCCGGGCCGCGGGCGACGATGGCGTCGGGGCGGGTGGTGTCTTGGGTCATGGCGTCCTCACATGATCCAGCCGAGATGCGGCGTGCCGAGGGTGAGTTCCGGCAGCAGCAGCACCTTGGCGGTGATGCGCGGACCGGCGTCCGTGTCGCGCAGGGCGACGACCTGCCGCCCGGCAAGCCGCACCGGCGGGCCGCGGCGCACATGGGTCAGGCTGAGCGCGCAGGTGGCCAGCCAGCCCTCCGCTTCAGGCCACGCGGCGACGGGGCCCAGATGGCGGAGGGTGAGCGGCCGGGGCCGCGTGACCGCCCAGGCCTGCCGGTCGTGCATGTGCCAGGCCCGTTCGCTCAGGCGGCGGCGGTCGTCGAAGGCCAGCGCCTGGTCGCGGGCCGGGTGGTCGTCGGGATGCAGCGGGATCCACAGGCACGCATCCGCCGTGAAGAGGTCGAGCCACGCCCCGTAGGCGCGGGCGTCCACGAGCCGCGCCTCCGCCTCCAGCACCGGTGCCGCGCGGGCGGTCGCGGCGGCGTCCCCGGCAGGCGCCGCCAGTGCGCGGTCGACCATGGCCCGCAGCGCGTCGTAGCGGTCGATGACGGCCTGCGTCGCAGCGGGGTGCGCGGCGGCGGTCATCGGGCCACCTGTTCCGGGGCATAGACCCGCAGGACGGCGCGTTCCAGTGCACCGACGACGACATGGGCGGCGAAGGACACCAGTGTCAGGATCACGATGGCGCTCCAGAGCATGTTGTAGTTGGACGTAGACGCGGTCAGGGCCATGAGGTTGCCGATCCCCGTGCCGGTCGCCAGCCATTCGGCCACCGTCACGGCCAGAATTGCCGCGGGCACCGCCATCCGCGCGGCGGCGAAAAGCGCAGGCAGCATCGCGGGCACACGTGCGAGCAGCAATGTCCGCCACCGCCCGGTGGCGTAGCTGTCGAACACATCGAGCACCTGTCCCGGCGCCTGCCGCAGCCCCTGGATGCAAGCGACGAGGGTGGGGAAGAAGATCATGACCGCGACGATGGTGATCGTGCCCGCCGGACCGCGCCCCAGCGCCAGCACGATCAGCGGCGCGGTCGTGACGATGGGGATGGACCGCAGCGCGACGGCCAGCGGCAGTGCCGTGCCTGCGACCCCGGGCCACGTCACGAACACGCAAGCCAGCCACGCGCCAAGGCCAAGGCCCGCAAGGTACCCTGGCAACGTGTATCCAAGCGTCTGGCCCAGTGCCGCGAAAAGCTGCGCGCGATGTTCGGCGGCGGCGGCATGGGTCACGAGGAAATCCCACACGTCGCCGGGGCGCTTGGCGAAGAACGGGTTCAGCCCGGCAGCATCCATCGCGACCTGCCAGCCAACCAGAACGACAGCGGCAGTGGCCAGCGCCGCGACGGCGGCGGACCGGGGCCGGCGCCCTCCAGTCATTGGCGAGGTGGCGAGGATCATCGCGGGGCGGTCCGGCCAAAGCCGCCGACCAGCCCAGCCGATGGCCGCATAAGCGGCGATGGACACTGCCGCGGCGATGGTGGCGAGCGCCCATGTCGCGTCCACGTCCAGCCCGCGCATGGCCCGAATGGCGAGCACGCCCATCCCGCGCTCCGCCCCCGTGAATTCGCCGATCATCGCGCCAAGGAACGCGGCCGGGGCGGCGATCTGAAGTCCGGCAATCAGGTAGGGCATGCAGGCGAAGGCGCGGACATGCACCAGCCGCGCCCATGACCCGCGGCCATAGCTTGTGACCAGGTCGAACCATGTGGCGGGGGCTGCGCGCAGACCCACCAGAAGCGGCACGAAGGTGGTATAGTAGCAGGCCAACGCGGCCAGCGTGACCTGCGGACCGATCCCGGGGCCGTAGAGCACGCGAAGGATCGGGCCGGTGGCCACCAGTGGCAGGCAGAAGACCAGCAGCGCCAGCGCCTGTATCGGGCGCTCCAGCCGCGGGACAAGTATCGCGACCGCCGCCAGCATGATGGCGGCAAGGTTGCCGAAGACGAAACCCAGCGTCGCGGCCCACAACGTCACGGTCAGCGCCCGCCACATCAGCCCGGCATGGATGGCAATATGTGCCAGCACATCGACCGGACCGGCCAGCAGGAAACTGCCGTCAAGACGCACCGCGGCCAACTCCCACGCGACGAGCGCACCGGCGATGCCCGCCGCGGTCCGCAGGTGGGCGGAGGCCGGACGGTGCCAGCGCGGGCTTTGCACCGCGGTCGTCATTCTGCCGCCGCTGCCAGCCGGGGCCCGGCGGCGTCCGTGCCGAATAGCGCGCCGGTGACTTGCGCGCCGATTGCGCGAAAAGCATCCGTATCGACCAGGTCGCGGCGCCGGGGACGCGCGAAGGGGACCGCGACGTCGCCAATGACCCGCGCCGGGCGATCCGACAGGACGATGACGCGGTCGGACAGCAATACCGCCTCGCTCACGGAATGGGTGACGAGCAGGGTCGTGGCACCCTGCCGTTCCCAGACCGGCGGCAATTCGATGTTCAGCCTGCGGCGGGTCAACTCATCCACCGCACCGAAAGGTTCGTGAGCAGCAGCAGGCGCGGCGCGGTAACAAGGCACCGGGCGATGGCGGCGCGCTGCCGCATCCCGCCCGACAGTTCCGCCGGGCGACGATCCTCGAAACCTGCCAGCCCGACCATGGCGATTAGCGCCGCGACGAAATCGTCGTCGCGCGGCAGACGGGCCAGATGGCGCGCCAGTTCGACATTGCGCCGCACAGTACGCCACGGCAGCAGCGACGGGTCCTGAAACGCCACCGACAGCGCGCCGCTGCGGCGCAGCGCGTCGGGCGGCTCCCCACCGATGCGCACCGCGCCTTCGGTGACCGGCTCAAGCCCGGCGATCATCCGCAGCAAGGTGGATTTGCCGCATCCCGATGGCCCGACCAGCGCCGTCGTGGTGCCCGGCCCCAGCGCGAGATCCGTGGGTGCGACGGCTGCAACCGCGGTTTCGCCCGTGCCGAAGGTCTTGGCGACGGCGTGGCACCGGATGTCGGGCGGTGCGGGCCGGTCAGGTTCCATGCACCTCCTCCAGTATCGACCGGTCCCACAGGTCGGGGCTGACCGTCTGGCCGAGCAGCGCCAGCGTCTCCACGTTGGCGGCCACCGTGTCGTCGGTGAACCAGCCGAAACCGTTCTTTGCCGTCAGGTCGGAGAACATCAGCGGCACCTGCCGCGCCGCCTGCAATTTCTGGGTTTCGAGGTCGAGCCCGGCATCGGGGAACATCTCTACCGTCAGTGCTGCGGCGGCGTCCGTGTCGGCGTGATAGTCGGTCCAGCCCATCACCTCGCCACGCAAAAGGGCGACCAGCGTCGCACGATCATTCGCCAGCGTCTCCTCGGTGACGATGTAGGTCTGGGAATGGACCGAATGGCCGTGATCGGCCATCAGCATCACGATCGGGTCGGCGCCCTGTACGATCATGGCGACCGGCAGGTCGGTGGCCCATGACAGGATACAATCGACCTGCCCGTTCATCAGTGGCGCGGCGTCGTATTGCGTCGGCACGATCTCGATAGCGTCGAAATCCACGCCGTTGATATCGCAGAGCGCACGCAGGACCGGCGTGTTGGCCGTGGCCATGCCGATGGACCTGCCTTCGAGATCCGCGGGCGCGTTGACCGGGCTGTCCGGAAGCGACGAGATCGCGAAGGGGTTCTTCTGCATCGCCACCGCGATGATCTTGAAGGGCGCGCCCTGCGCCACCGCGGCGGCCGTGTAGTCGGCGGCCGAGATGCCCATGATCGCGTTGCCCGCGACGACCGGCGGTTCAACGGGCGCGTTCGGCCCGCCGGGGTTCAACGCGACCGCGAGCCCGAGATCGGTCCAGTAGCCCCGGTCGCGCGCGATGTAGCTGCCGCCGAACTGGACCGAATGCAGCCATGACAGCTGGAAATTGACCGCGGTCTGCGCCGCAAGGCGGCCGGGGCGCAAGCCGAAGGCGGCAGCGCCAAGGGCACCGCCACCCGTCTGCAACAACCGACGTCGGGAAAGGGAAAGACGAGTCATGGGCGGGCTCCTTGGCTGGTGCGGCGGGGGGACGGGGCGCTTAGTCGGACATGAAGCCGAGATCGTAGACGGCAGAGACATCGAGCGTTTCCGGGTAGACGCCCGCGGCGATCATCGTGTCGGCAAAGGACTGCCATCGCGCGGCGTCCATCGCGCCGATGGGCAGGCCGGCTTCGCCCGTCACGAGATTACGGGCGCGCATCTGGTCGAGCTTGAAATCGAACAGGGCCGCGGTGTGATCCGGGTTGGCATCGAGGATCGCCGCCTTGCCCGCGGTGGCATCCCCGTCAAGGCACTGTCGATACCCTTCGGCCGTAGCGTCAAGAAACGCCTGCACGGCGTCCCGGTTCGCCTCGATCCAGTCCCGCATGCCGTAAACGGTGGTGGCGTAATCCTCGAACCCGTGGTCGGCGAGCAGGATGGACACCGGGTCTTCGTCCATCTCGGCGCCCAGCAGATGGGCATCCTCGGTCACATAGCCCTGCTGCACCGCCATCTTGTCCGCAAGGAACGGTGCCGCGGAATAGGCATAGGGCGCAAGCTGGTCGTCGCTGAACCCGTGTTCCGCCTTCAGGAACTGCCAGAATTCCTGCCGCGAGAAATTGGCGACCATGATCTGGCGGTCGCGCAGGTCCGCAAGCGTCTCGACCCCGGTGCCGGGATGGGCCACCAGCGTCTGGGGCGATTTCTGCATGAACGCGGCGACCGTGACCGCGTCGATGCCCTGCGTGGCCATGTTCAGCGCGGTAAAGGCCGACCCCATGCCCAGATCGACCCGTCCGCCGACGACAAGCTGGTTGACGTTGACGTTCGGCCCGCCGGGCAGGATCTCCACCGTCAGGCCCGCATCTTCATAGAGGCCCGCGGCCGCGGCCTGGAAGAAGCCGCAATGCTCCCCCTGCGGCAGCCAGTTGAGGCTGTAGCTGATCTCGGTCGCGGCGGCGGGTGTGGCCAGCAGCGCGGCACAGGTGACGGCCCGGATGTTCATTTGGCTTCGCTCAGCTCCATGGAGGCACGGATTTTCGACATGATGTATTCGCCGCATTTGACCGGCTCGAACTGCGGGGGGTTTTCGGCGGATTGGCAGGTGGGCAGGCAGGAAATCTCGGTGCCCTCGTTCGGTCCGGTGAAGGCCACCATGGACAGCCGCCGCGTCGACCCGGTCAGGTGCCGCGCCGGGTTCGACACGCGGTGTAGGGTCGAATGCCAGCGGTTGTTGGTCCAACGCGCCATCAGGTCGCCGACGTTGACAATGAAACTGTCGGGCACGACCGGCGCCTCGCGCCACGTGCCGGTGTCGTCGCGGATCTGCAGACCGCCCGGCGCCTCGTCTTGCCGCAGGATCGTCAGTGCGCCGTAATCATGATGCGCACCATAGCGCAGCTGCCCCGGCGCGGGTTCCTCGGGCTGGTCGGGATAGTTCACGAAGCGCAGCGTGAGCGAAGGGTCGGCATAGGGTCCCGCGAAATGGGTTTCCGGCAAATCGAGCGCGAGCGCGGACAGCCGCGACAGGTGCTGTGTCAGCGCCGCCATCTCGCCCGTCCATTCCCGGATCAGCCCGGCCAGTTCCGGCGGGTAATCGGGCCAGATGTTGGTGTCGCTGCCGGGCCGGTGCGGGGCCGCGAAGACCAGCGCCTCGCACAGGTCGGGCGGCGTCTCCCCGGTCAGGGTCTTCGCCACGCTTTCGATCCCCATGGGCAGATAGCCCCGGCCCTTCGCCTTTTCGGGCGGGCTGAGGGCCATCTTGGCGTCCATCGGCTGGTCGAAGAACCGCGTCAGCGCCGCATAGGTGTCGTCGGCCAGCGTCGCGGGCACGCCGTGGCCGACGAGGATGGCGAAGCCCGTATCCTCGAATGCCTGTGCGAAGGTCTGCGCCACCCGCGCCTTCGCGCCCGGATCCCCACCGAGAAAGGGCGACAGATCGACGATCGGCAATTCGATTTCACTGGCCATGCGCGACGGCTCCTTTTCGATTGTGGTCACGGACGCGTCACCGACCAGCGTTCCGGCGATTTCGGCGGCAGGCGAGCGTCATTTTGCATCCGCCGCGTTCGCAAAAAGCGTACATCGGGTCCGGCGGCTGTTAGGATCGAGACAAGCGCAAGGGACACCGATGCTGCATTCCAGCCTGTTGAACCAGATTGACGCGGTGGCCCGCGCGGGGTCCATCCGCGGCGCGTCCGACCTGCTCAACGTGTCGGCCTCATCGATCAACAGGCGCCTGATCCAGCTTGAAGAAGAACTCGGCAGCCCCTTGTTCCTGCGCCAGAAATCCGGGATGCGACCCACTGCGGCGGGGGAGGTCGTGCTGGCCCATATCCGCCAGACCCTGCGCGACGCGGACCGGATGGCGAACCGCCTTGACGAGTTGCGGGGAACCGGCGGCGCTCGAGTGCGGATTTCGGCCATGCAGGGCCTGACGGAAGGTCTTTTGCCCCGGGTCCTGTCCGAATTCCGGCAAAGCCACCCTGCTGTCTGCGTGACGGTGCGTGCCCGCGTTTTGGGCGATGTGCAAACGGATCTCGAGTCCGGCGAGGCGGATCTGGGCCTTACCTATGCGTTGCCGCAGGATCAGGACCTGCCGATGGCCGACGTATTTCCGACCCGACTCGGGGCCGTGGTCGCCATCGACCATCCGCTTGCCAGTCGGTCGGACATGCGCTTGTCGGACCTGCAGGACTGGCCGCTCGCGGTCGCGGACGAATCCCTGATCATCCACGCGCTGATAGCCGAGGCATTCAGCAGGGCAGGGCTCCTGTTGGCCCCGGCGTACCATTCAAATTCGCCCGGGTTCCTGAAATACTTGGCGCGGTCCGGCGCGGCCGTGACCTTCCTGTCCCGGATCGACGTGGACGAGGATCTGCGCGCCGGGCGGTTGCGGTATATCCCGCTGCTCGGCCGGACGCTGCGCAATCACGAACTGCGGCTCGGGCATCGGCGCGGTGCGATGCTGACCCCGGCTATAGCACTCGTGTCTGAGCAACTCCGCCGCGCGCTGATCGCGGTGCAGTCATTCGACATCGGCAAGTGACGCAAGACCGACGTGACGAAATATGCGACTGGACCGGTCGCCATGTCGGCGTGACCGTTCCTTTGCACAGGTCCGCACGTCGGGACTGCGGACCGCGGGTGCAGGCACGGGGCCGACAGCGCCATCTTCGATCGCATGCCAGACGGGTTTCACCAGGCGCACCGGGCGATCAGGCCGGGGCCGTGCCACGCTTGTCGGTCTGTGGGTGCCCGGTGCCCGGCTGGACCGCAGGAATTCCGGTCAGTCGCGGGTATCGTCGCACGCGACGGCGTGGCGGAAGCGAAAGCACCCGAACGCGTTCGCCGGCGCGCGGGCAAACAGCCGGATGCGCGGCCCCACAGCGCGGCCTAGGCCGGGCCGGCACACCCGGCGAAGCGCTGGGGCGCGGGCCATGCGACGAAGGCTGGCGGCGCTCCGCTACCGCTGTCCGTCGTCCTGTGCGTGCTCTGCCGCTGCCGCGCGGACCATGGCCAGGAATGCCGTGAACCCAGCAGATGGATTTCGCCTGCCCGGATAATAGAGACTGAAGCCGGGGCGCGGCGGTGTCCAGTCGTCCAGCAGGCGAACCATCCGGCCAGCCGCGATGTCATCGGCGACGTCCTGTTCGATGAAAAAGCCGATGCCTGCACCGTTCAGGACAGCGGTGCGCGCGATCATGGCCTCGTCGAGGGTCAGGCGGCCCTTGGCTTCGATCTGCACGATTTCGCCATCGCGCTCGAACTGCCAGCGGAACAGCGCACCGTTCGGCAGGCGCACCCGGATGCAATCGTGCAGCGGCAGGTCGGCCGGGGTCAGCGGCAGCGGGTGGGCCGCGACCCAGTCGGGTGAGGCCACGACGGCGTATCGCTGCGGTCGCCCCAAGGGCAGCGCGATCATGTCGCGCGGTACCAGCTCGGAGGTGCGCAGGCCCATGTCGAAGCCCTCAGCCACGATATCGACCAGCCGTCCCTCGGTGACCAGATCGACCTGCATCTCGGGGAACCGCCGCAGGAACGCAAGCACCATCGGTGCGATCTCGCGGCCCGCCTGCACCGAGGCGTTGATCCGCAGCAGGCCCGACGGCGTCTGGCGCTGGGATTGCGCGGTTTCCATGGCCATGCGGATCTCGGCCACCGCAGGGCCGATGCGCGCGACGAAGCTGCGCCCGGCATCGCTCAAGGACACGCTGCGCGTCGTGCGGTTGAAAAGGCGCACGCCAAGGCTGGCCTCCAGCCGCCCGATGGTATGCGACAGCGCCGTGGTCGACATGCCGAGGTCGAGCGCCGCCGCCCGGAACGATCCGCGCCGCGCGATGGCCAGCACAGCCTCGAGCCCTTTCAAGCCGCTTTCCAAGACAATCCCGATCCTGTCATCAGAAGATACCGCTTTATCCGGATTATCTGCATGGTCGTCCAGCCATATGTTTGGGTCGAACGAGAACCGGAAGGACCGTCCCCATGCATCTCCCCGCCCCGATCCGCACCTATTTCACCGCCCGCGCGCCGCAAGACGGCGACGCCCTTGCCGCCGCATTCACCCCCGATGCGATCGTCCATGACGAGGGCCAGAGCCACCGGGGTCCGCAGGCGATCCGCGACTGGTGGCTTGCCGCCAAGGCCAGGTATCGCCACGACGCGGCGCCGATGGATGCGACCGAGGCTGCCGGAAAGACCGTGGTCAAGGCGCGCGTCACCGGCGATTTCCCCGGAAGCCCGGCTGTCCTGACCTTTACATTCGGTCTGAACGGCGACCGCATCACAGATCTGGAGATCGGCTGATGTCGGGTTTCCTCGCGCTGGAGGGCAAGCGCGCCCTGATCACTGGCGGCACACAGGGTGCGGGCGCGGCCACCGTGTCGCTGTTTCGAGAGCTCGGCGCATGGGTGCTGACCACGGCGCGCAAGTTGCCTGCCGATCTGTCGGAAGACCTGTTCATTGCCGCCGATCTGACGACGCCGGAGGGATGCGACACCGTGGCCAAGGCCGTGCAGGGCCGGATGGGCGGCGTGGACATCATCGTTCACATGCTGGGCGGGTCGTCTGCCCCCGGCGGCGGCTTCGCGGCCTTGGGCGAGGCGGAATGGCAGGCCGAACTGGCCCTGAACCTTCTGCCCGCCCTGCGCCTCGATCGTGCGCTGGTGCCGGGGATGGTCGCACGCGGGGCGGGGGTGGTGGTCCACGTCACTTCGATCCAGCGCCTGCTGCCGCTGCCCGAGGCGACCACTGCCTATGCCGCCGCCAAGGCCGCGCTGTCTGTCTACAGCAAGAGCCTGTCGAAGGAGGTTTCGCCCAAGGGCGTCCGCGTGGTGCGGGTGGCGCCCGGCTGGATCGAGACCGAGGCCTCGGTCCGCCTGGCCGAGCGGGTGGCCGCCGATGCCGGCACCGATCTGGACGGGGGGCGGCGCATCATCATGGACAGCCTCGGCGGTATCCCGATCGGCCGCCCGTCGCGGCCCGCCGAAATCGCCAATCTGATCGCCTTTCTCGCCTCTGACCGCGCCGCGACCATCACCGGCACGGAATACATTATCGATGGGGGAACGGTGCCAACCGCATAGATGCCGGCCCCGTCTGCATGCACCACATCGACGCGCCGGATGCAGCGGCAGGCCGTGGCGCGCCCCGCCCGGGCCCGGCCTTATACCCAACAGGTTGGCCACCGCGGCGGGAAGCCGGCGATTGTGGCACTGGTGCCGTGTCTTCAGGCGCTCGATACCGGGGCATCTGCCGGGATTGCACCGGCAGCCCGACGGGATGCGCTGGGATAACGAGCAGGGATAGCGAAGACCGAGCCGGACGGGGCGGCGAAAGGGCGCGCAAAGGGCTGCGCTGTCAACAGGCGTATCGTCCGCCGGTCTGTTCGCTGGCGCCGACAAAGACCGCCCCAACGCGGTGCGGGATGGACGGCGGCAGACGCGAACGGTCCCTCCGTAGTATCTGAGCGGCGCCGTGGTCGCCGCGGGGACATTGCCGAAGCGATCCCATGACGTGCCGCGACAGTGCCCGCCCATCGCGTGGACGCACTGCACATCACGGCGGATCGCCGTTGACCGTTTCATGTCCAGAGCCTAACCCGTTCGGGTCGTCGGAGGGCACCATGGCCAGACAGAAGTCGCGCAGTTTCGCCGTTATCGGCCTCGGCACGTTCGGCACCACCGTCGCGTCCGAACTGGCACGCTTTGGCAACCATGTGCTGGGGATCGACACGATCGATCGCAACGTGTCGCGTGTGGCCGACACGCTGGCGGAAGCCGTGATCGCCGACGGCCGCGACGAACAGGCCCTGCGGGAAGCGGGCGTCGGCAATTACGATGTGGCCGTGGTCGCCATCGGCGAAGAGCTGGAGGCGAACATCCTGTGCACGATGAACGTCAAGCTGCTCGGTGTGCCGACCATATGGGTCAAGGCCATGAGCCGCACGCACCACCGCATCCTCACCAAGCTGGGGGCGGACCGCGTGATCCAGCCTGAACAGGAAATCGGGCGCCACATCGCGCAGATGCTGCACAACCCGCTGGTGCGCGACTATGTCAGCCTCGGGAATGGGTTCCATGTCGTCGATTTCCGCGTGCCGGAAAGCCTTGAAGGCAAGCGGGTCGACGGTGTCGGCCTGCGCGACAAGTTCGAGTTGCGCGCGCTCGGCCTGATGCGGGGCAGCGAGTTCCTGCCCTGCGAATCCGGCGCGATGGAGTTGAAGACCGACGACAAGCTGCTGCTGCTCGGCCGGCGGGACAACCTGCGCCGTTTCGCGGACGGGCTCTGAGCCTTGCGGCGTTTGAAATGGGCGAAACGGGGCGGGCGGCTGAAGATCCCGCCGCCTGCCATCCTTGCCGGGCTCTATGCCGTGCTGATCACGCTGGGCGCCGGGCTGCTGATGCTGCCGATGGCCACGCCCGCGCCGATCACCTGGTCCGACGCCGTGTTCACCGCCGCCTCGGCAGTGACCGTGACGGGCCTTGTGGTCATCGATACGGGCAGCGACCTGACGCTGTTCGGGCAGGCCGTGGTGATGGTGCTGATCCAGTTGGGCGGGCTGGGGCTGATGACGTTCGCGGTGCTGGTGCTGTCGATGCTGGGGCTGCCCGTCAGCATCTCGCAGCGGATCTTCCTGCGCGAAGATCTCAACCAGACGTCCATTTCCGATCTCATGGTGCTGGTGCGCGGCATCCTGAAGGTGGTGCTGGCCTGCGAACTGCTGGGCGTGGCGCTATTGTCCATGGTCTTCGTCCCGGAATTCGGCTGGGGCATGGGTCTGTGGCAGGCGCTGTTCCACACGATCTCGGCGTTCAACAACGCGGGGTTCGCGCTGTTCCCCGATAGCCTGACAGGCTGGGTCGGCAACCCGATCGTCAACCTGACGATCCCGGCGCTGTTCATCTTCGGCGGGCTTGGCTTCGTCGTTGTGACGGAACTCTATGCCAAGCGGGGCTGGCGCGCGTTCTCGCTGCATACCAAGCTGATGGTCGTCGGCACGCTGTCGCTGATCGTCTGGTCCGTGGTGATGTTCGCGGCGCTGGAATGGACCAACCCGGGCACGCTGGGCGCGTTGCCGCTGGATGACCGGCTCTGGGCAAGCTGGTTCCAGGGGGTGACGACCCGCACCGCCGGGTTCAACACGGTCGATATCGCCGCGATGCACGACAGCACGTCACTGATGTTCATGTCGCTCATGGTGATTGGCGGGGGCAGCACGTCGACCGCGGGCGGCATAAAGGTGACGACCTTCATCGTGCTGTTGCTAGCGACGGTCGCGTTCTTCCGGCGCCGGCAGCAGTTGCACGTCTTCGGTCGCAGCCTCGGCCCGGAGGAGGTGATGAAGGTGCTCGCCCTGACCATGGTCAGCATCCTGACGGTGTTCGGGGCGATCTTCCTGATCACCATTTCGCATGACGGCGACTTCCTGGATCTCGCGTTCGAGGTCACGTCGGCCTTCGGCACGGTGGGCCTGTCGCGCGGCGCGACGGACGAACTGGACGGGTTCGGCCGCGCGGTGATCGTGGGGGTGATGTTCATCGGCCGCGTCGGGCCGCTGACACTTGGTTTTTTCCTCGCTACCCGTGCCAAACCGAGGCTGGGCTACCCGGCGAGCAGGGTGTTTCTGGGCTGAGCAGGCATGGACGGGCGTGGCGGCGCCGGACGCGCCCGGACGGCAGTCGATATACGCAGGCATGCCGGACGTGTCCGCGGGGTGTTCCTTGTCCGCCGCGCGCGGGCGACGGGTATGACGCCAGGCGCCCCCAAGCCTATTGGTGCAGCACCGGTGACGGTGGCTCCGGTCGCTGATCGTGCCGCACGGGATCGACGACTATCGGCCCACGGTTGTTGGGGCGCCAGCGCGCCAAGCTCACAAGGCGAGGGGCGCCGTCATGCCGCTTGCTTCCAGGTCCCAGCGGGTCGTCCAATTTCCGGCCGCCCGCTCGAAGACGAGGTAGTTCCGTTCGGCGACATAGCGGCTTCGCTGGCCGGGAAGCCGCTCGATCCGGATCGGGTGCTCGGGCAACGGGTCCTCGCCCAGCCACGAAAGTGCCCCCAGGATACGGGCCCAAGCCCTGGGTGGCGCCCGATGCGCGATGCCCGAGGCCACCAACTGGTTGAGTTGCAGCCCGTCCCCAAGCTCCATCACCGCCCGCGTGGCCAGATGGATCTCGCCCGATACAGCCGTGACGTCATGGCCGTCCCGGCGCGCAAGATCGCGGACCAGCCGCAGCATGCGGCGCCACTCGTCGCGGTGCGCGCGACTTTGCCACTGGTCGCGCAGGTCGTCTTCGTACTCCTGCATGCGAGGCACAAGCACCATCAGCGCCTCGAGCAGCGATAGCCTCGGGCCCAACAGGGGCACGCTGGACATCAATAGGGTCTGGCCGCGCACCTCTCGCCGCGCCTCGGCGTCCAGCATTGCCCAGCCGCCCGGCCCCATGATCCGGCGCCGCGTCCGTTCGGACCTGAGATCCGGCGCGAGGATGCGCAGACCCGGACTCAGAACGACCCAGCCCAGATGCTGCCCGACGGGATCTGTGAAGCGGGCAGGCAGGTCGCCATCGGTCGTCGCGTTCTGGAAAAGCAGGAAGCTTTCGCGTGCCACGGTGAAAAGGGCCTGGCCCACGGGCGAATAGGTCCGCGACCGGCTGAGCGAGCCCCAGCCGTCGCAGATATCGTGATCGTCCCATTGCATGAGCGATGGCACGCGCGCCGCGAGCCACGCGAACTGCGGCGCCGCATAGAGAGCCGCGTAGCGCTCCAGGAACCCTTCGCGGAGATGCCGCCGAAGATCGTCCAGGTCCGCGCGTGGGGGATCTCGGGGGATGCGGTTCGGCCAGTCATGGCTGAGGGGGTGTCCGCGCGTCACCTCGTCGGCATAGATCTGGTCGCCGCCATGCAGCATGAACGCGAAGGCCTGGCGGGCGTGTTCGTCGCGCAGCCGCGCCCACATGGCGTTTCGTTCGGACGCTTCGCGATCCATGTCGCCCACTTCCTCGCCATTGCACGAGACGTAGGCGAGCCGCAGGTCACCCGTGATATCACCAGCCACCGGGTAGGCGGTGCCATCCCAGCGGTATTCCGAGGGGCGGTCAGCCGGAAGCGTGAACCGCGCGCGCCAGACGGTCGCGTGTTCGTACGCGGCAAGCGCGACCGGATGGGCAAAGCCTTGGGGCAGCTCGACGGGCGGCACGGTCTGCCCGCGTGCCACGATGAACAGGGCGGACAAGAATAACCGTCCTTCCGCGACATCGTCGAGGAACAGCACCGGCCCAACGGGGTATCGCAGGTTCGTCATCATGGCCATCAGCTATTCCGGGGCGGTCTTGCGCACAATTGGGTATTCATGCGTGCGGGTCACGGGATCGCCGGACCGGGTGATCGCGGTACTGCCGGGTGAAAGCAAGCCGCTGAAAGTGCGGAGATAAAATCCGAAAGCCGCTTTCGGGTTCGGCGCGCGGCCCATGCGCGACAATGCGCTGAAAACCTGGTCGAAGCGTCTCTCGACAAGGACCAAAAGACATCCGGGCGGGATCACGATGGGAAGCTTACCGCGAAGCGATGCGCTCGGTTCTGATCCGACCCCGCCATGACCTGCGGGGCTTCGTGTCCGGTGGGGCAGGAAGGAACAGGTCACTGGCGGTGGGTATTCCGGCATTGTGTTGCAAGGGAAAGCGGCACGAATTCGGGCATGGCCGGGCAGGATGTAGACGCCGGTGCAGGCCACGTGTTCCCGCGCCACTTTCGACGGCTCGACGATCCGGCGCCATGACCGGACCTCGTCAGGGACGGGTGTGCGCCACGCCTGGCGTCGCGAAAAGGGCAAGGGGGATCATGCGGCAGTCGTCGATCGCCGGGTGGTCGAGAACGCCCGGTCGATCTCGGGATGAAGTTCGAGCCCGAGGCCCGGTCCCGGCGGAACGGTGATCATGCCACCGCGGACCACGGGCAGTGCGGTGACGAGGTCGCGATACCATGTGTGATAGAAGGCCCGCACGCTTTCCTGCACCAGCGCGTTGGGCGCGTTCAGCGACAGGTGGGTGGATGCCGTCAGGACCACCGGCCCGGTGCAGTCGTGGGGGGCCACCGGCAGGTGCCACGCCTCGGCCATCGCGGCGATCTTGCGCGCCTCGGACAGGCCGCCGCACCAGCTGATGTCCAGCATCACCACGCCGGCCGCACCGGTTTCCAGCAGGTCGCGGAACGCCCATCGCGTGGCCAGCGTTTCCGACGCGCAGATGGGCGCGGGCGATGCGGCGGCATAGCGTTTCAGACTGGCGAGGCTATCCATCCGTATCGGGTCCTCGTGCCAGTAGGTGTCGAAGGGTGCCAGCGCCCGGGCGATCTGCATTGCAGGCAAAAGCTGCCAGAGCGAATGGAACTCCACCATGATGTCCATCCGGTCGCCGACCGCGGCGCGGATACGCTCGAACGGCACCAGAGCGGCCTTGAGATCGGCGGTCGAGATCGACTGGCCGCGGGTCTTTTCGGCGGCGATGTCGAAGGGCCAGATCTTCATGGCGGTGATGCCTTCCTCCAGCAGCGACAGCGCCAGATCGTCGGCGCGGTGCAGGAAGGCATCGAGATCGTCATACGCCCCCGCGCGCCCCTGTCCCCAGTTCGCCACCGTTTGGCCGGTCGCCTTGCGGATGTATTCGGTGCCCGCGCAGGTGTTGTAGGTGCGGATGGCGTCGCGGGTGAAACCGCCCAGAAGTTGCGCGATCGGCTGTCCCACAGCCTTGCCGAACAGGTCCCACAGCGCGATGTCGAAGGCGGAGTTGCCCCGCATCTCTGCGCCCGAGGACCGGAAGCCGACATAGCCCGCCAGATCCGCCGACAGTGCGTCGATGGCCAGCGGATCGCGCCCGATCACCCGCGGGGCGAGCCAGTCGTGGACATGCGCCTCCACCGTGGTCGCGCCGAAGAACGTCTCCCCCAGTCCGGTCAGCCCGGCGTCGGTGTGCACCATCAGCCAGATGAGGTTGGGACGCTCCGCGATCCGCAGGGTTTCCAGCGCCGTGATCTTCATCGGTTTCTCCTTCCTGCAGGACGAGCGGTCCCGGTGTCTGCGCGGGCGGCGGCCCGGCCTGCTTGGAATGCCCGGCCATGGCCCTGAGGGCCGAAAGCCATAGACCGGGCTATCGCGCCGCGCCTGTGTCTGTCCGGCATCCGGCAGGTCACGGCGCGTGCCGCGCGAACGGGGCCCATTCCGCCGCGCTTGCGATACTGTGCACCGGCAGTGCGCTTCGTGGTCAAGTGCCATCTGCGGTCGTCGCGGCGGCAAGCGATCCAGACCAAGCACCGGGCATCAGCCGGTCCGGAATGGAACGTTGACAGATGATGGCGCGGGTACCTAGCGTCGGACAGGATGCCGCGGCGCAAGATCGCGACACCGCGACAGACAAGGAGGAGGACTCAGGATGCGACTGATCACGACACTGGCCGCGACCACTGCGCTGTTCGGCGCGCTCGCCACGGCCGCCATGGCACAGGATTACACGCTGCGTGTCCAAAGTTCGGACCCGGCGGGCAACGCCAATTTCATCCTGCAGCAGGAATGGGCCAAGGACGTCGCCGAACGCACGGATGGCGCGGTCGAGATCGACCTGCTGCCGGTGGAAACGATCGTGGCGCATTCGGAAACGCAGGACGCGGTGGCCGCGGGTATTCTCGACGGGCATTTCACCGACACCTCCTATTTCGCGGGAAGGGACCCGGCCTTCGGCCTGATCGCCAACCCGGTCGGGGCGTGGTCGTCGCCGCAGCAGTTGTTCGATTTCATGGAAAACGGCGGCGGCAAGGAACTGATGAACGAGATGCTCAACCCTTACGGGTTGCAGTTCCTCGGGGCCACCACGCCGGGGCTTGAAGCGTTCCTGTCCAAGGTCCCTCTGGAAGGCGTGGACGATCTCGATGGGCTGAAGCTGCGCGCGCCCGAAGGCATGGTACAGCGCGTCTTTGCCGCTGCGGGCGCAGCGCCCGTGAACCTGCCCGGATCGGAGGTGTTCACTTCGCTCGACAAGGGTGTGATCGACGCGGCGGATTATTCGGTGTTCTCGACCAACCACCAGCAGGGCATGCACGACGTGGCGGGTCACCCGGTTTATCCGGGCTTCCATTCCATGCCGCTGGTCGAGGTCTCGATCAACAAGGACGTGTGGGATTCCATGCCCTCCGAGGTCCAGACGGCGATGGAAGACTCGGTGCGCGACTGGGCGCAGATGCAGGTCGCCACGTTGTCCGAGCGGGACGAGCAGGCGGTGGAAGAAGCCCGGGCCAATCCCGATATCACAGTGCACAACTGGTCCGATGAAGAACGCGCGCGCTTCCGTGCCATCGCGCAGACCGAATGGGAAAAGGCCGCCGAAGGGTCCGAGAACGCCCGCAAGGTCTATGAGACCCTCACGGCCTACCTGCGGGACCAGGGCCTGATGAACTGACCATCGCCCAAAGGACCGCCGGGCGCGCAGCGTGCCCGGCGGTCCTTCACGCCAGAAAGGCGGGTGTTCCATGAACGACGAGTCGGAACCGCGGCCACCGTTGCAGGAACTGGGCGGGCCTGCGCCGGAAGCCGGCGCACTGGGGCGCACCATCGACCGGCTGGGCGTTGTCTTCGCAGTGGCTATCCTGTGTTCGGCGGCGATCCTCGGGTTGGAAGTGGTGCTGCGCTATGTCTTCAACAAACCCACGATCTGGGCCCATGAAACGGTGATCTTCCTGACGGCCGTGTCCTTCGTCTATGGCGGGGTCTATGTCGCCGCGCGCAACGCGCATATTCGGGTGGTGCTGATCTATGACGCGCTGTCGCCGCGGGTGCGGCGGCGTTTCGACGTCGCAATCTCTCTCGCCTGCCTCGGGTCGACCGCGTTCTTCGCCTGGGCCGCATGGATGAGCGTCAAGCGCGCGGTCTGGACCCCCGCAGGCGATCTCCGGCTGGAGACGACAGGCAGCGCTTGGGATCCGCCCACGCCGGGGCTGCTGAAACTGTTCCTGTTCGCCATCCTGATCGTGATGGCGGTGCAGTTCGCCGTTCTGGCGTGGAACTATGCCCGGCGGACGCTTGATTGATGGATCTCGTCGCGCTTCTGCCCGATCTCAAGGCCATGGGCATCGAATGGGCCACGTTCTGGATGTTCGTGTCGCTGTTCGGGCTGCTGCTGACCGGCATGCCGCTGGCGTTCGTCACGCTGTTGGTGGCGCTGATCTTCGCGCTGGGATGGTTCGGGCCGATGGCTGTTCCGCTGATCACATCGCGGATCTTCAGCTTCGTGAATTCCTTCGTCTTCGTGTCGGTGCCGATGTTCGTGCTGATGGCGGCGATTCTCGACCGGTCGGGCATCGCGCGCGACCTGTTCGATGCCATGCGCGTGGTGGGTGGGCGGCTGCGCGGGGGCGTGGCGATCCAGACGCTGCTGGTAGCGGTGATCCTTGCCGCGATGTCCGGCATCATCGGGGGCGAGGTCGTGCTTCTGGGCCTTCTGGCGCTGCCGCAGATGCTGCGGCTGGGCTATGACCGCAAGCTCGCCATTGGCGTGTGCTGCGCCGGCGGTGCGCTTGGCACCATGGTGCCACCGTCGATCGTGCTCATCATCTATGGGCTGACGGCTTCGGTTTCCATCGGGGATCTGTTCACCGCCTCTTTCCTGCCGGGGCTGATGCTTGCGTCCTTTTACATCGCCTACGTTCTGATCCGTGCCTACCTGAACCCCGCGCTCGCCCCGATCCCCGAGCAGTCCGAAACCACGACGACCGAAAAGCTGCGGCTGCTCAAGGGGTTGTTCCTGCCGGTCCTCGTGGTCATCTTCGTGCTGGGGTCGATCTATGGCGGCATCGCCTCGGTCACCGAGGCGTCGGCGATCGGGGTGATCGGCGTGGTTTTGTCCACGGTGATCCGCGGTGAATTCACGCTGGACCTGGTGATGGGAGCTGCGCAACGGACGCTGGCGACCGTGGGGATGATCGTCTGGATCGGCATCGGCGCCTCGGCGCTGGTGGGGGTGTTCAACCTGATGGGTGGGATCGATTTCGTCTCGACCCTGATCACCGGGGTTTCGGAGAATCCCACGGTCATCGTTCTGTTCATGATGCTGATCCTGTTCGTGCTGGGCATGTTCCTCGACTGGGTGGGGATCGCGCTGTTGACCATGCCGATCTTCGTGCCGATCATCCGCGATCTCGGGCTGGATCCTGTCTGGTTCGGCGTGGTCTTCGCCATGAACATGCAGGTCAGCTTCCTGTCGCCCCCCTTTGGTCCCGCAGCCTTCTATCTCAAGTCGGTCACCCCGCCCGACATATCGCTGGGCGAGATTTTCCGCGCGCTTCTTCCCTTCATCGCCATGCAGATCCTTGCGGTGGGTTTGCTGATCGTTTTTCCGGGCATCACCGGGCGCTGATCGTCGGGACGACGACATGACCGACGGCAAGCCCGCTCGCGGCCCTCCCCAGCGGGTCGACCGCGTGGCCATGCCTGTCAGCCCTGTTTTCATATGCTCCCGTTCCCTCCTTGGCGGCCTGAACATGCGGGCAGCTCGGATGTTTCATCGTGCTGCGCCCAAACGACTTGGCGCTCCGCCACAAATCCCATGAAAAGGGCATTCGCTCCGTTGTGCTCAACCCTCAGAGCATGCTGATCGACAGGCGGGCAGGGCGCCTGACCGGACTGGGCAACGAGAAACAAGATGGGTTGCACGGGTGCTTCGGGGAGTGGCGCAACCGCGTGCGAAACGGTGTCGGCGTTCGACCGGAGGGTGGCACAGAAAACTGGCCGCCGATGCCAAGTGAGTTCGAGTTCAAAGCGAACGGCCGGCAGCAGCGCTGGAACGCGTTGCAATGCGAGTGCGGAACAGGCTGCTGACAAAACATGAGAGTTTTCGCGCCATGGCGGTCCGCAGGGACCTCACATGATCCGAAATAGCCGAATGAAATCAGGGTATATGTGTCACGCACGGTGCGAAATCCGGGCCTGTGGATAACAGTGGATCATGACGACGGTGTTCCGTGCGAAATGTCTTGTCCGATCTGTTAGACGGTCGCTCAAGGCTGAAAAGACAAACGGAAAGGTGAAGACATTACGGGGTGGTGAAAGTCCGATAGGTGTGACACCCCGTCAGCGCACACATATTCAAGAAACGGCTTGAGCGCCCGCCGCGGGTTGAAGCATGTCGTGCCCGATCCAGTTCACTCGATTCCGAGATACGGACCCGAAAGGACCACCAGCCCATGCATCTGAACGCGGATTTCAGCCAGCGCGCGCTCGTGCGCTTCGACGACAGCGACTGGGTCGCGTCGCCCATGCCCGGTGTCCGGCGCCGGATGCTGGACCGCATCGGGGACGAGGTCGCCCGCGCCACCAGCATCGTGCGCTTCGATCCCGGCAGTGCCTTTTCCGCGCACACCCATGACGGCGGCGAGGAATACCTGGTGCTCGACGGCACGTTCCAGGACGAGGACGGTGACTTCCCGACCGGCTTCTACGTGCGCAACCCGCCGACCACGTCGCACATGCCGGCGGCACGGGACGGGGCCACGATCCTCGTCAAGCTGCACCAGTTCGACGCCGCCGACCGGACGCAAGTCCAGATCGACAGTGGTGCCGCGGCGTGGTCCGACGCCGCGCCGGGTGTCACCCGTTTGCCGCTGCACGCGGACGCGCGCGAAGTCGTGGCGATGGAACGCTGGGCGCCCGGCACGACGCGCACCCTCGATGCCTCGGGCGGGCTGGAGGTTTTCGTGATCGCGGGGGCGCTGTCAGACGGGACGGACCGGCTTTCCCGCTGGGACTGGCTGCGCCTGCCGGTCGGGTCGGATTTCACGGCGAAGGCCGGTGATCAGGGTGCACATGTCTGGATCAAGACCGGGCACCTGCGCACGGCGGCGGGCGACCCTGCATGACCGTCCAGACGGACATCTGCATCATCGGTGCGGGGCTTTCGGGCCTTGCGCTGGCGGCCGCGCTTCGGGCCGGGGGCAGGGCGATCATGGTGCTCGAGGCGCGCGACAGGCCGGGCGGGCGCGTGCTGTCACCCGGCGGGCATGACCTCGGGCCGTCCTGGGTCTGGCCGCACAACCGGCGCATGCTGGCGCTGCTGGACCGTCTGGGCCTGAGCCATTTTCCGCAGCATACCTCCGGGCGGCTGGTGTTCGAGGACGCCACCGGCGCGATCAACCGGGACATGGACTTCGCCACCATGGCCGGTGCGCTGCGCGTCGAGGGCGGGCTGGCGCGGGTCACGGATACGCTGGCGGCCGAGGTCGGTGACGCGCTGAGCCTGTCCTGTCCGGTGCAGCGGGTAGCCCCGGACAGGGACGGCGTGACCGTGACGGCGGCGGGCGATGCGATCCGCGCGAACCGCGTCGTGCTTGCCCTGCCGCCCCGGCTGGCCGCCGGGCTGGGCGTGCCGGTCCCCGACGTTCCGACATGGATGGCCGGACAGGCCAAGCTGGTCGCAACCTATCCGACGCCTTTCTGGCGGGACCAAGGGCTGAACGGCGACGCGATCTCCCATCGCGGGCCGCTGGCGGAGATCCACGATGCCGCGCCCAGTGGCGCCGAAACGGGCGCGCTGTTCGGCTTCGCCCATCCCGGTGCCGCGCGCGCGCCGGATTTCCGCGAAGCGGCGCTTGCACAGCTCGCGCGCCTGTTCGGACCGGCGGCTGCAACCCCGGTGGATGTGCTGATCAAGGACTGGAGTACGGACCGCGCCACCGCCACACCCGCCGACCGCGCACCACCCGCGGACCATCCGGCCTATCACCCACTGGCCCCGACGGGGCGGCTGTTCTTCGCCGGAACCGAAATAGCCCCCGAGGACGGCGGCTTCCTCGAGGGTGCATTGGCGGCAGCCGAGGCGGTCTATGCCCGGCTTGGCGCAATCCCGGCCTGAGTCCGCAAGAGAGGCGCACCGGGACAGTGCGTCACGCGAAACGCCGCATAGGCATCCGGACGCAGTCCGGCGGCAACTGCCAGAGTCCGGTCCGGCCTTTGCCGGCGCAGAATTCGGCACCACGGACGGAAAGCCGTCCTGCGGCACTGCGGCATGGCAACAGTGGTATCCAGCGGAAGCAGCCGCCAGTTGAGCCCAATCCAGACCTACACCCATAAGCAGGGCCTGCGATCGGCTTGAAGCAGCCGATACATGCAGTCGCACATTCCTGCCGTCACAGCTCATCGTCAGGGACGGTTCGGGGGTCAGCCGGGCCCGACAAGCTCGGCCAGCCGCCGTGCGTCCGAGACCGCGTCCTGAAGGCGCCGGAGCCGCTCCTCATCGGTCGGCGCGCTGACGTCCCGATCGAGAAGCTCCGTCACCTCCGCGTCGACTTGGGGCGGGATGTCCCGGCCAGACACCGCGGCTTCTGTCCGCGCCGCGGCCACCTCGCGCTTGGAGCGCGCCCATTCCGCCTGCCAGCGGTCGATCTCCGGGCTCGGCACCCCGGTATGCTGCATCTCGGGCGGCGCGGCCATGTCGGCGGCGGGGGGGTCTTCCGGCCCTGGCCACCACGCTTCCACGTAAGAGCATCCCGAGATCAATAACACGGCAGCAAGCGGGCGCCACGATGTCCACATGGGTCAAAGTCCTTCCATCATCGATGCGAGCCAGGTGTAGGAGCCATCCGGCGCAGTCCGCGCGATCGCGAGATGCCTGGTGAATGTCCGGGCGTCCGACAGCGCGCGGTCCGACAGGCGCGTGATGCCGCGGCTGGAGGCGAAGCGCGGCTGCGCGTCCTCCGACATCCAGTCCGCCAGATACCGGTCGGTCAGCGCGATCAGGTCGCTGTAATAGGTTCGGCTGGCGTCGAGATCCGCGGCGACGTTCCGGCGGATCCGTTCGACCTGGGCGACATCGTCGCGCATCCGCTGCAACGCCGACTGCGCCTGCGCGTCGTCGCCGAAATCGGCTTCGGCGATGCGCAGGTTGTCCCGCGCCTGCTCTAGCGCCGTGTCGACCGAGGCATAGCGTTGCAGGTCGTTCTTAAGGATGCCGACCGTGTAGGTGCCGACATAGGTCGCCGTGCGCGCCGCTTCGGCCATGAGCGCCGGAAAACCGCGTGCGCCTGCGGGTCGGGTCGATTGCCAGCGCGCGAAGGCCTGCCGGACTTCCGTGTCAGGCACATCCGCCGCGTTCGGCACGAGATGGCCGATCATCTCGAGCGCCGCAGTCGCCGCCGGCAGGTCGGTCGTGTCAAGGTCGGTCGCTTCAGGCGCGTTCCCCTGCAGGGCGTCGATCCGGAGCTGCGCCACGATCTTGTAGAGACCTTCCGGAAAGCTTTCGAGATAGTCCCGGTAGCTTTCGACGCTGCCGGCAACCACGGCCTCGCGCCAGACACTGAGCTCATCGCCGGGGTCCAGCGGATCGGGCGGCGCGGCCAGATAGTGCTCGCCGAGCACGGCTTCCTCCACCCAGGGCACCTGCTGGCCGCCGGTATCGCCGACGACATCCTGCCGCACCCGTCCGAACATGATGCGCACGTCGATGCCGGGTGTTTCGACATGGTCCAGAAGCGCTGCGGTGAAGGTGCTGTTCGCGCCAAGGCCGTCGGCGGCAACGTTGCCCGGATCGGTGGCATAAGCGACCAGCGTGCCGATGGACCCCGAGACAGGCGAAAGCCCGGCCTCGCCGATCCGGGTCCCCCCGAACGGATTGTCCCGGCACGCGTCGAGGATGACGAGCGACAGCTCTGCACCGGCCGCCTCCACGCCGGTCAACACCTCCGACAGCGTGACGCTGGAATCGACTAGCGCCGGTGCGGACAACTCGGCCAGTTCGGTCCCGATCAGGTAATTCTCGGCTTCTGCCTGAACCGAATGGCCGGCATAGAATACTAGCGCGATATCTGCGCCCCGCGCGGAACGGCCCAGCCAGTCCAGCGCCGCACGCATCTGTGGCCGCGACAGATCGACCTCGGATCGTACCTCGAAGCCCAGCCGCGTGAGTGCCGCGCCGAGCGCGCGGACATCGTTGGCCGGATTGGCGAGCGCGAAGTCGTCGTTCCGGTAGCCGCCGTTGCCGATCAGCAGAGCAACGCGCCCGTCGGCAGCGACCGGCGCCGGCGCGAACCAGAGGACGAAGACGATCAAAGGCCAGTAGCGCATGCGATGTCCCTCGCGGTTGCGGCCCGAAGCGGTGCCGGCGTCTCCATGCTGACATGTCGCCATGGGTCAGGGAAGACCCCGGGGCGTAACGCGTCACGCGCGGACGGTGGCTCTGTGGGTTGCGCGGAAGGGGCGTGGCTTGCCGAAACTCCGACTTGCGGGACATCCCTGCAGCATAGGTAGGCCGTCACGCCATTTGAACGGACTTTCCGCTGCGCCGGATCGACAAGAACGGTAGTGCCCCACCGGGTTATCGCTTGCGGCGATTATGCCTGTTCAACCTTGAAGCAACCGGTTGCGCAGGCGAGAACGGATATCTTTTGGGATCATCAGTTGTCCATTGCGCGCGCTCAGCGCAGCATGGAGTCGTGTGTTGTCCCGCCCAAGGTCACCCATGCTCCCCGCACTCGACACCGGCACCGACCTGTCCGGGGCTGTCGGGCTTGCAGCCTGGAACCGGCGGATCGCGTTGAACATGACGCAGACAGAGCTTGCCACGCGGTCCGGTGTTCCGCTGGGCACGCTCAAGTGGTTCGAACGGCTTGGGGAGGTGTCGCTGCCGTCGCTGCTGGCGCTGGCCGAGGCGCTGAATGCGCGCCCAGCCTTCCACAGGCTCTTCGCTGCCCGAATTCCGCAGGCTGGACGAGTTCGAACGCCAGGCGTCGTTGCCCGGCCACGCGCGACCTAGGTCGCGCCGGATTGCCCGGCAGTTTATCCTGCGCCGTCTTCACGTGGCGCTGGCGTCCGCCTATGAACTGTGCTTCAGCCACGGTCCGGGCGGCGAGCATATGCTGCCGGTGGGGGGAAGAAGGCCGCAGGCCGGGGCGCGCGCATATGGATGCCGTGGCCGCGTCAGCCGGGATCAAGCTGCGCAGCGCGGGCGAGATCGTCGATGAGGTGGACGCAGCCCTTTCAGACTGGCCCCCCGCGCCATCGAGGCCCAGGTGACCCCAGCGCATGGCAGGGGAGATCGCGCGGGCCAGCCAGACGGCGCGTGGATGGTGACGCACATGTGCATCTGGGCCTTCCGGCAAGAAAGGACCGGCTAGGTCCGTCTGGCCGCATTTGACCCGATCCGACCATGCTTCCGCAGGTCAAGGTTTCCAGGCGGCATCCTGCTGCCACCCTGTCAGTCCCGATTGCAGCAAAACGACGTTGTCGCGCCCTGCCACACGCAGCGCGAAAGCCGCCTGCGCCGACAGGCTTCCGGTGTTGCAGAACAGGATCGTCATGCGATCCTCCGGAATATCATCGATCCGGTCGAGCACTTCGCGCCACTCGATGTTGACGGCACCGGGGATCGTGCCCTCCGCGAACTGGCCTGCATCGCGGGTATCCACGAAGAGCGCGGCTTCGAAGACCTCTCTGTCGATCTGTTGCGGCACGATGATGCCTGCCTCGTATTCCGAGAACATCATGTATTCCTGCATGGCGTCGACGGCCGCGTCCTGCGCAAGTCCGGGGGCTGCGTGCAGGCCGAGCGCAATGGTCGCCGCAAGAAGGTGTTTCAGGGTCATTCGGGGTCTCCTCCGCTTCGGGTATTCGGTCCTGATGTGCCCCTCAGAACACCAGCACCTTGTCCGCCGCGAGCGTCGCTTGCGCGAGTTCGTCCATGGTGGACCGCTCCGCTCCGTCCATCATGTCGTCCACGGTCAAGCAACGTGCGTCCATGCAGGTGCCGCACATCAGAACGCGCCCGCTTGCGGACAGAACGCGACGGATCATGCGCTCCAGGTTGTAGAAGCCTTCGGGCGTCTTCTGCCCTGCCTTGGCGCACAGGACCGCGTCGGCCATCAGGAAGACGGTGATCTCGGCCTCCGGGTCGTTCTTGGTCAGTGCATGGGCCATGCGCAGGCCGTTGAAGCTGCGCTCGGTGCCATAGGGCGGATCGTTCAGCAGGATCAGGTGTTTCATGCGCGTTCCGTTTCTCGGCCTGTTTTGGTCATTCCGCCGGTTCCCTGCGTGTGATGCGCGGATCGAGTGCGCCGCCCGAGGCAGGGCCACGCACCGGCTGGAACAGCATCCGGTCGAGCCACAGATCGCGGGGCGTGCGGAACTGCTCGATCCCGATCTCCATCCCCTGATGGCCCCGCGCCGGTTGCGCGACGTAGGTGCCCAGGAGACGGTCCCACCACGGCAGGTTGAAGCCGTAATTCGAGTTGGTCTCGCGCGGATCGACGGAATGATGCACGCGGTGCATGTCGGGCGTCACCAAGAACAGGCGCAGCACGCGGTCCACCGGGCGCGGCAGGTCGATATTGGCGTGGTTGAAGAGCGCAGTGGCGTGCAGCAGCACCTCGAACAGCAGCACGGCGATGGCAGTCGGGCCGAGGGCCGCGACCACCGACAGCTTGATCCCCATGGAGATCAGGATCTCCACCGGGTGGAACCGCAGGCCCGTCGTCGCGTCGAAATCGAGATCCGCATGGTGCATCCGGTGCAGCCGCCACAGCCCCGGCACGGCATGGAACATCACGTGCTGAAGATAGATCGCGAGGTCGAGCAGCAGCATGGAAACGATCACCGCAACCCACGGGGCCACGTCGATGACGTTGAACAGCCCCCAGCCGCGGTCCGCGGCCATCACCGCAAGGCCCACCGCGAGGATGGGAAAGGTCAGCCGCAGGATCACGGTGTCGAGCACCACGAGCGCAAGGTTGTTGCTCCAGCGCAGGACGCGGGGGAATTCGCGCCGCCGCCGCGGGGCCGCGATTTCCCACAGCGCCATCGCCGCCAGCACGCCAAGGAATGCGGCAAGGCGGATCGTCGGTTCTGCGGCAAGGATCGTGTCGGACATGGATGCGGACCTTCGGGGGGTTGTGGCGCGCGGCGGTGCTGCTATCATTCAATTCATAGATTGAAGGACTGTCCGCCGGAGGCACACCATGTCAATCAGTCCGAAGCTGGCCCTCCTCGAAGAGTACGCGAGCGTCGCCCGCGCGCTGTCCGCGCCCGCACGGCTGATGCTTCTCGAACAACTGGCACAGGGCGAACGCGGGGTCGAAGGGTTGGCCGACAAGACCGGGCTGACGGTCGCCAACTGCTCGCAGCACCTGCAACAGCTCCGTCGCGCGGGTCTTGTCACGAGCCGGCGCGACGGCAAGGCGGTGATCTATCGGCTGACCGACGCGAAGACGCTGGACCTGATGGACCTGCTGCGCATCGTGGCGGAACGGAACCTCGCACAGGTCGAGCACATCCTGCGTGGTCTCTCGGACGGCGCGGACGCCCCCGAACCGGTCAGTCGCGCCGATCTGGCCGCGCGGCTTGCCGAAGGCGCCGTCACGCTGCTCGATGTCCGGCCCGCCGACGAATACGCCGCGGCACATATTCCCGGCGCGGTGAACGCGACGCTTGCCGATCTCGGTATGATCCTCACGCGGCTCGACCCGGAGGCCGAGATCGTCGCCTATTGCCGCGGCCCCTACTGCATCTACGCCCATCAGGCCGTCGCCGCCCTGCGCGCACGCGGCTACACGGCGCACCGCCTGGACGGCGGCTTGCCGGAATGGCGCGCGGATGGCCGGGCGGTATCTTCTGTGCATGCGGGACAGGTGTAGCGGCGCGGGGCCACGCGTTGACCGGCGAACGTCGTGATCTTGGCAGCAGGACACGTCGTGAGGGCAATTTTGCGGATAAATCCGCGCTGCGATCACCCTACCAGATCGTCCAGCCTCACGCCAAGCGCATCGGCGTTGCGCAACTCCGTCGACAGAGGATTCACTTCGTGAATCCATGCCGTTAGACGTGCCGCATGAGCAAGCCATCTCCCGCCCGCTATCGCACGACGAACTGGTCCAGCTACAACGCGT
>NZ_QDFI01000047.1 GCF_003254465.1 Meridianimarinicoccus zhengii
TGGCACGGGACTTCGACCGTCAGGTCGCTGAGCTCCAAGTCCTGATTGCCGTCCTGAACGGCTACACCGCGCTCGGCATACCCGTCACAGAGGCCGTGGGATAAGTCTGTCCGGGGAAAGGGGAACCTCGGCCATCAGCCGATTTGTGCAACAGAGCCAATCCCGGGCCACTTCTCAGGGGAAATCAACACCATCATCAGCGCCGATCCCAAGACAGAATTCCTGTCATTGAAAAGCACCGGTGCGATGTATACAATATGTGTTTAGTTCGTTTGTGTTTGGTTCATCTCGAAAGCCGGACTTGACGACATCCGGCAGGGACAGTTTCGACGGCGACATCAGCTTGGCATCAAATTATGGCCGTGGCATTCAAGAACGATAGGAGCGTTGGATTGCGATCATCGAACAGGAACCAATCCTACGCCCGCGCCGGGTCGCCTGTCACGACCGGGCAGCAGCGACTGTTCGGGCGGATCGACGATGACCTGTGCCCGTCGCACCGAAACCGGACGCGGTGCGCGGGGTCATTGTGCCCGCCGCCCGTTTTTCGGTTTCAGCGGTTAGTGTGATGTCGATTGCAGCCGACGAACGTGAAGGCAGCATCGCGCACAGCGCCCTGTCGGATCGCGTCCACACGCGGTTGACCGAACTCATTCGCAATCGGTCTCTGGCCAGCGGGCAAGTCATCATCGAAATGCGGCTGGCCCAACAACTCGGCGTGTCGCGAACCCCGCTTCGCGAGGCACTCCAGCGCCTTGAAGGCGAAGGGATGATCCAGAAGAACTCCGGCCGCTCTTACATGGTGCGCAGCGTGGATCTTCAGGAGTATCTACAAAGTCTGAAAATGCGCCTGATCGTGGAACCGGAGGCGGGCGCACTGGCCATCGGTCGCATTCCCCCAGCCGAACTGTTGGCGGTTCGCCGCGAGATGGCGTACCTGAACGAACACAGGGACGAACACTCGGAAGCGCACTGGGATTCCGACGATCGGCTTCACCGGCTTTTTGGACGCCATTGCGGGAACGCCGTCATGTTCGGCATTGTCGAACGGCTCCGCGTGACGACGCGCTTGTACGAGATTACGGATATCCATGCACGCGTGGCGTCGGATTTTGCAGAACATTCGGCAATTCTCGATGCTCTGGAGTCAGGAAATCGCGACGACACACGTCATGCGGTGGCCGCGCACATCCGCAGTTTGATTGCCTACTCTTTGGACCAGATAAGCTGACCCGGCGCGCGGCGGTATCAGCCGTGCAGCGGATCGCGGTTCCAGTTCTTGTAGATCAGGTAGCGCGCTTGGCCGTGACCGATCGCGCCGAACCACTGCGGGCAGAACGGCCCCATCCAGATCGCATCCCCGGTATCGACGGGGAACCAGGCGTCCTCCAACCGGTAAATCCCGCCGCCGTTCAGCAGGATTAGACCGTGTTCCATGAAATGCGTCTCGACGTAGGGCAGGCTCGCACCGGGGGCGAAATCCATCACGTTGATTTCCATGTCGAACGCGGTGCCTTCCGGCAACAGTTTCTGTAGCATCAGCCGCGCGTCGCCCTTCATGGGGGTGGCCGTCACCGCGGGGATCGCGCCGAAGAAAGGGGCAGGAGCCGCGATATCCGCCACCCCGCGGTAGCGCCGTTCGAGAACGATCATTGCGGCACCTGCGGTCAGATCCAGGCGACTTGCGCACCCAGCGGGCAAAAAGGCGTAGCCTTCGTCACCCAACACCTGCGTCGGTGCATCGTCGACCCCGATACGGACAGTCCCGTCCTGCCGAAGAACGAAACGCTCGACGTCTTCGGCCGGTCCGGGAATGGTCGTCGTCCGATCCGCCGTCACGAGGAACAGCGCGAAATCGGCACCCAGCGCGGGTGTGACAAGGTGGACCAATCCGCACTCCGGCCAAAGTGGCAGGGTAACCCGTTCGTGGCTATCCTGACTGATGACGGCATAGCGGCGTCCAAAGGCGGAGCGCGTTTCCCCGAAGCTCGTTCTCATCGCGACGTGTCCTCGTTCTTTGTAATTGCGCGACAGAGCGCATCGCGTTCTCCCGGCAGCAACTGCCGCATCGGGCGTTTCACCCGGTCCGACCCAATCCGACCCAGAATCTTCAGCCCCGCCTTCAGACGCGCCGTCGCAAGGTATCCGGGCGCGCGGCGATATATCTCGGCAGCCAGCGGATAGATCCCTTCGTGCAGTTGCCGCGCGAGCTGCCAGTTCTGCGTCTTGGCGGCATCGAACAATCCCGTCACCTGACCGGGAAAAAGCGCGGCGAGCGACACCTGACTGCCGTCGGTGCCAACCTGGTAGCACGCCATCAGATGTTCATCGCCCGATGCCATGACCGCGACGCCGGGCCGTTCAACCTTGATCCGCCGCCACAGTTCTTCATAGGCCGCGACGTCCCATGCGCCTTCCTTGATCCCCGCGACCGCGTCCAGGCTGCAAAGGCGCGACAAGAGTTGCGCGCTGTAGGACAGATGGCCCCAACCAAGAGGCGCTTTGTACAGCACAAGCGGCAAACCACTGGCCGCGGCAATGGCACTGTGATGCTCTATCACGATGGTGTCATCTAGCCCCATTGCCCAGTGGTTGGGCGGAAAGACCAGAATGGCGTCGGCACCGCTCTCGGCTGCGGCAACGGCATCCGACACGGCGGCCGCAGTACTTTCCGCCGTCACCCCGGCCGTGATGAAGCACCCGGAAGGAACGACGTCGAGGACGATGTCGAGGACGCGGCGGCGTTCTTCGGCTGACAACAGATGCCCCTCGCCCGCGTGGCCGTTGACCAGAAGGCCCCGGACAGCCGGCGCTTCCGATACCGCGGTGACGTGACGGGCAAGATCGGCCTCGTGTATCTCGCCGTCCTCGGACATGGGGCAGACGGTTGCAGCGTGGACGCCGGTCAGGGCGGCGATATCCGGCATGTGGGCCGGGGAGGGCGTGAGTATGGTCAATGCTCGGTTCCATTCTTTGTGAAATCGGTCGCGGCTGGCATGTCCTGCACCAGAAGCCTGTCGATCGGGAAAAGCGGCATGTCCGGGACCTGCCCGAGGATCGCTTGTACAAGGCAGTGCGCGATGTAGGGCGCGCTCGTATATCCCGAATGTACCGATCCGCTGACCCACGCACCGGGAACCCCCGGCACAGGACCGACGGCAGGGAGTGCATCGGCCGTCTCAGCCTCGAACCCGGTCCAGCTTCGGACCAGCCGCGTGGCGCGCAGGGCGGGGATGGCGTGCACCGCAAGGCGTGCGTTACCGACGGTGCTTTCGTGGGTCGTTGTGTGATGCCCCGTGTCGCGCGACCCTGTCCCTTGCCAGCCACCGCCGATCACGACCGTCCCATGCGGGAACTGTTTGAGAGACAGCAGACCGCTGGCGATGCCGACCACAGTGCGCATCACCGGTGTCGTTCGTTCGGTGACGGACAGCTGATTCACAAGGGTCCTGATCGGCAGGTGTATGCCCAGCCACGCCAGCATGGGTTCGATCCATACGCCGCCGGTCAGCACGACCTGCCGCGCTGCCACGACCCCGGTTCGGGTCCGCACCGAGAAGCCGGTACCTGTGGGGTCCAGACCCTCCACGGGCGTGTATTCTCGCAGCGCCACCTCCGCCTCCAACAGCGCACGGCGATAGGCCACTCCGGTCAGGTAGGCATTGGCGTAGCCGTCGATCGTGCAATGACTGGCCATGCGCAGGCTCGGGTTCAGGCCCGGTTCGATCCGCGTCGCTTCGGCCGACGACACGAGGCGGATCGGTGCCCCGGCCGTGCGGCGTGCCGCAGCCCGTTCCGCCAGAAGCTGCTCTTCGGCTTCGGTAAAAGCTAGCGATAAACCGTCGCACGCGACGACACCCACATCGTGCCCCAGCCACTCCGGTGCGCGTACCCACATGTCATGGGCCTTCAACGCATACGGGATCAGCGCTGCGCGGGTCATCTGCATGGTCAGCGTGCCAGCGTTGGTTCCCGAAGCTTCCCGTGCAAGCGCGCCCTTGTCCAGCAGAACAACGTCCATTCCTGCGCGTGCCGCGAACAACGCGACGCTGGCACCGTGGATGCCACCACCGATGACGGCAAGATCGTGGGTGATGAAGGTCATAGAGGTGCCGGCTTCGGCACGGGGATGTCCGAATACGCGAACGTCCCGATCAATTGTGCCATCTCGACGGGCCGCACGGGCGCGCGCGGCGTCAGTCGCAAGTCGCGCCCGGCGTCAACGGCCAGCCTCCGCAACACCCCGGCCGCATTGAGCGCGCACATCCGCCCCTGGCAGGGTCCCATGCCCAGCCGGGTGAAATGCTTGAGCTGGTTCAGATCGCACGCACCATCGCCCGATGCGGCGCGAATCTGGTCGACTGTCACGTCCTCGCACCGGCAGATCACCGTATCGCCCCGGATGTCCTGCAGCGAGTCCTCGGGAAACTGCATCAGCCGGCAGGACGCGTCCGCGAACCGCATCAGGCGCTTCAGTTGTCCGCGCGCATGTCGCGACGCGCGGGCGAAATCGGCGGCGCTGAGCGCCCCATGGTCGTGCGCCGCCGCAAGACCGGCGATCCGCCCCTGTGCCGCCGACGGAAAAGCACCGTGGACGCCGGCACCGTCCCCCGCCACGTACAGGCCGGGCACGGAACTACGGCGATCTGCATCGCACAATGTTCGGTACCCGCCACGCAAGGCATCGGCAACCTGCGCCGCGCCGAGCAGACGATGGATTTCATCGGCCGGGGTCAGCCCGTTCCCGACATAAAGCGTGTCGGCCGCAAGACGCGTTTCCTGCCCGCTCGCCCTGTCGCGGACGATCACCGCGTCCAAGGTATCGTCTCCCAGCGCGCGCACGATGTCTGCGCCATGCAGGATCGGCACGCGGGCTGCCACGATCCGGGCCATCCATTTCAGACCTGTCAGCAGCAACCCCGGCGCGGCTGCAAATCCTGACACAGCGGAAAGCCAGTCCCCCCGGCCATTCAGGTCCACGATGGCGCGCGGGGGGACACCCATCGCGCAAGCCTTGGCCGCGACGGCGATCAGAAGCGGCCCTTGCCCGGCGACAATGATGTTGCGGCCGGCAAGTCGGCCTTCGGCTTTCATCATGGCCGTCGCGGCAGCTAGCCCGAACACGCCGGGCGTTGTCCAGCCCGCGAAGGGGCGGACCCGTTCCGTCGCGCCGGTGGCCAGAACCAGCCGCGGTGCCTGGAAACGGGTCGCGCCACGTTCGGATACACAGGACAGGCAAAATCCCGGAACGGCGTCCCACACCTGGGTGCCGGTACGCACTTGCACGCCGGACGCGTCCAGACGGCCGCGCAGGTCGCGGCCACGCGTCTGATCGGCGTCGGAGCGGGTCCGGGCCGCGTGCGTCCGTGGCGCGCGCCAGACCTGGCCGCCTGCCGCTGGCGCTTCGTCAAGCAGCACGACCCTTAGCCCGGCGTGATCGGCCGCAAGCGCGGCCTCGGCCCCCGCCGGGCCGGCCCCAAGCACCAGAAGGTCCGCAAACTCGGTCATGAAATCCCCGATTCGACAGTCTTGCCGCCTGCATCGGTCGCAGTCGTGCTCGAATTTTCGGCAACGCCGCCCATTCCTGCGCCTTCAAGACGAATCTCCATGCCGTCATGAACTTCGGTCTGGCACGCGCGGCGGATCGTGCCGTCGATCATGATCGCGCACTCCTGGCACGCCCCCACCATGCAGAAGGCGCCACGCGGCGCATCCGCGTTGGGACTGCGACGCATCTGATAGAATCCAGCCATCAAGAGTGCCCCCGCGACGGTCTGGCCAGGCAGACACGGCAGACTGCGGCCGTTGACCCGCACCGTGATCGTGCCGCTGGACAGGTCTTTGTTCGGGGGGGTGGTTTCGGGCATCCGAGAAAGTTCTTTACTTGTGTTATATGTGTATACAAACTGAGTGCGGTTCTTACAAGGCTGTTTGCCGGACCCAAGAAGCACTGCAGACACACCAAGAGGGAAACAGAAAATGACGACATTTCTGAAGCGCGCGGTACTGACTGGTGCCGCTCTCGCGATGGCGGCGACGGTCGCAATGACCGGGCCGGCGCAGGCCCGGTCACTGGACGAAATCCTGTCCTCCGGAACCATCAGGGTGGGTGTGAACCCGACGCTGCCGCCCCTGGGACTTTATGACGAGCAAAACAGGATCACGGGTTTCGATGTCGATTTCTCGCAGGCGATCGCCGACATGCTCGGTGTGGAACTGGAGATCGTTCAGGTCGGTTCGCCTGACCGCATACCGTTCGTGTCCACCGGCAAGATCGACATGGTCATGGGGGCGATGACGCGGACACCCGAGCGCGCCAAGATCATCGATTTCACCATCCCCGTGCACACCGAGGTGTTCGGCGTGCTGACCACCGAGGACAAGGACTTCACGGATTGGCGCGAGCTGGACAGCGCGGATGTGACGATGGTGCAGGTGCGTGGGACAACTCCCGTGCAGTTCATCGCCGAGAATCTGCCGAACGCCGAAGTCCTTCTGCTGGACAACTACCCCGATGTGATCCGCGCCATAGCGCAAGGCCGCGGCGACGCGATGCTGGATGTGGTCGATTTCGTCGGCGAACACATGAACAAGCACGATGTGGCGTGGAAGGTCGTCGAAACGCCCGTGGACGTCTACTACTGCTCGCTTGGCGTCGCAAAGAACAGCGCGAACCTGAAAGACTGGCTGAACGTCGCGATCTTTGAACTGCACCGCGACGGCGTGGTCGACGACTTGTGGATGAAGTGGTTCGAGCGCCCGATGCTCACCGACGTCGACATGTCGCCCTGGTTCTGATCCAGCGCTTTTCCACAAGGCCGGACGCGGTGACCCCGTCGCGTCCGGCGGCTTGAGGCTGACATATGGACTACACTCTTCAGTATGGTCAAATCTGGCCATATGTCCCGTACATCGTGTCGGGCGCTTGGCTGAGCCTGCAGATCGCGTTCCTCGCGTTTTGCGGCGGCCTTCTGATCGGCACGGTCTGCGCCGCGATCAAGACATTCGGCGGCAGGCTGACCCGGTGGCTGGTTAATGCCTACGTCGTCTTCTTCATGAACACGCCACAGCTCGTGCAGATATTCTTTCTCTACTTCGCCTTGCCGGACATCGGGATCCTGCTGTCCTCATATATGGCGGTTCTGGTCGGCATGACGCTGAACGCCGGGGCCTATCTGACCGAGATTCAGCGCGCGGGTTTCGAATCCCGCCGCCAGAGCGAGATGGAGGCCGCCGAGGTTCTGGGGTTCACCCGCTTGCAGCAGATCCGATATGTGATCCTGCCCCACGTCGCCAAGGTGCTGTTCCCGCCCCTGTCGAACCACTACATCCTGATGACGCTGGGCACGTCAATGGCCGCCATTTTCGGCGTGGAAGAACTGACGGGCCGCGCCTTCAACGTGAACGCGGAAACGTTCCGCTCTCTCGAGGTGTTTTCTGTCGTTGCGGTCGTCTATGTCGCCGCAACGCTGTTCGCGTCGGTCGTGCTGGCGTTCTTCGGGCGCGTCGCGTTCCGGACGAAGATGCGGATCGTGTGATGGTGGGAATGTTTTCGGAACTGGGTGAACTGCTCACCTACTACAATCTCCTGTTCCTGGCACAAGGTGCGTTGACCACCATCGCGTTGTCGGCATTCGGCTGCATCCTTGGCGGTGCCTTCGGGACGATCCTTGCCGTCACCCGCCTGACCCGAGGATGGCTGACACTGCCGTTTCGGATATTCGCGCTGGTGTTCACGGAATTCTTCCGCCGCGTGCCGTTTCTCGTGACACTGATGCTGTGTTTCTTCGCATTCCAGGTCTCCGGCTTGGACATCTCCACGCTTGCCGTGGCCTGCGTGACCGTCGTTCTCATCGGTACAGCTTTCCTCGCCGAAATCGTCCGCGCAGGATTGCAGTCGGTGCACCCGAACCAGTGGCACGCGGCGGAGGCCATGAACTTCACGCTTCTGCAAACGATCCGCTACGTCGTTCTGCCGCAAGCCTGGACCGTGATCCTGCCACCGGCGTTCGGCTTCTTCATCCTGTTCATCAAGGACAGTGCGCTGGCGTCGCAGATCGGCGTTGTGGAACTGACCTATGTCGGCAAGGTCTTCAACAATCGCGGGTTTTCGGCCGGCGTGTCGTTCGGGGTGATCCTTGTCGTGTACTTCATGCTGTCCTATCCGCTCTCGCGGCTCGGCGCTAAACTGGAGCAAAGACTTGGCTCATCTCGATCTCGATAACGTCAGCGCCGCATATGGTGCCCTGCGGGTTCTGGACGGGATCTCCCTGACCGTGAACCGTGGCGAAACGGTCGGGCTGATCGGTCCGTCCGGGTCCGGCAAAAGCACGGTCCTGCGCGTGTTGACCGGGCTTCTCAAGCCGCAATCCGGGGTCGTCCGCGTGGCGGGGGACACGATCAATTTCGACCGTCCCGCGGAAATCCGCAAGCTGCGCGACCGCACGGCGATCGTGTTCCAGCAGTACAACCTGTTCCAGAACCTGACGGTGCTGGACAATGTCATGATCGCGCCGACAAAGGTGCACCGCCGCAAGCCTGCCGAAGTGCGGCCCGAAGCCGTGCGCCTGCTGGAAAAGGTCGGGCTTGCCGACAAGCTGGACAGCTATCCGGACCAGCTTTCCGGCGGTCAGCAGCAGCGTGTCGCCATCGCGCGCGCCCTGTGCCTGAAGCCCGAGATATTGCTTCTGGACGAGGTGACGGCCGCGCTGGACCCCGAACTCGTCAGCGAGGTCCTGGATACGATCCGCCAACTCGCCGACGAAGGCATGACCATGCTCATCGTCTCGCACGAGATGGGTTTCATCCGGGAAATCAGCGCGCGCGTGGCTTTCATGGCCGAAGGCAAGGTTGTCGAACTGGGCGCGCCCGCCGACATCTTCGACAAACCTGAAAAGGAACGCACACGTGATTTCGTCGGAAAAATCCTTCGCCACTGACACCCTGCCGCCGCCCGCGATGCCCGGTGCCGATCTGCTGGTGGGCGCGGTGGACAACCATGTTCACGCCTGTCCGCATATCAACGGCCGATCGCTGGACGTGATGCAGGCCGTACAGCAGGCCGCATCGGCCGGAATGCGCGGCATGGGTCTGATGGATAATTTCGCCAACTCGTCCGGGCTGGCGGCGCTGGCGAACCGCCATCTCGGCCATCTGGGGGTCGAGGTTTTCGGCGGCCTGATCATGGAGCCGGCAGCCGGCGGCATCAGCGCGGAGAACGTCCGCATCGCGCTGAAACTCGGGTATGGTGCCGCTGGGGATGGCGCGCGGTTCATCTCGCTGCCCACGCACCACACGCGACACACCGCCGTTCTGGAACAACGCGGCGACAGCTACATCGACGGATGCTTGTGTATTCCTGAAAGTGGTCCGCTGCCGGACCCGCTGCCCGAGATTCTCGACTTGATCGCCGCGGCCGACGCAGTTCTGAACACCGGCCACCTGTCCGGGCCCGAAGCGCTGCGCGTGGTGGAAGCCGCCCGTGCCCGTGGTGTGACACGCATCCTCGTTCCGGCCAGCCACTACGACACCATGACGGTCGCCGCGATCGCCGCTGCCGGTGCCCACGTCGAATTTTCCTTCTTCTTCGTGTCGCACGCGACCCAGACCGGGCTGACCCATGTGGATGACGACCGCAACACCGTGCCGCCGGTCAGTGCCCCGCAGATGGCGGAGCTCATCGCCGCCGCACCGCCCGAACAGGTCATCGTCTCCAGCGATTGCGGCGTGTTCCTGTTGCCGCCGCCGGTCGAAGGGCTGCGCGAATTCCTGCTGCTGCTGGAAAGCTGCGGGGTCGCGCGGGCGGATCTGCGCCGCATGGTGGCCGAGACTGCCCCGGCCCTGTTCCGGGTCGGCGGATAATCGTGGCCAGCGACCACGCGCAAACCGTCCTCGGCCCCATACGCCCCGAAGCGCTCGGGGTGACGATGATGCATGAACATGTGCTGTGTGACGTCACGCCCCCCGCGCTTGCGGCATCCGCGCAGGAACGCGTGACCGTCACGCTGGAGAATGTCCACAACATCCGGTTCCACTGGACCCGCCACTACGGCAACCACATCCTCGATGACGAAGACCTGATCTCGCGGGAACTGGGCGACTATCGCGCGGCTGGCGGCGGAACGGTCATCGACCTGACCATCCGTGGCATCGGTCCGAACCCCGCGGGTCTGGCGCGGATCGCACGCAGTTCAGGCGCGAACATCGTGGCCGGGACCGGCTATTACATCGCGGAATTCTGCGCGACCGCGCTTGCCGAAGCATCGACCGACGACATGGCCGCCGCGATGATCCGTGATCTGCGGATCGGTTTCGGCGACACGGGCATCCGGGCCGGCATCATCGGCGAAATCGGGGTGAGCGATCCCTGGCACCCGGACGAAAAGCGCGCGATGACCGCCGCAGCGCTGGCCCAGCAGGAAACCGGTGCCGCGATCACGGTCCATCCGGGGCGCGATCCGGGCTCGCCTCAAGCCGTGCTCTCGCATCTGGTGGCTGTCGGTGCGGACCCGGAGCGTGTGATCATCGGCCATCTGGACCGGACGTTTACCCACCCCGATCAGGCGCTGGCGCTGGCTGACACGGGCTGCGTGCTCGAATGGGACTTCTTCGGGATCGAGAGCAGTTACTATCCGTTTTCGGACCTCGACATGCCGAACGATGCCGGACGCCTCGCGATGATCGCGGCCTTGCTGAAGGTCGGTCTGGGCGACCGGATCCTGATTTCGCAGGACATCTGCACGCTCACACGTCTTCGACGCGGCGGCGGGCACGGGTATGCCCATATCCTGACGGGTGTCGTGCCGGTGATGACGCGCAAGGGGTTCTGCAGCGACGAAATTGACCGCATCCTTGTGCACACACCGCGCCGGATGCTTACGCTTTCGGATTGAATGAACGGATCCGGCCGGTTGGCACCGCCTGCCGGATTTCAGCGTGAGGCCCTAAGACACGTGCATAACGACGTCGCAAACGACGCATATTCTGGGCGGAGGGACGATGCGGGGTGAGGTTCTGGGTGTTGAGCGCCGCCGACGTTGGGACGACGAGGTGAAGCTGGCGATCGTGAGCGCGGTGGGGATCAACGGCGCGACGGTAACCCAGGTGCCGCGACGCCATGAGGTGCCGCGGCAGCAGATCTACGCGTGGCGTCACGAGCTGAAGCGCAAGGGTTTGTGGTCTCCTGATGCTGGTGCACTGTTCCTGCGCGCTGGCATGGTGCCCGCGATGGAGCTGCCCGCTGTGGAGCAACCAGCCGGCCCAGCCGCAGGCCCCGTTGCGTGGGTTGAACTGCGGTTTGCGAAGGGCCGCGTGTTCCGGTTCGAAAGCAACATCGACGATGCGGCGCTGTCCCGCCTGGTTCGCGCAGTGGATGCCGCATGATCGGGCCGGGGACCGGGGGTGCGGGAGTATCTGGCCTGCGGGCGACGGATATCCCCGGCCTGTGCAAAAGTGTGAAATCCGTGACCATCTCCGGCGAAATCCTGCCGCTGGCCTGCTTAGCATCCACGGCGCCATGCTGGTCTTCGAAGCCGAACACAACGCCCTCTCGGCGATCGTCGAGAGCCGGCTGGTGACCGAAATCAAGACCGCGGCGAGATTCCCTTCTCGGCGCCAGTCTACTGGCACGTCCGGACCGCCGGAGCATGCTGATCGTAGGCGCCGGCACCGTAGCGGCCAGCCTGGTCAAGGCCTATGCCGCGCTGTTTGCCGGACTCCGGCGCATCGCGATCTGGGCGCGTCGCCCTCAGCAGGCCGAGGCGCTGGCGGCGGGCTTCTTCGACCTGCCGCAGGAGGTCGTCGCCGCGCCCGATCTCGCCGCGGCCCGCGCCGAGGCCGACATCGTGTCGACGGCGGCGTTGCCGCATGAGCCGGTGAACTTCGTAGAATGGATCAAGCCGGGCACCCACTTCGATCTGATCGGCGCCTACAAAGCCGACTATGGGAGGCCGACGACGCGCTGATCGCCGGGGAGACGCTGTTTGTCGACTCACGCGAGACGACCCTCGGCCACATTGAAGAACTCGACATCCCGATCGCACGGAACGTGATGACGGCGGATAACGTGTGGGCCGATTTCTATGACCTAGTCTCCGGCACCGCGCCGGGGCAGACCTCGGAGTCGGAGATCACCGCCTTCAAGAACGGCGGCGGAGCGCACCTCGCCCTAATAATCGCACGCTACCTTTCGGGCCTCGCAGGAGCGTGAGAGCAGCCTAATGCTCTTGGGGCAGCATGGCACGCGCCCCGAGCTGTAGCAGAATGACATAATATCTCTTCGAATCTCGTGGACATATAAGTCCGCAAGGTGACCCGGTTGATTTTTCACTCCTGTTCGAACTCGGAGGTCTGCAGATTTGTCGCCGAAGCAAGATAATGCGCCAGCTCTTGTCTATTACTACCCGTGCAAGCATTGCCCGCGGCACTGTCCGTTCAGCGATGGTTGTCCGCGCGTTTCTCGCGCCCCTTCAGGTCCCGCACCAGGATGTGTAACTCAGCGACGTGGTAGCCCGTGCCCAAATTCGTCTCAATCCCACCGACATTGTTGAGTGCATTCTGCAGCAGCTTTGGCGCGGGCGCGATCTTGGCCGCGTCCACTTGACGACCCGATAGGGTGGAGGTCGGGTCCCATTTGCGATTGACGGCCCGGGGTCGTGCAGCGTTCCTGAGCAGGATTTGGGAGTGTCGGGAGGTCGAGGCGCGTGCGTGACAGGAAGGAGGGCGGCCTCATTTCGCGATTCCTGTCGCGTCCGGCAGCGCGGGGTCCGGTCGCTCAGGAGGGCACCGCGGAACGCGCGTTCTGGGCCGACAACGCGCAGAGGTCTGTTCATGATCTTGTCGCGGAGGTTCTGAGAGCGCCGAGCAGCCTGATCGTCACCGGGTACCAGGATTTCCTGTCGTCGCTGGCGATCATCCTCGACATCGTGCTGGATCTCGATGATCGCACGCCGGGCAGCATCCGCATCGTGTTCGGAACGAACACCGAGACCGCGCGCAATCTTGGCGGTGGATCGCGGCCGGTGTCCGAAGAGGCCCGCGCCTATTTCCTCGGGGCGAAAGGGTTTTCCGTCCAGAACCTTTCCGATCTTCGCGCCATCCAGGCGCTGGATGGGATCGAGCGGGGCATCATCCAGTTGCGCACCTATGATCCCGCGCTTGCGGCGGAGGCGCTGGGACGTGCGCCCGCCATGTTGCACGCCAAGCTGTTTGTCAGCGACCGCTCCGTATTGTCCGGAAGCGCAAATTTCTCGATGGGAGGTCTGCGCCGAAACCTCGAATTCACGGACGATGTATCGGGAACACCCGCGTTGGCTGCCGCGCGCCGCGAAGCGGCCGAACAGTTCTGGCTGTTGGGCCGGGACTGGACCGACTCTGCGCTGGAGATCTTGCGCGGACTTGTCCGGATGGTCACGCCGGAAGATGCGGTCGCCCGCACCGTACAGGAGGTGATGGGTTTCACGCCCTGGAAGGTGGCGGGCAGCACCAGCGCGGGCCGACCGCCACAGCCCTTTCAGGCCGATCTCGTATACGAGGCGGCGGGCACCATCCATGAACACGGCTTCGCCTTCGTGGAGGCCCCGACAGGCGCGGGGAAGACCGATATCGGCAAGCATCTCGCCGCCGTTCTACCCGTCAGTCACGACCGGACCGTCTTTTCCTGGGGCGAGCGCGCGGACCAGCAGCGCCTTGGTGCGCTCGCGTTGATCCCGGCGAGCGTGCTGGGCAACTGGACGCGACAGGCACCGAGCAATTTCAAGGCGATCAAGCACAGCCGCCTGTCGCGGCAAGGCGCGGATGCGCAGGCCGAACTCGACGAAATCAATCGCTCGGTCCAGTCGGCGGCCGCGATGATCGTGGATGAAAGCCACCGGCTGAGTTCCCGCTACCTCGCCCCGTCGACCCGGTCGATCGTGTTCGAGCGCAGCCCGGCGATCTGGACCGCCTGCCTGTCGGCCACGCTCATGGGGAACCAGGGCCTCGACGGTCTGCTGGCGTTCCATGAAAGGCGCGCCTCCATCTTCGTACCGCCGCGCACGACGCAGCGGATCAATGGCCACATGAGCAAGGTGCGCGCACGGGGGCAACTCTTGCGCGACCGCGACGCGCTGCTGCGCCGGATCGAGGACCAGGCCCGCCAGGAAGACCTGTTCGACGATGCGGACGCGCTGCGACGGCAGATGGATGCCCTTGAACGCATGGTAGAAGTGAAGGGGCTGGAGTTGCACGCGCTGCAGGCCGGGCTTGCCGGGACGCTCGCGCCCTATGTCGTCCGGCGCCAGCGAGCCTGCATCGGCGAAAGTGCGCAGCGGGCGTCGGCGACGTTCGCCTATCCGCCGATCGCAAGTCATCGGTGCGACGCGCAGCTTTCGGGTGACCAGGCCCGGATCATCGACAGGATCAAGGTGCTTGCGGAGGCCATCACGACGGGCACCACGCTTGTATCCGCCGAGGCGAAACGGGCCTCCCACAGCGAGATCAAGTTCCATGACAAGTCGCGGATTCATATCCGCAATTTCCTGGCCCTGCTGCGCGCATCGGTAACGTTCGCGCGCGAAGAATGGGCGCGCGAACGCGACAGCGACGCCGACCAGCGCGGCCATGCATCCATCGGGGAAAGCCTGCGGCGGGCCGAACGGACGGCCCGGTTTCGCCAGGCCGTGCCGGACGGCGCGCTGCCCGAGGAAACGCCGGATGCGGGAGACGACAGCCCGACGCCGATTTGCGACCGGATCGGCAAGTTGCTGGACAACCCGCTCCTGGACGAGATCGATGCGGCGCGCGCGGATGCGATGCGTGAAATCCTGCGCAAGCACGGCCATGCAGTGTTCCTTGCCGAACGGGTCGGTGTGCTGGAGACCTACGCGCGTCGTCTTGCGGCGCGGCGCGGGCGCGGCGGGCCCGAGGTGTTCGTGGTTGCCCCCGGAACGAAGATCAGCGGCGGCAAGAAACTCGTGCACCTGAACTCCGGGGCGCGGGCGCAGGAGTATTTCGGCATCGATGGCAAGCACGCAGACCCGACGGCGCAACGTGCGATGTTCATGACCTTCCAGATGGCCGAAGGGATCAACCTGCAACGGGCCTCGGCGCTTGGCATCATCGGCGTCACGTCGGACGTGAAATGCCTGATACAGGGGCTTGGGCGGATCGACCGGATCGATAGCCCGCATGCGAAAATCCACTATTACACCTTCGATCTGCCCGGGCTCGTGCTGTCGTCCGACAAGACCGCCCGGCAGCGCGTGCAGAATATCGCCCTGCTCTCGGGTGTGGGCGCGACCGACATGCCCGCGGAAATCGTCGAGTTCGCCGCCGGGGACCTGACCGATCTCGTGCTCGATCAGATCCGCACGCCGCGCATCCTGCGGGACGGGAACTTCTACGACCTGGTCGAGTCGATGCGCCGCGCGATCCCCGACGACACGCTGGACCGGGTGCGGGCGGCCAGACCGCGCGGGCTCTGGGGCGCCGATCTGTGCATGCTGCAGTCCACGGAGCCCGCGATCATCGTGCTGCTCGGCGGGCGGACCGGCGGTGCCGACGGCAGCAGTGTCCTGCCGCCGCGGCTGATGGCGGTGCGTGACCGGGACGACGGCACGGAGATCATCGGCGACCAAGTGGAGGCCGCACGCCTTCTCGCGGGGGCCTATGCCGAGACGAAACGCGCGGGGCGGCACCAGACGGCACCCAGCTTCGCGGACTTCTCGAATGTGTTGGGCCGCCTGCAGGGGCCGCTGGCGGACATGGTGCACTGGGATATCCGCCCGGCGCGCACCGTCTCCTTGCTGGCCTCGCTCGCGGAGTTCCTGACCGGCGCGCCGGTCGATGACGCGGGGCGCGCGCTGCTGGGCACCCTGACCCTGCCGATGCTCGAGAAGCTGGCAGAGACATGGGCGGTCGAGCTGGACCCCTTCTGGATCACGGCGAAAGAGGCCGTGAGCACCCAAAGCGGCGCTGGCATCGAGATCCCGGATTACCTCGGGATGGCGGAAGTCCATGGTGCGTTTTGGGGCCAGTCCGACGCGGCGCTGGCGGCGATCCGGCAGCGGATGAGGGACCAGGTCGATGCATATCGCGACATTGCGGGGCGACAGTCCATCGACGTTCTCGACCGGGTCTCGGTCGTCTTCGATGCCGCGCCGAAGCAGGGGTAAAGCCCGCTACCACCGTTCCCCCAAGGCACGGCTGCATATGCCTAAACCTCCATTGCTATCCCCAACGGTCTGATCGCAATTGAAGTCCTCTCATGGATGGCTCGTGGGGAACGGGAAAAGAAGGCACTCGGGACGAAGTCTGTGTGTCGGCACGCTGTCGAGCCCACGGTCGACCTTGGACCGTTCCCCTGCGACCGCCGGCATCGCGGCATGACCGGGCGACACCGTCGCCACCGCCAACAGGTCAACATACTGTCGCGCTGAAGCAGTGACGATGCGGACGGTGGCCATGGCAGGACGATCAGAGACAACGCATTCCGCCAAGCGTGACCTTGAATGGGCCGTCTCTTTCCTTTGGGCCGGGGGGGTAGCTCACCGGATGGACCGGGCTTACCCGAGATCATCGGAATTGAGTTTCCGGGCTACCTCCAGGGCTTCGCTACTCTGCGGGCGCGCCTCCGAGGAACAGGATGGTTTCGATGCCCATGTCGCGACCTCAAACTTTCAAACAGCTTTATGGACTACGCCGTGCATGACCAGTGCCGGTAAAATGGACGGTAACCGCTGCAACCGCTGGCTCGGTGAGGGGATGCGCTGCCCTGAGGTCGACCACAGCGTGGTCGACCGCACCCCCCGCTCCGTCGCCCGTTTTGCCGCCCAGCTCCTGACTTGCAACCCAACTTCCCTGTCGTCGTTCTTACTCTCCAGCTTCGCCGTCACGATCCAACTCTTGTGTCCACGAAGCTGGAAGCCGGCCAGAATGCCGACGGATTTCCTTCTTCTCCTGCGCCAACTCCCAAGCGATCCGCTGGCGCAGGCGCCACGCACGATCGGCGTCAGTCTCGGTCCGGCGCGCGTCGCGCGACGCACGCAGCGCAAGCAGGCTTTGCCTTGCATTGGGAACGCCAGCTTTTGCGCGCTCAGCGACCTCGGAGATTGTCGCGTTCAACTCGGCAGGTATCATCAGATGTGCTGAACCGGCGCTGCGAGCGGGCCGGTAGCGCAATTCCATGATGCTCGCAACAGATGCAATGTCTGTCATCCTTGAGACCAGGGGCGCCTCCGCCGCAATGCTGCTGTCCTTTTGCAAGGTGCTCCCACGGACGAGACGGCTGTCAGTATTGGTCATGCCGCCGCCCCGCACAGGTTTCAGCGTGAAGCGCAAGACGGCCATGCGCGGAGCTGAGCATATAGACGGCGCATTCCAGAATCTCGAGCGGGAAATACCACCTGCGGGAATTGTAGCCTTTGCCCGAGAAGATGATTTCGCCGTGTCCTTCGTCGCGCATGGCACGCACAACCGCCCGGGAAAGGCCGACCTCGTAGACGTAAAAGCGACCGCGGACATCCCCTCGGATGCTCCGCTTCTCGACCTTGCGCGCGGCAAGGCGCATGAGGGCTACTTGCTGCTCTCGCGGCAATGCCGCGATCTTCTGGACTCGTTGACCTATCGTCATCTGATTTCTCCTCTGCGTGACGGAGGCGCCCTGCCGCCGGGGTCGCGTGGCGACCGGAGAAGAAGTGGGGCCGCAGCCCGTGACGCGGAAAAAGAAACTTCTGGTTGGCAAAATAGTATCCGTCCGTTGTGACCGCTCTGCCGACGGGCGTCTGCTGTCGATAATGTCCATGATCGAGAATGGACATCTTGAGGCACTCCATGACGGGCATGAAGGGGCAGAAGAAGCGGTTCTGGTCTGACGAGGAGAAGCGCTCGATCTGTCGGCAGACACGGGCGCCCGGCGTGTCCGTGGCGCAGGTTGCGCGTCGGTATTCGATGAACTCGAACTTGATTTTCACGTGGCTGCGGGATCCGCGCTTCGCGCCGGCCGAAGTTGACGTGTCTGACGATCCTGGAGATGGCAATCTCTTCCTTCCGGTCGAGATCACCGGCGTGGCCGCCGAACCTGGTCCTGGATCTGATCTTGAGGCGCACGGGCCGACGGGTAATCCCGTTCTCGCGCAGCGGGTCGACATCACGCTATCGGACGGGCGGCGGGTCGTGGTGGAGGGCCCGACGGCGCTGTCTTCGGTTCTGGGGTTGGTCCAGGGCCTGATGACGTGATCCCGGTGCCGAGCAACACGCGGATCTGGCTGGCGGCCGGGGTCGCGGACATGCGCCGGGGGTCAACACGCTGGCGGCGCAGACCGAGAAGACGCTGGAGGCAGACCCGTATTCGGGCCACCTGTTCGTGTTCCGCGGGCGCCGGGGTGATCTTTTGAAAATCATCTGGTGGGATGCGCAGGGGGCCTGCCTGTTCAGCAAGCGATTGGAGAGGGGCCGGTTTGTGTGGCCGGCTGCGAAGGACGGGAAAGTCAGCCTCAGTCCATCGATGCTGGCCATGCTTCTGGAAGGCATTGACTGGCGCATGCCGCAAAAGACGTGGCGGCCGCTCACGACCGGAGATTTGGAAGAGAATCCAGCACCATAAGCTTCCCTTGTGCGCGGTGCGGCGGTATAAATCCAGCCATGCTGGAGACGCCCGGAACCCTGCCATCCGACCCCGACGAACTGCGTGCGGTGGCGGAACAATTGCGCGATCTGGCCAGGTCTCAGGCGCTGAAGATCGAGAAGCTGGAGCATCAGCTGGCAGGTCAGCGCAAGGCGCGGTTCGGATCGAAATCCGAAAGTGCGGACCAGTTGCATTTGGATCTTCAGGAGGAGACCGAGATCGCAGCCGCCGCTGCTGACCAGCAGGGCGAGACAGGTGCCGGCGACGATCAGGTCGATAAAGACAAACCCGGCAAACGCAAGCACAGCCGTGCCCCGCTGCCCGACCACCTGGAGCGGCACTCCGAGGTTCTGTCCCCAGGTGAGACCTGCTCCGATTGCGGCGGAACCTTGCGGGCCCTTGGCGAGGACGTGACGCAGGAACTGGACTACATCCCCGGGCGGTTTGTCGTCCGCGAAATCATTCGCCCGCGCATGGCCTGCAACTGCTGCGAGGCCTTCGCACAAGCGCCGCTGCCAAGCCGACCGATCGAACGCGGGCGCGCCGGCCCCGGCCTGCTGGCGCATGTGCTGGTCGGAAAATATTGCGATCATCTTCCATTGCACCGACAGTCCGGGATCTACGCGCGCGAGAAGGTCGATCTGCATCGGTCGACACTGACCGACTGGGTCCGGAGATCGACGGCCCTCCTGGAGCCTCTGGCCGACCATATCGGCAAGCTGGCGCGGGCGGGACCCACGCTCTTTGCCGACGACACCCCGGTCAAGATGCAGATCGGAGGCAAGACCGGCAGAACCCAGACCGCGCGGATGTGGAGCTATGTCCGCGATGAACGGCCATGGTGCGGCCAGGCCCCGCCCTGTGCGTGGCATCAGTTCAGCGTGGATCGCAAGGGCGCCCATCCCGCCGCCCATCTCAAGGGCTATACGGGCATCGTGCATGCCGACGGGTTCACCGGCTTCAACGGGCTGTTCGGCGAAGGGCTGGCCACGGAACAGGCCTGCATGGTGCATGTGCGTCGCAAGTTCGTGGATGTCTTCGAACGAAACGGCTCCACCATCGCCAAGGAGACCATCGAACGCATCGCCAGGCTCTATGCCATCGAAAAGCAGGCACGCTACAAGCTGCCCGCCGAACGCGTCGTCCTGCGACAGATGAAAGCTAGGCCCATCTTCGACGAGTTGGAAACCTGGCTGAAGCAGCAGCTGCCGAAAATATCGGGGAAAACCAGTCTGGCCGAAGCCATTCGCTACGCCCTTGGCCGCATGCCAAAGGCCCGAAACTACCTCGAAGACGGTCAGCTCGAGCTGGACAATAACATCTGTGAGCGGTCAATCAGGCCGCTGACTCTCGGGCGCAAGAATTATCTCTTCATGGGCTCGCAAGGCGGCGGCAAGGCCGCGGCGATCGCCTACACCCTCATCGAGACCGCCCGTATGAACCGCGTCGATCCCGAAGCCTGGCTGACATGGGTGCTGACCCACATCGCCGATCACAAGATCAACCGCATCGACGAACTCGCACCGTGGAATTGGCAGCCTCGTTGAAGGTCAACGGCTGTCGCGCCGGACGGATACGCAAAATACGGCAGGTCACCAGAACAACGCGCAGTCGTTCTTGTGTGGCGTGGACAACACCATTGGAAGCATCTGGTTGCGGCACGTTCTGTCGCGTTATCCTGAGCGCCGGTGCGACACGAAGGTGTTTCCGCCGTTATGCACCCGGACGTTCCGAACTTTTTTCACCTTTTCTGCGGCACATTCTGAGACCCGGCCAATATTGCTGATGTCCCTGCTGCGGCGGGGGCGGGTCAGCCTCCGGGTTCGGCGCTTCGTTTTTTTTGACCTGCACCTCACCGTGCTTTGCCGATGATGGGGTGTGTGCGCCAAAAGGAGGAGGTGGCCATGTCCACATACGAGACGGGGTTCGCGCCCCAAACAGCGGAGTTTACGGACGGTGACGTGATGTCCCTGCGCTTGGCCGTCGACACGCCCGGGCCTGACGGGGTGCAGGTCCTGCGCCCGGCAGTGGTCGCCAGCGTCGGTGATTGTTGGGGCGAGCCGACCTACGAGTTGGTGCCGGCGGCGATGGCGGACGATCTGCCTGCGCATGAAACCGACATCGCGGCCATCGTGCAGGGCGAGGACGGGTCGCAGACGCCCGTGCTGCGCTTCGTAACGACCCTCGGGCTCAAGGTTTGCGCCAGCGCACCGGTGCTGTCGGACACACGCCGCCGGACAGACCGGCTCCCGCGGCAGGCCCACGCGGCGCTTGTGGCCGACACTGCGCGCCGTGCGGCGTCGCGGGCGGTGCAACTCGCGGCGCGGCGGGGGCCCGCGCGGCCCGCTCGGCAGAAGGCCTGCCGGTAACCGACCATCGGCGCAGCGAACGGTGCGAACCCGGCTACCGCGCAACGTGCCGATGCCATGAGAAAACTCAATGACACAACCACCGGCAGGACCTGCACAGACACATCAAGGGAGAGCCCCATGACGCTCACGATCGAATACCATGAGACAGATCTCTTCGAACTCGCGACCAAGGCCTTGCGGGCGCGGCGCCTGTTCCAGGAGGCTGCACCGCGATGTCGGCAACTGCCCGCACCATGCTGGACGACCACCTTGTGGCCCTGTCCGACACGCCGTTCGCCGCCCCGGTTCTGTCGGGCGGCGATGCCCTGCTGGCGTGTCTCCATGACGACGTCGCGCACGCCGGTGGCGCACCCACGCGGTTCTACACGGACGAAGGTGACGCGTACACCGAAGGCGGCACGGAGGATGGCCGGCGCATCGAGGCCGCGGCCGACCACCTCGCCGCGTGTCTGACCCTCGCATGGCGGGTGAACGATGTGCTGACCGCCGAGGCGAGCATCGCACAGCAACGCAAGGCGCTGGCGGCTGTGCCGAAAGGGTCTCCTCCAGACCCCAGCCCCTGACAGTAAATGTTGAAGGGCTTGATCTTGCCTAAAATCCAGAGACTAAAAGATCGACAGCAGCTACGAGTTCGTCTCGCGCCTCCGACGCATCGCCAACGACTGGTCCAATCTGAGCGCCGGGAAGTGCGACCATCTGTGACATGATCACGACGTATGGGTGACCGTCCAACTGGAAGGCGACATGCAGCTTTGGAGTCAGCGCCCCCCATTCGGAACGCGGGAAAACAGGCGCGCAAAGAATGAAAGGCGTCTCGATGCCGAGATCGGTCTGAATCCGGCACACGAGTTCTGCCCCATCGCGCAGGCGATGGATGTTTCCTTGCTTCATGGTCGTTCCGCCTGGATCCGCCTGAACCGCGCAAGGCTGGGCCCGTGCAATTCAAGATGGCGCGCCTCATCGGCAAGCCCTTCTTTGGCCGAGGCGATCCAGGCGGCGCGTTCGCGCTCGGCACGGGCTCTTGAAAGGCCAGCGTCGATACAGCCCCGGACGATTTCCGATATCGAGTGTCCCGTTGCTTTCGCCTCCGCTTCGAGGGCTGCTTTCCGGTCCTGACCAATGTCGCGGATATTCAGCGGTGATGGCATAGCGTCCTCATTGTCCGGCAAGTCACGGGTGTGCGCATATTGAAACACATATTGCTGTGCAAGTGTCTTTGCGTCGATACCTGCCGAAGAAATCTTCGCGAGGTCTGTCTGTACCTGAGCATGGTAAGCCGCGACGATGCGGACAGGTGATCAACATTTAGCGTCAGGGGCTGGCCTCCAGACCCGGAACCCGACGTCCCGGCGTGACCCATAGCGCCCTGCCGGGTCGCCACGCGAGGCCTGGCAGGGCGGACATCGGCCGCGGTGATGGCGGACGCCAGTTCACGCAGAAGAGACGAGAGTCCATCCTGCAAGTGCAAACAAGCGGATGGCATTTGAGCCTGGGGGCTCGTGCCGGGTGCTTCGTGTCGAAGATGCGCGCCTGCAGGGGTGAAAGTCGCCAAACGACCACCTGGGGCGGCACGCATGCGCGACAGAACCGTGGAGCGCGCACACGCACGCCCGACTGATCGGGAAATTCCTGTCGGTGCCGGCCAGCGTGATCCCGCTCGCCGCCCTGGCACCTCCAAACACACAAACCGCATGTCGATTTCTTGTACTTCTTTCACTTCAAGAAAGTTCTAAGCGCGGATCTGCGTTTCCGATCAGGATCTTGCCATGTCTTCCGGCCGGTTTTCACGGGCGGCGTGGCACAATTCACGGGGGCGCGGGAGACAGTGACGGGCTACCGGGCTGCCCGCACGGGCGCCCGTCGGCGCAAGCGGCGCAACGCGCATTTCCGCGTCCTGCACGTGGGACCCATCTGGTTCTCACCAACAATGCAAGGGGGTGAACAACAGATGGACAATGGCAAATATCGCATCGGGCGGACGGCGCTCGACCTCCACGAGGCACTCGGCGGTGAGCTCGCGGCACTCCGGGTATTGAACGGACTGTTGCATCACGAATGGGTTCGTAGCGCATGGAGAATGGGTGACACGCCGGACGGATATTTTCGCGGATATGCGTCGGTGAAGGCGCTCCGGCAGCAGGTCGGACCGCAGGGCGCGAACGACGCCCGAGATTTTCGGCGCGCCGTACCGGTGCTCGCGCGGAGCGGCATATTCGACACGCTCGAGTTGCTCGACCGGAACAGGGCGCTGCGGTGGAACTTTGAGATAGGCTTTGCCTTCACGATGGAAGCCGAGACGCATGACAGGTGGGCGCTGCTCGACGTCAACGACATCCGCCGCTGCCGCACGCCGGTGCAGCTGCGCCTGTACTGCCATGCCCGGCAGGTCCGCGGCATGGGGGCGCCGCAATTTCACATCGGCTTTCCACCCCGTGACCCGTGGGAGGCGCCCGGTGCGCACTGGAAGCGCCACTGGAGACCGCTCCGGGAATCGATCGAGAAGGTGTCGCAACTCGTCGACGTGGACACCGTTGTCGGCACACTCCCCGAGCCCGACGGCCCCGGCGTTGTTGGCGTGCATGTCAAGCTATCGCATCCGCGGACGCGATGGCGCGGAAACACGCTCGAACAATTCGCACCAAGCGCGCGTGCATACCGATATAGTCGTGGGGCATGGGACCAGTTGCGCAGAGGAGGTGGAATACCATGAAGGCAACTGACTTCGACGCGAAGTTCGACGCAGGAGAGGACATCAGCGAGTCTGTGGACTGGTCCCGGGCGCGCCGCAGGAACGATCAACCCAAGCGCGTGAGCGTCGATTTCCCCCTGTGGGTTGTTGACGGTCTGGACAAGCAGGCACGCCATCTGGGCGTGACGCGACAATCCTTGATCAAGATGTGGATTGCCGAGAAGCTCCAGTAGCGCGGGGCGGCGGAGGTCGTAAACGGTCCCGCCCCTCTGTTCGCCGCCGCCCGAACAGATTTTTGGCGCGACCCATGCTTTTGCACAAAGCTGTTGGTCCGACCATGAAAGGGCGATCCAGCCAATGCGGCGCGAACCGAAAGACCATCAAAACCACATCCGGCAAGGGGCTTGGTCGTCCAAGGCCAGCCAACCCGACCTAATGACGACCGCGACGCCAGGCCCATGCACGGGACCTCACGCAACGCACTCCTCCAGCAGTTCGTCCACCATGTCCTGGCCCTTGCGGCGTTGCGCTGCGGCGACCGCCCGGCCCTGGTAGAACGCGGCCGAACGTGGGTCCCGCTGGGCGTTGAGGGCGAGGGCGGCGTCCACGCCGTCGGGACCGAGCTGTCCCAGTTCCGTGTGCACGCGGCTGCGCGCGACATGCGCCCCGGTGCCCATATGTGCCCGCCAGACCTTTGAGGGATAACCGCGCGCCAGCATGCGGCCGCCCGCGCTGCGAAAGAGCGCGGTCTGCTCGTCCATGGCCCGCTGCCGCATGTCCGCCAGCCAGACCGGATCCATGCCGCGCAACACGAGCGCGTCCAGAAACGGGGTCAGCACCCGGTGCAGCGGACCGCGCAGCGGCTCGTCCTCTTTTCTGGTCTCGATGTCGATCCGGTAGCGCGTGCCGTCGAACCGGACGTCTCGGCCCCAGAGGAGCTGCCCATCGCGCAGGCGGAGCGGCAGCAGGGTCCAGAGCGCGACGATGGCCGCCTCGTTCAGCAAGCGAATCTGCGTCGGACGGCGCGCTGCCGACGTGCTGTCCGCGAGGAGGCTGGCGGCAATGCCCCAGGTGGCGGACAGCCCTGGCAGCTCGTCGAGCTTGCCGAACTTCAGCGGCACGACGGTGCCGAGTTGCGTGCGCAGCCGGTTTTCATGGGCGCGCAGATCCGCGCGCAGCGCCGGATCGAGTCCGAGGGCGTCCGCGAACTGGCGCAACCGCATCGCGGCGGCGTGCCGTGTCGCCGGGCGATTGCCCTGGTCGCAGTATTTCGGGTCCGCGCGCGCCGCCGCATGCGCGGCGCGGGTCGCCTCGAACCGGCGCACACCTTCAACGGAAATCTCGACAGCTTCCCCGGCCTGCCGCTGCACCATCGCGTATTCGCGCAACACATCTTCCATGCTGTCGAGCACGGAGGCCGCCGGAACCGCAACATGCAGGGGGACCGCGCCAAGACGCAACCTTCGCAGAAGGGCCTGCCAGTCTGCCGGCAGCCCGGCGGCGTCGAGCCGCCGCGTCGACCGGGCCCGCGGTTTGCGGTTGCGGCGGGATGGCTGCGCGGGGCTTTTCGCGGCGATCGCGCTGGCTAGAACCACGTGGACGGCCGGGTTGCCCGGCAGCAGACGGTCGAGCGCGGACTTGAGACTGCGCAGGCGGCGGCTCGACGCCGTGCCAGCGGCGAAGGCAAGATAGTCCGCCTCGGTCGGCACAGTGATGCCACGCACTTCCGTGAAGGCGAGGAAGCGCGCGAGCACACGCAGGTCCTCGAGCGGCACGTCCTCGAACGCCGCCAGATCGCGGTACGGGGCCAGCAGGGCATCGTCGCGCAACTCCGCCCGGCTGCGGCGATCGCAGGCCCGCGTGCGCGGGCGCTTCGCGCGGATCGCGTCGCGGATGGTTTCGAGAACCGGTGTGCCCGCCGGCAGCAGCCGGTCGAAGGCCGTGCGCAGGTCGTCCAGCCTGCGGCTTGAGCGGTCCGCCGAGACGAAGGCCAGGAAATCCGCGACCGAGGGGATGCCCACGCCTCGGTTTTCCGCGAAGCGAAAGAACCGATCGAGCGTGCGCAACTCGCGCAGGCCGATCTCCGCAAGGCGCGGGGCGTCCCGGAACGGGGCGAACTGCGGCGCGGCGACGATCTCGGCACGGGTCCGTGTGTCGTAAGTCATGTCACTCCTCCATGATGCCGACGAGCAGGTCCTGGCCGCGTTCGACGAGCTTGAGGGAATTCACAAAGCCATAGAATTGGCGCAGAGTGGCGGGTTTGTCGTCGATGCGCTTGGCGATCACGTCGACTTCGTGCGGATACTTGTCGAGCAGCAGCGATGTCTGCCCGTGCCGCATCTGGTGCGGGGTCATCGGCAAATCGACGACCGTCCGCATCAGCCCGGCGAACATCGCGCCGAAGTAATCGGGGTTCAGTGGCGCCCAGGGGGTTGCAACCGCCGGGAAGAGATAGGGGCTGGTATCCGCATTCGGAAACAGGGGCCGGATCGTGATCATGTACCAGCGAATGGTATCGTGACACCCGAACTTGTTGGCTTTGATCGGAAATCTGATCTCGGCCTTGTTTTTGGTGAGCTCTGCGGGGATCAGCACTTGTATCGGCTTGGTGCCTTCCGGTGGGATCCGGATCTGGGCGTCTTCGCCCAGGCAGGTCAGCGCCATGGCGTTGCCGACACGGATCGGTGCACCACCGATTTCGAGCGCCGCGAAGCAGGCGGACGTGCCGAGCATGCGCACCTGCGCACGCTCGTGGCCCGTGAGGGCGCGCCCCTCCAGCGCGGCGAACTGCAGGATGGCCTCCGCCGCCTCCCGGAGCGTCCGGAAGGACAGGAGAAACCGCTGGCGGACGGGCCGTTTGTTCAGCAGGGCCTCGCAGAACGCCTGGTTTTTCGGCGTCATGCATTTGTCCGCCTTGCGCCCTTTGCGGGCGACGGCGTTGTTGGCGAGGACCTGTGCGATCAACGTCGTGTCGATCCCCAGGTGTCCGCGCACTTGGTTGAGCGCCTTGAGATATTTGCGCGAGGTGCGGGGCGTCAGGCGCCCGTCCTTTTTGGACCGCGCGCTGCGCGCGAACATCTCGCGCGCGATGGCGCAGAGCGTCTCGTCGTCGGCGAGCACGTGGGTCAGGTCGGTGCTTGCGGGGTCGATCGCGCCGATGTCGAGGCCGATCCGCAATGCGGTGCGAAACGCCGCGCGCATGACATGCGCGTGGCCGACGTGATCGGCCATGAAGACCTCGTCCACGGGGTCCCAGCGGGACTTCGTCGCCGCATCGATCCACGGCAGGAACTGGTCCTCCCATTTGGGATCGAGCGGCGCCAGGACCGGCGTGCGGTGCGGTGCGGAAAATCCGATCGGACGGGGCGGAAGCAGGGGCAGGAGCTGCGGGAATGCGCGCAGCTTGTCCAGGCTCCGGAGCGCGCGATAGTTCGCGCCGCGCTTGTTGCCGCGGAAATCGGCATCGATCTGCCGTGCGGCTGAACAGGTCAGATCGCGCGGTTGCCAGCCGTAAGACCGGGCCACGAGCGCGAAAGTCTTGAGGGCTGCAAGCTTCATCGGGTGCCACACAACCCTGGTTCCGATCTTTCCTTTGGTCAGTGGTTCGACTGCGGCAAACAGCCGGGTCCAGTCATCCTGCTGTGCCCGCAGCGCGGCCTGCGCCGCGTGCAGGCCCAGAAATTCACGCAGCGGCGCCTGCAGCCGTCGCCGGAAGGTCTGGTAAGCCGCGTTGGTCGGCCAATGCGCGGGGTCGAAACCTGTCAGCGTGAACCGGTCCTCCACGAGCGCCAGATCGGCGGTGATCCCGGTCAATGGCGTGTTGAGAATCCGTCCAACCTCTGTGATCGCGCCGAGGTAGCGTGTCCTGACCGAGGTCGACAGGTTGGTGCGCGCCGAGACATGGGCGTGCAGGTCCGCGAGGGTTGGCTGGCTGGCCGTCGTCGCGCTGACCGCGGACGCGGTGGCAAGGCCGTGAACAGGAGTAGCGGGAACGCGCGGGGCCGGGCGGCCGGTGAGATCGAGCATGGTCGTGTCCTTTGGTGTTGTGTTGTTGTGCCTGGATCGGAAGGAGAGGGGGGGCTGGGTCGCCAAAGCGGGCTTGCGGTCACCAAAGCGCGCTTGGGACACAGACCCCCCCGAGGTTCCCACCTGTGAAACCGTCAGGGTGTCCGTGTCCCGGTCGCTTGGCCGCGGGCCCGGTCGTCTGGCCGCAAAACGCCGTGTCCCGGGTGCAGATTGGCATCGCGGCGGCTGTCATGTCGGGGATGTCAGGGCCCCGAAGGGCGGCGCGACCCTCGCGTAGATGGGCAGGGCGCGGCGCTCGTGCCAGGCCAGCACCTCGGCCCGGCGCCAGCGTTTCATGCGCGCATTTTCGCGGCCATTGGACAGGTCGATGACGGCTGGAAAGGGCGGCATGCCGGCGGGCAGCTTCCCCTTTTCCCAGCGGTACACAATCGAGGGATCAGCGACGCCGATCAGCTCTGCGACCTTTTTTGCGGTGAGCAGCGGTGCCGTCAGTTCGGCCCAATGCGCCGGGTCTTGCTTGCCATCGAGGCCGAGGGCGCGCAGGATCACCGGCCAGCGCGTGGTGCCACCAACCAGGCGGATGTCGAGCGCGCGCAGGACGCGCCCCAGACCTCGGTCCGTGACATCGAAAAAGACGTCGAGGTCTTTGCGGGTGAGGGGTGTGTCCAGCATGGCGAGGCGGAATTAGTCCCCGCGCACTGCATCAAAAAACGGTGCTGTTCTGTCGTCGGACCCATGCAGCTGCACCGGAGCACACAAGGGCAGACCGGCAGCGGCGCGCAGCGCCAGAACCCCGCCCGCTGCGCCTGCAGCGGGCGGGGGCGTGATCAGGCCTCGCGTAGAGCCGCCTCCAGAGCCGCCTCAACCGTTGTGAAATGCGCCGCCACGAGGGCAAGCGCGTCGTCCGCGCGCGCCGTGCTGTCCGTGTCGACGAATTCCGCATGCAGGATGTCGACAGGCAGGTGGGGCAGCACTTTCTCGACGTCGAGCCGGACCGTGCGGTCGGCGCCGTTCGGCCCGGTCACGCTCAGGTCTGCGACATAGCCCCAGTCATGGCACGTCACGCGCGCGATGCTGCCGATGGTGTAAGTGTCCAGCGCGGACTGGTGTAAGCTGTACATGTTGGTCTCCTCTGTTTGACCGACGGGCACCGAACTGCGCCCACACGAGACATTGTCTCTTTGCCGGATGCGCAAAAACGGACAGGCAACTTTTTTTCGGGTCCGCCCGCAGTTGCCGGGGCGGAAGTGGATCGAGGGGCGCTGCGCGAGCGATGCCTGGGCAGGCCGGGTGGCTCTGCGGCTCGCCTCATCCCCCTTCGGGACGCAGCCGGTCGACATGAGCACGGTCATGGACCTCGACGTCTCGCTGGCGCGCCCTGCAGTTGTCTTTACAAGAGCGTGCGGGGGCGACCGTCTGCGCAGCTCGGCGGAAACTTCGCGTTCATAGAGACGCGAAAGCAATGGCTTGAAGGCGAATCTGGAGCTAGAGGCCAAAGGCCCACGTTTTTTCCTTTCCGGCGCCGTGCGACCCCACCCACCTGTCCGGCAGGGCAGCGCAGATGCTGCCTGGCGTACACATGGAAAGGAAAGACACGTGCGAAAAGTCATCGACGGCCGCCGCTACGACACGGAAACCGCAATCGAGGTCGGGGAAAGCAACCACGGCCGCCCCGGGGATTGGGAGTTCACCAGCGAGACACTGTACCGGACCCGGCGCGGCGCCTGGTTCCTGCATGGCGCGGGTGGCCCGTTGTCGTCCTACGGCGAGCGGTGCGGCAGCAACGAGTGGTCGGGTTCGGAAAGACTTGTTCCTTTGACCGAAGACGAGGCGTTTGAGTGGGCGCAGCACGCGCTCGACGGCGAAACCGTCGAAGCGTTCTTCGGCGCCCATGTTATTGACGCCTGAGTGATGCGATCGCAGGGGCCCGCGCCTCTCTCCCGGGTGCGGGCCACTGACAAGCGGGGTTCTGTCTCCGCAGCAGTCTTGAAACGGCCCGCTGAGATGCGGGCCGCCTGGCGTGGTGGATCCTGTGTCGGGTTCCTGACCGCCCGCCGTTCTGGATGTCAGAACAGACCTCTGACCGCCTCGGCCTGCTTCGCGTCCTCGACGCGCTCCAGCGCGCTGATCAGGGCGCGCAGGCAGGCTGCGGCCTCGGCGAGCGCGTTTGCATCGTCCGTCCTGTATTCCTCGTCCCAGGTTGTGCCGGTGTCCGGGTCGCAATGCACCGCGGTGTGAGTGCCCGCGGCGACCGCGGCGTCGAGCTGGCTGAGAAACGCATCGAGGTCGCGCAGGAATTCGGGTGCGAACATCTGCTCCGGGACACAACGGCGCGCGAGCGCGGTGGAAAAGGGGCGCCGCGTGTGCGCGAGCAGCGGCAGCAGATCGTGCTCGAGCAGTTTGCGCGCGGCGCGGGCCTGGCCGAGGGCCGAGAAGAGCAACTCGGTGATCGGGTCTTCGAAACGGATGTCGGGTGCGTGGGTCATTGGGGACGTCCTACATGTTGGGAATGGGTCGGCGTAACCGGCCCGGGCCGCAGCGTGCGGCGCGGTCGTGTCTGTCGGTTCGGTCGGTCGGAGCGGGCGGCTGTGCCAAGAATGGCGCGGAGCACGTCAAGCAGCGTCCGGCGGTCCTCAAGGGCGAGCCGCCCGAGGACGGGCGTTCCGGTTTCCGCGCGCGGGCGAAACAGGGGGCTGGTAAGCGGTACAAGCACGCGCCGCGCGCACACGAAGCGCGTGGGCCGGCGCAGCCCGGCTGCTGCCATGGCGCGAGGGGTCTCGATTGCGACATCATGGCCGCGGTTGGCGAGCGTATCGGCTGATGTGCCGTAGGCGACCAGCGCGTGCGGCACGCCCGCGTGGTTGGACACGGACAGCACGAGGCAGGGCCGAATTTTACCAGTGCAGCGCGCGCGCCGCTCGGCCGGAGGAAATTTGAAACTCACGACGTGGCCCGCGCATAGCTGCGCTTGCCAGTCCGCCGAGGAGGGCTGGATGGAGGAGAGCATGGAGAACTCCGCTTCTGGAAAGTTGGGAAACACGACCGGCCTGCGCCCCTGCCCCGCGCGCGTGTCTCGTGACGCGCGCGCGGGGCAGGGGCGCAGGCCGGTGCGGTGAGGGTGGAGTGGCCGCCGGGGCGGCTCAGCCTTTCCGGCGGCGCCGGGCGCGACGTGTCCGCCAGTCCGCCATGTGGGCTGCGCGCAGCGCCCGGTGGCGGGCCTGCGCGATCTCCAGCGCCGTCAGCGCCTCTCCGTAGAGCCGCCCCACCACGGGCGTGCCCTCGAAGGGGTCCGTCAGAAATCCGGGATGGGCGGTGTCGAACCGATCGGCACGTTCCGGACGCAGCCAGAGCGCGTCCGGGTCCACCGCGACGGTCGGAGCCAGCGCAGCGGGATCGATGAAGATATCGCCGGTGTCGGGGGCCTGCTCAGCTGCGGGCACAGCAGGCACGAGCTCGAGAAATACCGCGCCGTGGTGGCTGTCGATTTCCGTGCCCGCGCAGAACCGCACCGTGCGGCGCGTGTAGTCGAGCAGATCGGGGAAACGGCAGCGCACGAGATCGCCAAAGGCGACGCTGCTGGTCCATGCCGGGTTGAGGGTCGTAAATGCATCGAGCATGTTGAGGCTCCTTGGATCGAGGGACACGACCCGCGCTTTCGTCAGCCCCCTCCCGTCCGGGGGGTGGCCGCCTCCGGCGCGCGTCGCCCAGAGCGCGCGCCAGAGACGGATCTCCCCCGAAAACCTGTCAGCGCTGCTTCCCGGCTGCGATGTCGCCCCTGTCCGTCGCCCTTGTTTCGGGATGCCGAAAATGCCCGGAACCTGATCAGCGGTCCGTCGGTCGCCGCCGCGGTCGTGCGCCTGGCTGCGGCCACCGACGCCTGTACCAGTGCCTCCACCCTGCGCATGCCGTGCAGTTTGAGACGCAGGAGGGCGCGCAGCTCCGGTGCAGAAGCTGTCGCCGCGTCTGTGTTGAGGTGCAGCCTGTGCTGGACCGCGAGATCATGGACGGCATCGGCAGGTCGCACAGACCTGCCGATCTCGAAAAAAACGACGCGGCGTCGGCGAATGCCACGCACTCGTCATCCTTTAGTAACAACTGGGGCGCATCTGCAGGTTCAGAGAAGATGGTGACTGGCCCAGGCCGCGAATACGACACCGTTCCGCAGGGACGTCGGGCGCGTATGGACAGGTTTCAAATCGTCTCGTGCGATCATCCCCCTCGAGGGGTCAGGATTACGGCCTCACGTAGGCTGCCTCGCAATATTCCTCCCCTTCTGGGGCGGGATATCGGCCACTTGCTGGCTGCAGTGTGATCATTCCCCCTGCGGGATCTCGTGCCATCGTCCACCGATCGGGCATCACCCGATCGCTGGGTCGAAGACTGGGCCGAGGAACATCCGAAACCCGTCGGAGAAGGCGTTGGCTGTTCAGCCGCCTCGCCTCTCCGAGTGAACGGCCATTTGGCCCAAAATGAAAGACAAGAGCGTATGCCCCTGAAGATCCAAATTTTCTCGAATACTGAAGAACCCCAATTCGCCACCCGCGCGGCATTCCATGAAGAATATGCCGACATTGCCATCGCAGGGGTCGCCAGCCCGACCGACCGCGATGCCGTTCTTGTCGAACTCGACCTGGAAGATGGTCAGGCCGTGTTCCTGACGACGCATGGGTACTGGCGCGACGAGCCCCATGAGGGCGAGACCGAGGTCGAGAAGCTCCATGTGCACAGAGTCGAGTTTTACGGTTGGACGGACGAGCCGCTCGCCGAGCTCGCTGACTTGGCTAGCTTTGCGGCACACTCTTCAGAGCATGGCTACGACCCTGCGGCTCACCCGGACTATCTCGTGGAGGCATACAAGGCCGCGTGCGACGCATGGCACAACGATCCGTCGCCCGATGAGGATGAATAGAAGTGCGGCCGGTCGCGCTGCTGCCCCTGTCGACGGATGTTTTGCAGCGGTGTCAATCTCCGGTCAGCCGCTCGCGTTCTTGCCTATCGGTTGGTCGTTGGATGCTCCCCCGTCACGGGCCGGAGCCTGCGCGACGCGGAGGAGACACTGCGCTTCGAAACTTGGCGCACAACGCATGGGTGTACCGGGACAGAGCCGGTGCACCGAACAGGCCGAAAAATTCGACCAATAGATGCACAGCGATCTGCGCGTTTATATTTCAGACACACTTGGCGCTCAGGAGAGGGCCGCACCAGTTCGGTAGGCGAATCCTGTTTGCAAAGGGTTTGTCAAACCGACTTTGACAAAGAGGCAGACAATGACAAAGACGACTGGCCGACCGGCCAACTACGGGTACAACGACCTCGCGCGCGCTCTCGCGAAGGCCGAAGCGGATTTCGGATCGCCATCGGCAGCGCAAGTGAAAACAATACTTTGCGAGCAGCTCGGCATACCCAAGACGCTTAATGCGGCATCGTTCCAAGCCGCGTTGGCACAGTTTCATGAGGACAGGGAAGCCGCACGGCAGAAAGCAGTCGTCGCGGCGCTTCCTGAAAGGGTCCGGACCCGCGCTGTGGCGCAGATCCGCGGGCCGCTGGAGCACGCGCTCCTCGTCGTGCTCGGGGAGAGCTACGACACGGTACAGGCCGACGCGGCGCGGCGTGTCGCGGAGGCGGAGCAATTGACACGCGACGTGACATTCAAACTCCGCCATCTCGAAGCAGTGAGCGCCGAGAGGGATGGCACCATCGAAGCATTCGAAACCGAGTGTGACGCGAAACGGGCACGGATCGCGGAACTCGAAAGCGAAGTGACGAACCTGAGGCAGCAATTGGCGGAGCAGTCTTGTGCGGTGCAGACTGAAAACCGCGTTCTTGATGTCGTGGCCCAAATTTTGACCGGGGCGACAGCCGCCGGCGAGCAAAAGACACAGGTTACCCAAATGCTCCAAGAATTGCAGGATCGGCCCTCCGACGCGGCGTGACGCGGATGCCTGAGAACAGAGTGCATTGGGGCCGGGGGCTTTGACCAACATTGCAGTGCTATTGCCGAAGGCGGGCGACCTGCGCCGCCACGGTGATTTGCGGTGCAATCAACGATGGCCGATATCGCTATGCTGTCTGTCCTCCCAACAAGCCCAACGTGAAACAAGGCCCGGGAACTTGACCCGGGCCTCCTTGGCCCAGTTCACGCGGCCATCGCGCGGTCGAGCGTCGCAAGGATGTCTTCCAGGCGCGCGCCCGACCAGCACACCCACATGTTGAAGCTCGAAGGGATAGGTTTGCCGGCTGGGCCATCGAGAGGGATCGAGCGCACGCGCTTGAGCAGACGCCGCAGCGTTGGCCGCACGCCTTTCAGCAGGCTTTCGACATCCCCAGGGGCTGCGTCGGCGTCGAGATGCAGCCGATAAAGCGCCTCGATATCGCCGATGGCACCCTCGTGACCTGTCATGTCGAGCAGGTCCTCGAGGTCGCCGATCTCGGCGTCGAACCATGCGCCGAGGCGGTCGAGCGCAACGTCGAGGCAGGATGCGCCATCTTGTCTTATCAAGAAGCCCGGCTTCCAGTTGATTGGAAGCCACTGCCCGCCACGCCATTT
>NZ_QDFI01000048.1 GCF_003254465.1 Meridianimarinicoccus zhengii
CCACGGCGACGGCGGGGGTGCCCGCCTCGCGGCAGGCCACGGCGAAGCGCGCGGCGATGGCGCCGGTCCCGACGATGCCCCATCCCCGCAGCGCCACGGGCGGCGGCGTGCCGTCCCGCGTCATTTCTTCACGAGCCCGATCAGGCGTTCGGCCACCGGAATCAGCCGGTCCTCGAGCACGGAGGACCGCCCCGCCTGCGCGGCGATGGCCAGCGGGGCGTGGTCCTCCAGCCGGCTCTGCACCTCGTAGACCGCGCGGCGGGTATCCGCCTGGTGGATCGCCAGGGCGACCTCGTTGAAATGGACGCAGAAATCCATCGGCAGGCGGCTGGTGCGCCCGTCGCGCGCGGCGCTGACCATCTCGATCGGGCCGCGGATGAAATCCATCGCCGCCGATCCGGTCTTGGGCAGCGGCACCGGCGATTTCGCCACCGGCAGCCGGGTGCGCCACGGCGTGAGCAGGAACTTGCGCCGGATCCGCAGCCAGCGCCGATAGCTCACGGGGCTGTCGTAGAACCAGGAATCCTCGACCTCGAGCGTCCCCGCATCGCCGAAGACCTGCAGCCGGTGATCCTTGGGCGCCACCACGCCGCAGGTCAGCCGGGCGGTCATGCCGCTGTCGAATTCCAGGCAGGCGACGGTGAAATCGGGGCTTTCCCTGCGGCCCTCGGGCACGGGCTTGCCGGGATGGCACAGCGCCCCGAAGGCATGCACGGCGCGGACGGACCCGAACAGCGCGATCAGCCAGGTCAGGTAATAGCCGGCATGTTCCAGCGTGCAGCCGACCGCGAACTCGTCCTCGAAGGGCCAGGGCGCGCCGGACGGGTTGATCCAGGTCTCGTAGGGGGTCCGGGCGATGAAATTGTCGTCCATCTCGGCATAGGCCAGCAGCGGGCGGCCGACATGGCCCGCCTGCAGCCCGTCGCGGGTGGCGGCGAAGACCTCGGACAGGTGGTTGCAGGGGGCGGAGGCCAGCGCCAGCCCCTTGTCCCGCGCAAGGTCGCGCAGGGCGAAGATGTCCGGCACCTCCATGGCGAGCGGCTTTTCCGAGTAGACCGGGAAACCGCGCGTCAGCGCATCACGGGTGACCGCGTAATGGCTGTCCGGATTGGTGAGGTTGAGAACCGCGTCCACCGCCAGCCCGTCATAGAACGCGTCCGCGTCGTCGGTGGCGGGCACGTTCCAGTAAGCGGTGAAGCGCCGGGCATTGTCCGCGCTGCGGTCGTACCCGCGCACGATCTCCACATCGGGATGGTTCGCCGCCGTGCGCATGTAGTAATCGGCCACGTATCCACACCCGACGACGGCAAAGCGTATCTTGTTCATGGCGTGTTACCCGGCGAAGACCAGTTACAGGGACGATCGGCAAACTGCAGGTCCATGCCTAGGTCAGGGCGCCTGTCCCGTCAACGCGCACATGGCCGCCGCGTCCCGTGCGCCGGGACGGGCCTTCAGGTGCCGCGCACCCCGCCCCGTGCAAGGACGCGCCGGACCAGCACGAAGCCCGACAGCACGCCCGTCATGTTCAGGATCAGGTCATCCACGTTGAACTGGCGGTAGGGGCAGGGAAACAGCCCCCAGACCCCGGTGAGCTGGGTCAGCTCGACCGACAGGGTCAGGCCCGCGCCGAACAGCGCGGCGGTCCGCAACCGGCGCACGTGCCGGGCCAGCGCCGCGCCGATGATCGCGCAGATCACGACATTCATGACCACCGCGGCGAGCGTCTTGTTGGTGAGCCAGCCCCGCAGCCCCACGCCCCTGTCGTGCAGCATGGCGACGGTATCGAGGAAATGGAACGGGCGCAGCTGCGGTTCGGCACGCGCCAGCGGGCAGTCCATGACGGCCGGGTCCGGAAAGGGATGCTGGGTCAGGAAGACGAAGAAGGCCGTGGCCATGATCGCGGGCGCCGCGTGCCAGGCGGCGCGGACGCGCCCGAACCCGGCCAGCCCCCCGACGGCCAGGCCGGTGGCGAGGGCCGCGTAGACGAAGGCGAGGCCGAAGAAGTGGACAAACCACCCGAGCGTCACGCCAGACCGGCCTCGACCAGCTTGCTTTCGGTCTCGTCGGCGGTGAGGAACCGGCCATAGGGGCCGACCTCGATGTTTTCCTTCAGGATCTTCGCCGGATTGCCGCCCACGGCGCAGCGCGGCGGGATCGACTTGGTTACCACCGACCCGGCCCCGATGACGCAATTGTCGCCGATCTCCACCCCCGGCAGGATCATGCTGCGCCCGCCGATGAAGCAGTTCCGCCCGATGCGGGTGTGCAGGTACAGGCCCCGCGTGCGGTCATGGGTCATGATCCGCGCCTCGAAGGCGATGGAGGTGTTTTCCCCCACATGCACGCCCACGGGAAAGGTCCGGTCGAGCTTGGCCGACATCGCCACGCGCACCGACGGGTGGATGTCCATGCCCCAGACCCGGACGAGGTAGTTGCGTTTCAGCGCGATCAGGATGTTGCGCATCCACAGGATCTTGCTCAGCCCGCGCTTTTTCGTCTTGAGAAGCTTCTTGGGGGGGTCGGATGTCATCTCGTTACCAGCATACAGGGCCACCTCGGTTCCCGCGGGAACCTCCGTCTGGTTACCCCAGGGACGGTCTTCAGGTCCAGTGACATTGTCCGGACCCAGCAGCGGCACGGGCACGGTCCGGGCGCGGGGCACCCGGACCGGGCCAACCCGTCAGGATCCGGCGCCGATCAGCCCCAGGCTCTCGAGCTTCAGCAGCACCTGCTGCGCGCAGTAATCCACGTCGGTCCCTTCGGTGTCGAGCCGCAGTTCGGGATGTTCAGGCACGTCGTAAGGGTCCGAGATCCCCGTGAATTCCTTGATCTTGCCTTCACGTGCCAGCTTGTAGAGCCCCTTGCGGTCGCGCCGTTCGCATTCCTCGATCGAGGTCGCCACATGGACCTCCACGAAGGCGCCGTAGCTTTCGATCATCTCGCGCACCTGCGCGCGGGTCGCGGCATAGGGGGCGATGGGCGCGCAGATGGCGATGCCGCCGTTCTTGGTGATTTCCGACGCGACATAGCCGATCCGGCGGATGTTGATGTCGCGGTGTTCCTTGGAGAACCCCAGCTCCGAGCTGAGGTGCTTGCGCACCACGTCGCCATCCAGAAGCGTGGTCGGCCGGCCGCCCATTTCCATCAGCTTGACCATCAGCGCGTTGGCGATGGTGGACTTGCCCGACCCCGAAAAGCCCGTGAAGAACACGGTGAAGCCCTGCTGGTCGCGCGGCGGCGAGGTGCGGCGCAACTCCTTCACCACGGCGGGGAAGGAGAACCAGTCGGGGATTTCCAGCCCTTCGCGCAGGCGGCGGCGCAATTCCGTGCCCGAGATGTTCAGGACCGTCACGCCCTCCTCGATCTCGTCGGCGGGTTCGTATTGCGCGCGTTCCTGCACGTAGACCATGTGCTTGAACGGCACCATCTCGACGCCGATCTCGGATTCGTATTGGCGGAACAGGTCCTGCGCGTCGTAGGGGCCGTAGAAATCCTCGCCCGCGGAATTCTTGCCGGGGCCCGCGTGATCGCGGCCGACGATGAAATGGGTGACCCCGTGGTTGCGGCGGATCAGCCCGTGCCACACGGCTTCGCGCGGACCCGCCATGCGCATCGCCAGGTTCAGCAGCGACATCGTGGTGGTGGCCGCCGGGTACTGGTCGAGCACCGCCTCGTAGCAGCGCACGCGGGTGAAATGGTCCACGTCGCCGGGCTTCGTCAGCCCCACGACCGGGTGGATCAGCAGGTTGGCCTGCGCTTCCTTCGCGGCGCGGAAGGTCAGTTCCTGATGCGCGCGGTGCAGCGGGTTGCGGGTCTGGAAGGCCACGACCTTGCGCCAGCCGAGCTTGCGGAAATAGGCGCGCAGCTCATTCGGGGTGTCGCGCCGGGCGCGGAAATCGTAATGCACCGGGGCCTGCAGGCCGGTGACCGGCCCGCCGAGATAGACCGGCCCCGCGCTGCGGTGCAGATAGGCCACCGCCGGATGCGCCATGTCGTCGGCGCCGAAGACCTTTTCGGCCTCGCGCGTCTTGTCCGGGGTCCAGCGGTCGGTGACGTTCATCACCGCGAGGATCACGCCCTCGGGGTCGCGCAGGGCGATGTCGGTGCCCGGTTCGATCGTGTCGGCGAATTTTTCGCTGACATCCAGCGTGATCGGCATCGGCCAGAGCGTGCCGTCCGCGAGCCGCATCTCGTCGACCACGCCGTCGTAATCGGCCTGCCCCAGGAACCCCTTGAGCGGGCTGAACCCGCCGTTCATCAGCAGTTCGAGATCGCACATCTGGCGCGCGGTGAGATCCCAGCTGGGCATCTCGCCCGCTTCGATCTTCAGCTTCTGGGCGCTGTCATACGACACGTAGAGTTCGGGGATCGGGGCATGCGGGGACTGAACCATGGGACTGACTTTCAACTGGACTGGGTCGCCGTGCCCATAGCAACACGCCCGGACATCGGCAAAGCGGCAAAAGGATACCCCGGCCGGCCAGTGTCCTGCGGGCAACGTCGGCCGGGCCGGCGGGTCAGGCGATGTCGTAGGGGTCGTGGAACGCCAGGTCCAGCACCCGGCCGGGGGCGGCGGCCAGCGCCAGTTCCGTGCCGCCCGCCCCGTTCGACCGCGCCGTCAGAAGGCCGCTGTCGATGGCCGCAGACAGGTCCGCGTCGCTCTTGATCCAGATCGACCCGGCGGCCTGCGACAGGCGCAGCACGTCGCCCCCGGCAAAGTCGAGATCCAGAACCGTGTCGCGCTCCGCGTCCGCGCGCGCGACGTTCCACACGAAATGGTCCGGACCGGCGCCGCCATACATCACGTCGTCGCCCGTGCCCTCGCGCAGGCGGGTGAAGCCATCGTCGCCGATCAGGACCGCACCGCCGCCGGGGGATTTCACCTCGTCGTCGCCCGCCACCGCCTCGATCACCGCGCGCCCCGCCGCCGTGTAGGCCGCCACCGCCTCGGCCAGAAGGCTCTCGGGCGTGGTCGAGATGTCGGGCGTGTCCGGCGCGGCCGGGCCGCTGTCGGGATGGACGTGGAACGCCAGGTCCAGCACCCGGCCGGGGGCGGCGGCCAGCGCCAGTTCCGTGCCGCCCGCCCCGTTCGACCGCGCCGTCAGAAGGCCGCTGTCGATGGCCGCAGACAGGTCCGCGTCGCTCTTGATCCAGATCGACCCGGCGGCCTGCGACAGGCGCAGCACGTCGCCCCCGGCAAAGTCGAGATCCAGAACCGTGTCGCGCTCCGCGTCCGCGCGCGCGACGTTCCACACGAAATGGTCCGGACCGGCGCCGCCATACATCACGTCGTCGCCCGTGCCCTCGCGCAGGCGGGTGAAGCCATCGTCGCCGATCAGGACCGCACCGCCGCCGGGGGATTTCACCTCGTCGTCGCCCGCCACCGCCTCGATCACCGCGCGCCCCGCCGCCGTGTAGGCCGCCACCGCCTCGGCCAGAAGGCTCTCGGGCGTGGTCGAGGTGTCGGGCGTGTCCGGCGTGTCGGGATTGCCGCTGGCGCTGAACGCCAGGACCAGGTCCGGGCCGTCCGGCGTGACCGACACCGTGTCGAATGCCGGGTCGAGCCCGTCGAACGCCACGCGGGCAACCGTCGCGCCCATGGTCAGGGTCAGCAGCCCCGCCGACAGCGTGGCCGTCAGCGTGTCGGGCTGCGCGTCCCGCACCTGCACCCGGTCCTGCGCGGCGTCGAAGCCCATGACCGTGTCGCCGTCGAGCCCCGCAAGCCTGTCGATCACCGTGTCCGCGCCGGCACCCAGCACCAGCCGGTCCGCGCCAGCCCCCCCGGTGAAGCTGTTGGCACCGTCCGCGCTGGCCAGCACGTTGGCCGCCGCGTTGCCGATCAGCACGTCGTCGCCGGACCCGGTGGTCAGGTTCTCGATCAGCGATCGCGTGTCGCCGTCATGCAGCAGGGACATGTAGATGTTGAACCCGGCATGGGTGCCGCTGGCCAGCCGCGCCGCCTGGAAATTGCCGTCGGTGTCGAAACGGATGCCGCGGCCGGGGGTCAGGTCGGCATGCATGCTGGTGGTGTACTGCGCAAGGTCGATATGGTCGGTGCCGTCCCCGTCCCACAGGGTGCGGAACACGCGGTTCCCGCCCGGTGTGCCCTGGGACATGCCGTCGACGAACATCTCGCCCGTGGCGGTGCTGACCGTGTAGGTCGTGTCGCCCGCCAGCGTGGTGTAGTCCGCGCCGTAGATCTCCTGGATCATGGCGATGTCGAGCATCATGGGCGTCTGCGGGTAGCCCCAGCTTTCGATCGTGTAGGCGCCGACCGCTCCGCCCGGGTAGGAGCGATAGGACATGATCGAGAACTCGACCGCGTCATAGGCGGGATCGAGCACCGCCGTGCCGCCGCCCGACACCTGGTGGGGGTGCTTCAGCCCCAGCGCGTGGCCGAATTCGTGCATGCCCGTGGCATGGGCATAGCTGCCGATGATGGGCCCGCTCCCGCCCGCCAGCGCATCGAGGAACCACTGGCCCGTGTTGAACCAGATGTCGCCATTGGCGGCCTGGCCGCCCGGGTAATACGCCCAGGCCGTGGAGGGGAGGCCCGACGCGCCCACGTTGATCTCGGCCATGGTGCCGGCCGGGGCCTCGACGATGCCGAGCGCGGTCACCGCGTCCCATTCTGCGAACCCGTCGCGCAGGCTGTCGCGTCCGAATTCCGACAGGGTCAGCCGCGATCCGGGTTCGTCATAGGGCGAGTAGTAGGACAGTCCGCCCGTGAACCCGTCGGCCGTGTCGGGAAAGCCGTAGCGGATCGTGTCCTGCGTCCAGTGCTGGCTGCTGTCCAGCGCCAGCGCATCCGCGAGGGTCGGCGGCGGGGCCGCGCGCACCGCGACACCGGACGCGCCATCGGGATCGGAGACCTGGCTGTCGGCCAGCACCGCGTCGCAATTGCATTTCGGGATGAAGCAGAGATCACACATGGGGGCACTCGTTATATCGGTGAAGGGCACGCTTGTTCGCGGGACGACGCTTCAGCGCCGGGAATATTCCACACACATCCCCGGCGCGTGGTTAACATACCGTTCACATATGTCAAAGGCACGTGCGATTTCGCACGCGCCCGCCCCCCGCGAACCGGCAAGAGACTGCCGATGGCGCACGGGCCTTCCGCCGCACCCGGCCCTTGCCCGCGGCGGCGTCACGCTTTAGGCCCGATCCCGGAGCCGTGGCAGAGTGGTCGATTGCGGCGGTCTTGAAAACCGTTGAGCCCTAGCGGGTTCCGTGGGTTCGAATCCCACCGGCTCCGCCACGCCATCGCAGCATGCTGACAAGATTTGATCCCCGGGGCTCCCCCGCATGGAGCCCGGCATCGGGAAAATGCCCGGACGGCCGCGTCATGCCCGTCGGCGCGGATGCCGCGGGCATGACCTGCAGGTGCCCCCTGGACCCGGATGGGAAAGAAGCCGGCCCGGTTCGGCAACGCCTTCGGCAGCTTGTTCATGGCCACGCGCTGCGCCACGGGGACACCCGCTCAGCGCGAGATCCCGGGCGTATGGGTGACCGCCGTCGTCCAGCCCTTCAGCACGGGCACGATGCCGAAAAGCCGTTCGAGCGCGTGCAGCATGGTGCCGTCGTTGGGTGCCGGTTCGTTCGGATAGTCGGACCATGCCAGGCCCAGATCGACGAAGGGTTCGAGTGCTGCATTGCGCATCCAGAACATCGTGCCGATGGGAAAATTGAACGCATCCGGCAGGGACCCGAAACCCATGCGCCGCGCTAGGTCTTGGGCATGGCCGAGATTCCTGGTCCAGCCCATCAGGGTGGGATCGTCGGGATAGACGACACCGATGCCGCTATCGCCCTGCATCGCGTGAAGAACCCGGTCCATCATCGGTCCGGCCTTCCCGCCCCCCAGGACGCCGGAATACAGGAATTCCACCCAGGCCCTGACCGTCTCGGCGTTCTCGACATGCGCGCTCTTCTTCGTGTGGACATGGCCGATCACCTCGTAGTCGCGCACCAGTTCCGGCCCGAAACGCGTCAGCAGCGGACCGATGTCGCGCCCCGCATTCGGCACGACCGACACGTCGGCGACCGTGCCGGAATAGCCGGCGAGATGGCGCCTGGCGGCGCGCGCGCCCGCGGCATCGGCAACGCTCACGTAAAGGTCGGGGCGCGTGAGGTTGCCGTCCAGGCGCCGCACCACGTCCTGCAACTGGTCGGTGTAATACGCATGGACATGCAGCGCGCTGCGCTGCGGCGCCGGACCGCCCACCGCCGCCGCGGAACCGCCCCGGATGACCTGCGCCATCCAGGTGCCTTCGGGGCGCCCACGCCTGAGGAACTCGGCATAGGAATCCGCATGCGCGGGCACTGCGTCGGCCATGTGGCGAGCGAAGACATACGGGTGAAAGCCGGGTTCCGGCTTGCGTGCCCAGACGCCTTTCCGGGCGCTTGCGAGATACTGGCGGACCGCGGCCTCCGGCGGCATCTTCGCTGCGGCCCCGGCGACGCAGAAGAAGTCCGGGTCGAAGCGGCCGCTGTCCAGGATCGTGGCCGCTTCGGTGTCGAAATCGGGGCTGTCCGACAGGGCGAGCGCCTCGATCCGACCGGCGTACCCGTCGAAATCGAACGCCGTGGCCGCATGGGCGCGGGTCCTTTCGGCAATATCCGCGCGAAGCTTCTCCGAACCCGCAAAGGCGACGAGTTTCGAGGCCATGTCCCGCGTGTCGAGATACGGCGCGACGCAGTGTTCCGACAGGCCTGCCTCGGTAAGCGTGTCGGCAATCCCGGTCGTCCGCGCGAAGCAGAAGACCGGAAGCCCCGTGCACATGGCGTCGATCGCCACGTTGGGTAGCGGATCCAGCCTGCTCGCGACCAGGAAGGCATCTGCGAGCCCGTAGACCGTTTCGATCTCGGGCGTTTCGGGCAGCATGAGAACCCGGTCGGCAATTCCGGCCCGCATCATCTGGTCCTGGAGATAGACCGAGTAGCCGCTGTCACGCTTGGGGTCGTATCCCGCCCCGATCCAGACGAACAGGGCATCGCGGGTCTCGGGCGCCTGCAGGACACGCATCGCCGTGTCGATGAAGAGATCCACGCCCTTCCGGATCTGCACGTACCCCGCACCGATCACGATGAACTTGCGCGACGACAGGCCCTCGGGGCGCAGAAGGCTTCGCAGCCGGTCCCGCTCGGCCCTGCTTTCGACGGGCAGGCCGGGCTGCGCGGGAACCCGGCACTTGCCCTGCGGGATGACATGCGTGTCCACGGACCGTGTGAGATGGTTCGCATCGACGGCGTTCTCGAGGGTGAGACGGGTGGAGAACACGGTCTTGTCCGCCCAGAACATCGCCTCAGCGAAGGCATTTCCGGGCAGGGTATACGATGCGAACTCGTGCAGCAGGGCCACGCTCGGGATGCCGCGCGCCTTCAGGGGGGCCAGCATGTGGCGCGACTCGATCGAGTTGACGACCGCGAAGGCGAAGCCTGCCTCCGGGAGGATGTCGTCCAGCACGCGCGTGTAGAATGGCCCGCCATCCGTCGGCCTTTCGGCTTCCCGGACCGCGACCGAATGGGCCGCGAAATCGTCCAGCAGGCCCCCGCCGCGCAGACACAGCGTGGTCACGTTGTATCGCTGCGACAGGGACTGCACCAGGTTCAGGGTCAGGATCGGCGCGCCGGTCCGGCTGGCATCGTGGCTCACGATCAGGATGTCGGGCCTGTCCGGCTTGCGTGCCGCGCGTCCGGCGTAATGGGTCGTGAAATTGCTCGCCGTCGCAACCGGCAGGTAGACGGCGCCGGAGCCGCGGACGGACAGGGCCGCAGGATCGACGAGCGACCGGTTCGGATCACGCTTCGCGCCGCTTCGCCCGAGACGGCGCGCCATGCGCGCGGGCAGCGGCGGGCTTGCCTTCGACAGCCCGGTCAGAACCCTGAACCGGAGGAAATCCCAAAAGGTCCTCAGCGGCCGCCGGCGGGCGCGCGCCAGATCGGCATTGGCCTGCCGCAGTTCCGCCGCGACCTGTCCGAGCTGCCCGGCGAGATCCCGGGTCCGCGCCGTGAGTTCGGTCACGACGCCGCCGGCCTCGTCCAGTTCGATCTGGATCGCGTCATTCTCGGTCGCTAGCGTCTCGGCCTGCGCGTGCAGATCCGCGGCGGCGCGCCGGGCCTCGGCCAGTTCGGCCTCCAGCGCCTGACGGTCGGCGCGGGCGCGAAACCGTTCCGCGGCGATGCCGCCGGCAAGCTGGAAGAAATCCTCCACCACGCCCGGCCCGCCCCCGGCCCCGGAAAGACCGACGAGTTCCGTCAGTTCCGGCGGCACGCCGTCGCCGCGAAAGAGCACGCCCAGCCCGTGACCGTGGCTGAAATTGAACGAAGGATGGCGCGCGGCCAGTTCCGCCCAGTACCGGTGCACGCCGAACCCACGCTCGCGCACCATCGTGTCATGGAACAGCACCACGGCCCGGTCGCTCAGTTTCGGGATCCAGATCTCGTGGTCTTCCTTCACGTCGTCGTAGAAATGCCGCCCGTCGACATGCAGCAGATCGACCGACCCGTCCGCGATGTCGGCACGCGCCTCTGCGAAGGTCTTCCGGAGAAGGGTACTGAAATGCGCGTATTTCCGGTTCTCGGCCACGACGGATTCGAAGACATGCGCGCCGTACCGGCCTGAATGCTCCTCGCCGACCCATGTGTCGACAGCGACGCATTGCGTGTCGAGACCTGCCTGCGCGACCGCCTCGCACATCGCGAAATAGGAATAGCCGTAATGCGTCCCCAGCTCGACGATCCGGCGCGGCCGCAGCTTTTTCACGAGCCACATGGCGAACGGGCCGTGCTCCAGCCATGCGGGGGTTTCCAGCTTGTGGAAGCTGGGATCCGTGATCTCGGTCTGAAGGAAACTTGCCATATGCGTTCTGTCCAGTCGGGCTCTTGAATTGGTTGTCGTCTGTCCTGAAAGGCGCCGCCCCCGTCAGGCGAGCAGCAGCGCGTGATCGACCTTGCGCGACAGGTGGGCCGAATAGAACGGGTCCTGTGCGAAGAGGTCCGGATGCAGGGCGATGGCGCGGGCGCGTTCGGCGCGGTGCCGGTCGCGTTTCGCCCGGTCGGTATCCTTGCCGCGGCTGCGGCTTTCGTGGTGGACGAACAGGGGGGACGCCACGCAGACATTGCGATGGCCCGCGGCCATGAGATCGGCGCAGAACACGACATCGTTGTAGGACACGGCGAGATCCTCGCGCAGCCCGCCCACCGCGTCGAACGCGGCCCGCGTGACGGCAAGGCAGGCGGCGGTCACGGCGGTGACGGACCGGTCCACGGCGGCAAGGTGATTGTAACCGGGATCGTCCGCACGCAGCCCGACGAAGACATGCTGCGCCCCGCCGCGGATGCCGAGCGCGACACCCGCATGCTGCACGTCGCCATCGGGATAGAGCAGCTTGCAGCCCACGGCGCCGATGCCCGGCCGCAGCGCGTGCGCCGCCAGGGTCCGCAGCCAGCCCGGGTCGCGTGCGGTCGTGTCGTTGTTCAGCAGCACCAGCAGGTCGCCCCGCGCCGCGCGGGCGCCCGCGTTGTTCAGCCGTGCGAAATTGAACGCGCCGTCGTCGCGCAGCAGCGTGATCTGCCCCGCCGCCGCCAGCGCGCCGAGTTCCGCCAGCGTCTCCGGATCGTCCGATCCGTTGTCGATGACGAGGATCTCCATCCGGTCGCGGGGCCAGTCGGTGCCGCGCAGCGACGCAAGGCACGGACCGAGCAGGTCCCAGGCGTTCCGCGTCGGGATCAGGATCGACACGACGGGCAGCGGGTCCGGCAGGTTCGGCACGCCCATGGGGAGCGGTCGCGGCGGTGCGCAGACCGCCACCGGCGCCGCGCAATGGACCAGCCGGTCCGCGGGAATGCCATCGGCGACGTGCACCATGGCCGCCTGCAGCGTCGCGCCGCCGCGCAGCGCGGCCAGCAGCGCGGCGCTGCCCGGCGCGTCCTTCGCCACGGCCACCAGCCCATGCAGCAGCAGGCCCTGTGCCACCAGCAGCGGATCGGGTCGGGGGGCCTTCAGCCAGTGCCCGGCCACACGCCCGTCCGCATCCGCGCAGATCGCGTCGCCGTAGGCGACCGCGGCATCAGGGCTGTCCGCCAGCGCACCGGTCAGCCGGGCCATGCCGCCGGCGATCGCGGCCGCATCCCGGTCGCGCAGGACCATGGCGCCCGTCTGCCGGTCCTGCGCGATGACCGCCCGGGGACAGGTTTCGGCGCCGTCCCATGGCGGATCGACCGCCACGTGGCCGTCTGTCACGGGGATGCCCTGCACATCCGTCAGCCAGTTCACCAGAAGACGCTGCCGGACGCTTGCCTGCCAGGGGTCCGGCAGCCCTGCGCGCGGCGCGCCGCTCGTGCGCAGGAACAGGCGGGACAGGAGCGTGTGCCCATGCCCGCCGCGCGGCACGATCCGCGCCACGACCGCCGCGCGCAGGCGCCGGGCAACGGGGTGGCGCGTCTGTGGCATCGTGTCTCTCCGTCTGTCCGTACCGTCCTGCCGGATATTCCACGGGGGAACAAGCCGGGTCCGGGCCGGGCGCGGCGACCGCGCGGACGCGCCGGAACGCCGTCACCCGTGCCGGCTGTCCTGCGGCGGGGCCTGCAGCACGGCGCCGAGATCCGCGGCCGCGGTCCAGCCAGGCAGGACCGTGCGCGCCACCGGCCCGGCCAGCGTCTCCAGCCGCGCCTCGAGATGGGCCCGCGGGATCCGGTCCAGCACGCCGAAGCGCTGCGCGTTGCGATAGGCGTGGGTGGTCGCGGGCGGCCGGTCGGGGTCGGGCACCTGCGCGAAGCGCGCGATCTCGGCGGCGCGGGCACCGATCGTTTCGGTCGGCACGACGAGCAGCCGGTCCGCCGGCACGCGGGCCTGCACCTCGGTCACGGAAAACGCCCAGTATTTCAGGTATCCCTCCACCGTATACAGCCCGTCTTCCCCGAGCGCGGCCTCGGGACCGTCGGCCGCGGCCTTCGCCCCGAAGCGGAAATCGCGGAAGCGGTGCCAGATCGGCGCGGCATCGGCACGCAGGCTGTCGTCGAGGAACGACCGCAGCCACAGCGCGGGGCTGCGCACGGTCAGCAGGTAGCGGCTGTCGGGAAACAGCGCCATGAGATCGTCGAGCAGGAAGATGTTCACGTGGGACGCGTCGATCTGCAGCCCCCGCCAGCGATCCCGGACCTTCAGGAAACGCCGCAGCGCGGGGCTGTTCGGACCCTCGTCGAGCAGCAGCCGGATGAGCCGGTCGACATCCATCTCGTGGGCCGAGGGCACGCGGTCCGCGAACATCTCGCCGATCGTGTGGGTGCCCGTCTTCGCCGCGCCGACGCCGAAGACCCGGCACGTGCGGTTCGGGCCGCGCACGAGATTGGCGATCCCGCGGCCGTTGTCCCGCACGGCCCGCTGCATGTGCACGCGCAGCGCCTTGATGGCCGGTCGCTTCGACATGTTTCTACCCCTTCTCGACAAACACGCAACACGCGCCCAGCTTGCAACAATCCCCCCCATGCGCAAGCGGCTTGCCGCCCGCGGGGATGGCCCGGTCACCGGTCAAGGGCATCGAGCCAGCCGGTCGCGACGACCCGGTCCGCGAAATGCGAAGCACCTTCCAGCGTGTAGTGATGGCCGTCATAGAACGCCTTGCGCCCGTCCGGGGTCGCAAGATCGCAGGTCTCGGCCTGCGCGTCGCAGATGAAATCCGACCGCGCCAGAACCGGGATGCCCGCCGCGGCGGCGATCGCGCGCAGGCGGGCGTTCAGGGGCGCCACCCGGTCCCGGTCGCGCATCTGCCAGCCAAGCGCGTTGAGCGCCGCGACATCCAGCCCGCCCCGGTCCCGCACATGCGCATCGAAGGGCGGGCGGCCGTGCAGCGGCCTGAATTCCTCCGTGTTCAGCAGGATCGCGACCTGCTTGCCCCGCGCGGCGATGGCGTCGATCAGCGCGGGCAGCTCGGCCAGCATGCCCGGCTGAAACCGGAACGACAGCACCACGACATCCGCCGCCGCGAAATTCGGCGCGGCGAACAGGTCGGGCAGCTGTCCCGCAAGCCCCCGGTCGTTCATCCCGTAGCGGGCAAAGGCGTGCCCCGGCAGCCGGTCGGCGGCCAGGTGCAGGACGTTGAACATGTCCTTGCTGTGCGAGTTGCCGACCAGCAGGATGTTGCGCGTGCCGGCATCGGGATCGAACCACCCCACATCGCGTTCGAAGGCGGAGGGCCAGGACGGGTTCGACCCCGCATGCCCCTGTGCCGCCGCCAGCGCGGCAAGCGGCCCCCAGGACGCATCCCGCAGGGCGGCGTTGTCGAACTCGTTCTCGCCGTAGATCGCGATCAGCCCCGGCAGGCGCGCGCGCAGCCCGTCGGTGGCCAGCATCACGGCCGCGAAGGCCACCACGGCCCCCGTGGCGGCCAGGCCCGACCAGGCCAGCCGGGGCAGCGGCACGGCGGCGCGGTCGCGGAAGGGCCGTTCGACAAGGCGGTAGCTGGCGGCGGCGAGCGCGAAGCTGAGCGCCAGCCAGGCCGCCATGTCCCACACGCCCGGTTCAGGGCGCAGGATGCGCCCGAAGGCGTAGACGGGATAATGCCACAGGTACAGCGAATAGGAGATCAGCCCGATCCCGACGAAGCCCCGGCTCGACAGCAGCCGCGTGACCGGCGCGCCCGGACGGGCGAACCCGATGACCAGCACCGTGCCCAGGACCGCGGGCACGGTGCCGATGCCCGGATGGTGCCAGCCCAGCGGCATGAACAGGATGCCGGCCGCGATCATCAGCAGTCCGAGCGCGGGCAGCGCGCCGGTGCCGGGCACCCGGTCGCGCCAGCCGGGCCGGGTCACCATGACATGGGCCAGAAGCACGCCCGCCAGCAGTTCCCACACGCGGCTGAACAGCCAGTAGAACGAGAACGGGAAATGCAGACGGGTCAGCATCTCGGCGAGGATCAGCCCCAGCACGATGCCGACGACGCCCGCCGGGACAAGCCACCGGCGCACGAACCGCAGCCCCAGCAGGAACAGCCCCGGAAAGACCAGGTAGAACTGTTCCTCGACCGCCAGCGACCATGTGTGCAGCAGCGGCTGGACCAGCCCGGACCGCGCGCCGTATTGCTGGCTTTCGAAGAACCAGTAGATGTTCGACACGAAAGCGATCGACGCGAGGCTGGAGCGGACGAACTCGATCATCGCGCTGGGGACGAGCACGAAGCTCGCGACGGCCGCGCTGGCGAAGATGACGGCGAACAGCGCGGGCAGCAGGCGCCGGGCGCGCCGTTCATAGAAATCCGCGATCGAGAACCGGCCCGTCCGGTCCAGCTCGGCATGGATGATGCGCGCGATCAGGAACCCCGAGATGACGAAGAAGACATCGACGCCCAGGAACCCGCCGGGCAGGACCGGCAGCCCGGCCACGGAAACCTTGAGGTGGTAGATCAGCACGGACACGACGGCGACGGTCCGGAGCCCGTCGATTTCAGGTCGGTAACGCAGGGACATGGGCGGTTCCTGGAACGGATGGGCACGGATCGGCGAAAGGCGGCTACCCCGCCGCGGTCACGGGACCGGGCCGGAAGCCGGGCCGGAAACCGGGGCGAGCGCGGGCAGCACCTCCTGCGCGCGGGCGATCTGCGCGTCGGACCAGTTCCAGCGCAGCTTCTGGAAGGGCACCGCGCCGCCGTCCAGCATGGCGCGCACGGCCCCCGCGTCGCGCCCGGTCTGCACGTGGTCATGCACGAGATGGGGGCCGAAACAGCCGATGCGCGGCACCGCCGCCGCCATCCGCCCGAACCGCCGCTCGGTCAGGGCCATGAAATCCCACATCAGGTGCGGCCAGTAATAGACATGGGGCGTGCGGCGGCCCTGCCAGTAGGCGCGCGCGCGCGCGTCCCAGGCGGAGATCACCGCGCCGCCCGGTTCCGAGGCGAGAAACCAGTTGGTGATCCGCCGCGGCACGTTGGGCCAGATGAACCAGCGGTCGGCGGGGGTCCAGGTGAAGGCGAAGAACCCGCCCTGCGCCAGCATCGGCAGCCAGTGATCGAGCGGGCGCAGGCAGAAGGTCGTGGCATCCACCCACACCCCGCCCTCGCGCGCCAGCAGCCGCAGGCGCAGCAGGTCGGCATAGGACTGCACGGGAATGTCGCCGGGGTCCATGGGCAGCCCGGCCAGCGCGGGCGCGCTGTCGCGGTCGAGCACGGTCAGATCCCAACCCGGGTTGTGCTGCCGCCAGGACGCGAGACAGGCGCGCACGACGGGCGGGGCCGCGGCCTCGCCCTGGTCCCAGTACGCCCAGATCCGGCGGGGGATGGCGCGCGGGGCAGACCCCGCGAACCCGTCGGGCCGCCGCCCGGTCAGCTTGCGCCACGCCCGCTGGCCATGGCTCAGGCCCTGCCGGATGCGCACGAACGCCGCGAAACCGGCGGTCCACAGGTTGGAGAACGGCACTCGAAAACTCCGGAAAACACGTCCACGGTCGCGCCACGCTACCCTGCGGCAGCCGCCTTGTCACCGGCGCAATCGCCCGCGGCGGCGCCAGCGTCATGTCCCCTTAACAGGATGCCGCATATGCAGTATGCCGCACGGCGTGTGTTGTCGAGAAAGGTGGTGTCCATGATCCATCCTGCCAGTTCCTGCGGACGGATCGCGCCGCGGCCCCGGGCTCCCGCCGGCACCGGACCCGGCAGCTCCGCCGCGGCGCGCCATGACGGGGCCCGCGGATGATCGTGGACAGGGTGCGCAAGGCCATGGCCCGCATGGGTTTCGGGGGTTTCGGGGGCGGGTCGCCCGGCGCGGCGGGGGCCCCGCCGCAGGGGCCCGGCCTGCCGCCCACGCAGATCCGCTCCCACCGCTCCGAGCTGCTCGACTGCATCCGGGCCGTGGCCATCACCATGGTGGTCGTCTACCACACGTCGATCGCCCATGGCACGGCCTTCGCGGACATGGACCCGATCCAGCAGTTCTTCCGCCTGCGCGGGATGCACGGGGTCGACATCTTCTTTCCGCTCTCGGGATACCTGATCGCGGTCTTCCTGATGACCAGCACGCGGCCGGATTTCATCCGAGTCTTCTTCCTGCGCCGGGTGTTCCGGATCGTGCCGCTCTACATGGTCGCCGTGACCATCGCCGCCGCGGGCATCCTGGCGACCGGGGTCGACCGGCATCTGCTCGACCGGATCTGGGTCGCCTACACGTTCCTGACCGCCTGGGTCGTCCATTTCGAGGGCCGCAACGTCGTGCCCTACGAGATCACCTGGTCCCTGTCGGTGGAGGAATTCGCCTATATCCTCTTCGGGCTGATGGCCTGGTGGCGGCGGTCATGGCTGCCCGCGTTCTTCCTGTTCACGACCGCGCTGGCGATCGCCATCAAGCTCGATCTCGCATCCCGGGGGGAGGGCTTCTATTTCCTGCCCCTCGCGCGGCTGGATTCCATCGCCATCGGCGGTCTGACGGCATGGCTGTTCGTGCGCGGGAAATACCCGCTGCTGGTGCTCGGGGGGGCCTTCGTCGCCAGCCAGGTCGTTTCCGCCCTGAGCCCGGTCGCCAGCATCGCGCTGACCTATACCGACGTGTCGCTCGCGGTCGGCTTCCTGATCGTCGTGTTCGAACGCTGGGGCCGCAACCTGCGTACCGCCGTGACCGGCAACGTGGCGGCCATCGGGTTCTATTCCTACTTCACCTACCTGTTCCACGTCTTCGTCATCGGCGGCCTCTATGTCGTGATCGAACGCAGCGGCTACGTGCCGCCGCCCTTCTGGATCATGGCCGTCGTGGTGCTCGCGGTGACCCATGCCGCCGCGGTCGTCTCCTACCGCGTGTTCGAGGGGCCGATGATGCGGTTCGGGCGGCGCTTCGAAACCCCCGCGAAGGCCTCCCGCTTCCCCGCGCCGGAAGCGCGCGACAGGACCTGACGGCGCGGCAGCGCGGCCGCGCCGCCGGGCTGGCCCGCGCCCGCGGGAAAGCGGGTATAGACCGGGGCGGATGGGCGCTGCACGGTCGCGGCGGCCACGGGCGTGTCGTCCTCCTGCGCGGTGAACAGGAACTGCCCCATGCCGAGCGCCATGAAGATCATGGACTGGACCTCGGCCCAGACGGCGACCGTGGTCATGGACAGCGTGAGCGCGGTCAGCGTGAAGCCATAGGCCAGCCGCACGTTGTAGAGATCGGACCCCTTGGTGAACCCGTTCCGCCCGGACCGCAGGATCGCGTAGAGAAACGCCGTGAACGGCAGCACGAACCCGAGCAAGCCATGGCTCACGGCCTGCTGCAGCCAGTAATTGTCCATGCTGCCCGTCATCCAGTGCGGCAGTTGCGGCAGCCGGTTGTAGCCGAACCCCAGGATCGGGGTCTTCATGATCTGGTCGACCCCGGCATTGTAGAGCAGCCCGCGGATATAGACGTTCCAGTTGCTGAACGCGAGTTTCTCGGACAGCGTGAAGATCGCGAATTTCGTCGTGTTCAGTTCGAGAATGACATAGACGATCACCACCCCCCACAGGAACATCCGCCACTGCTTCGGATGGCTTTCGAAGGTTATCGCGTAGAGGATCAGCGCGCCCATGAAGCCGACCGCCAGGACCGCGCCGCTCGACACCGAGGTGAAGGTCGCCAGCCCGATCAGGGACGCCACGACCGCGCGCCGGACGAAGCCGATATGGTTCGCGGTCGACATGAAATAGAGCGCGAAGGGGATCGAACAGGCGATGCCGTGATGGATCGGGTGGACGAACACGGTCTGCGCCCGCGCCAGCCCCAGGCGGCAGCAATACATCGACGGCCGGTAGGTGTCGATGAAGCCCAGGCCGGACAGCAGGTCCGTCACCAGCGGCTTCGCATGGGTGATGGATTCGTACAGCCCCAGCGGCAGCAGCAGCACGATCACGATCGCCGCCAGAAGCCGGCTCAGCGCCATGAAATCGGCCGTGCTGCGCACCGTGTAGCGCGCCGTCAGATATCCGCCGAGGATCGTCAGCCCGGTCGACGCGGTGAAGGTGACCAGCTGCGACGGGTGGTTCTTGCCGACGCTCATGGCCATCCAGACGAGATAGGCGATCAGCAGCCAGTCCCCGATGAGCTTCGGCCCCATCCCGCCGCGCAGCCAGATGATCCCGAGCACGGGCACCGTGAAGACATAGAGCGTCCGCATCGGCGTCATGAACAGGGAGCCGATGTCCCAGCTGACCGGCAGCAGGAACGCCACGACGGTGACCAGCATGAGCGGGTGCACCCGGCCCGCCGGGACGGTGGACGCGCCCTGCTGGCGTATTGCGGTGTTGCCCATCTTTCGGTCCTCTGGAAACGGCGGGCTGGTGATCCGGCACCGCCCGATCCGGCACATGTCCGCGGCGCTGCGCTACACGGTATCCATATCCCGCGCCGCGGTGTCTATACCATTACGCGGACCCGTTGCACGGGTCCATCGCACGCCCGTCACGCGCGCGTGTGCGCCCGGCGGACCGGACGCATGGACAGCCCCGGCGGACATCGCGGATCCGAAGGCCGGTCAAGGCCCCAACGGCCCGTGCGGCCCGTGCGGCCGAAGGCGGCATTTTAATCATTTTGCACATACCCCCGAATTCCGACACACCTCTTCTCGAATTGTCTTTTGAATTCCGGGGGCCGTGGACCTAAAAGCCGAATCCATGGCAAATTGACCCTCCCCCAGCGCGAAGGCAAGATCATGGATTACGCCAAGGTTACCGGATCCCCTTACGAGATCGCTCCCGTCGCGGAAGGATCGCCCACGATCACCGTGACCAGCAACGCCGAGTATGTCGACGCCGTCGCCGCGCTCAAGACGACGGGCGGCACGATCCTGGTGGACACGTCGGGCGGGGCGTTCCGGCTCGATCTCGACCGCACCTATGCCAAGGAACAGATCGTCGTGACCTCGGCCGACCCGGACAACCCGGCCGAGATCAGCGGCATGAACCTGGTCAAGTCCCAGAACCTGACCTTCACCGGCCTGTCCTTCGTGACCGGCGATCCGCTGAACGAGTTCGGGCACGCGGTCTACCTGAGCAACACGACCGGCATCTCGCTGGTGGGCAACACCGTCACGGGCACGGCCACGGGCCGGCTCGCCGTCGACGACATGGATGCGGGCGGCGGCGGGATCTACATGAACAACGCGGTGGATACCGTGATCGCCGACAACGGGCTGACCGGCCTGTCCATGGGTGTCAGCGTGAACCGCAGCACGGACACCGTGATCCAGGGCAACGTGATGACCCGGATCCAGCTCGACGTGATGCGGATCGTGTCCAGCGACAACACGACGATCGACCGCAACGTCGTGGATGACCTCTACGGCTCCACCTATGACGAGAACCACGACGACATCCTGCAGTACTGGCATGCGAACGCCACCGACACGGTCGACAACCTGACCATCACGAACAACTACTTCAACGCGGGCGACGCGGCCTACCAGGGGATCTTCGGCGGCGGCGGGATGTACGACACGACCCCCGCCACGGGGCTGGTGATCGACAACAATCTCGTCATCACCGGCAGCACGATCCACGGCATCACCGCGACCAATTTCACGAACGCGCAGATCACCAACAACACCGTGCTCGTCAACGACGACGCGCTGTTCTACCGGACCGCGGAGTCCACCGGCACATCCGGCAGCCAGCCCATGATCAACCTCAAGCAGCTCACGAACGTGGAGGTGACAGGCAATGTCGGGCTCGTGGTGGAATCCTATCCCGAACGGGACGAGCTGACCGGCACGGTCGTGATCGAGAACAACATCCAGATCGACTACCAGGATCCGGGCTCCCCGAATTACGTGGACAGGATGTTCGTGAATGCCGGCACGGGCGGGGAAAAGGACCTGCGCGACTTCCAGGCGATCGACGGATCGGCGGCGGACGGGGTCGGATCCGGCCTGACGGATATCGACGATCTCGGCCTGCTCAGCATGTCGGTCGCGGAATCCGCGACCCTGACGCAGGTGTTCGACTTCGGCGTCCACGCGCCGCAGGACGGGGTCTCGTATGTCTGGACCACCGATGACGGGCGCATCTTCGAAGGCACCGCGGTGTCGATCTGCTTCGCCGAGGACGGGCCGCGCGACGTGACGCTGTCGGCGCTCCATGCCGACGGCACGGCCGAGACGGTGACCCGCAGCGTGACCGCCGAAAGCCCCGTGCTGTTCGATTTCGATCCGGCCGCCGGCCTTCCCGAACGCGATCCGAATTTCCGGAACGACGTCTACATGACGGGCGGCGATCCCGAGATCGCCCTGTCGGCGGACGGCACGCGCACGGCCCTGTCGGTCGATCCCTACGACCAGTTCGGGGTCAACCGCCTGCAACCGGCCTTCCGGGCGCTGGAGGCGTTCTCCATCCAGCTCGAATTCCGCCAGGACACGCCCGAGGCGGGCGGCATCCTGCTGCACAAGCGCGGCGTGCTGCGGGTGACGGCCAACGCGGACGGGTCGCTCTACGTGTCGATGAACGGGCCCGAGAACAAGGAAACGATGACGACGGAACCGGGCGTGCTGTCGGACACGGGCTGGCACACGGTGACCCTGTCCTATGACGGCTGCGCGGGCGGGACCGGCCTGACCGTGCGGCTCGACGACGTGGCGGTGGGCGTGCTGGACGTGACGGGGCTCGTCGACATGGGCGATTACCCGATCGTGTCCGGGGCCTGGGCACCGGGCCATCCCGGCATCGACGGCGAGATCGCGGGGCTGCGCATCCTGAACGTGCCCACGGAATCCGACGCCGAGATGGCGGATCCGCTGGCCGGCGTGCCCGCGGAGATGATGACCGGCCTCGAGATGCCGACGGACGCCCCCGCGCCCGCCGACGTACCGTCGCTGCTGGTCGCCTCGGAGATGGCCGAGGCGCTGGTGGCCCATCTCGATGTCGACACGCTCGGCTTCGACGCGCTCGACGACCTGACCTTCGCGGAATCCGCCGACGGCCAGGCGCTCGCCTTCGACGGCAGCGCCCGCACCAGCTTCGCGCTGCCCGACATGGCCGACCTCCAAGGCAGCGACAGCTTCACCCTGGCGCTCAGCCTCGCCATCGACGACGCGGGCCAGGCGGGGCGCGTGTTCTACGCCCCCGGCTTCATGAGCATGTCGGTGAACCCCTCCGGCACCCTGACCTGGGGCGCCACGATGCAGGATGCCGACGGCGCGCAGCTGCGCTACAACGGATCGCTCGGCGCCGAGGCCTCCGCCGTCCTCAACGACGGCGAGGTCCACCGGCTGGTGCTGAGCTATGCCGATGACGGCACCGGCCTGTCCGTCTGGCTTGACGGCGAGCTGGTGAAACAGCTCGAGATGACGGGCAGTGTCGGCAATTTCGGCCAGACCATGCTGGGCGACAGCTGGAAGGCGACCTTCGGCGGGCGCGTCGCCGATGTCGCCGTGTTCGACGATGCCGCCGACGCCGACAGCATCGCCGAGGATTTCGCCGCCTTCGCGGGGGCGGCCATGCCGGCCCTGCCGCCCGCCGACGTGCCGTCGCTGCTGGTCGCCTCGGAGATGGCCGAGGCGCTGGTGGCCCATCTCGATGTCGACACGCTCGGCTTCGACGCGCTCGACGACCTGACCTTCGCGGAATCCGCCGACGGCCAGGCGCTCGCCTTCGACGGCAGCGCCCGCACCAGCTTCGCGCTGCCCGACATGGCCGACCTCCAAGGCAGCGACAGCTTCACCCTGGCGCTCAGCCTCGCCATCGACGACGCGGGCCAGGCGGGGCGCGTGTTCTACGCCCCCGGCTTCATGAGCATGTCGGTGAACCCCTCCGGCACCCTGACCTGGGGCGCCACGATGCAGGATGCCGACGGCGCGCAGCTGCGCTACAACGGATCGCTCGGCGCCGAGGCCTCCGCCGTCCTCAACGACGGCGAGGTCCACCGGCTGGTGCTGAGCTATGCCGATGACGGCACCGGCCTGTCCGTCTGGCTTGACGGCGAGCTGGTGAAACAGCTCGAGATGACGGGCAGTGTCGGCAATTTCGGCCAGACCATGCTGGGCGACAGCTGGAAGGCGACCTTCGGCGGGCGCGTCGCCGATGTCGCCGTGTTCGACGATGCCGCCGACGCCGACAGCATCGCCGAGGATTTCGCCGCCTTCGCGGGGGGCAGCGGCATCGCCGACCCCGATCTCGCCACGATCGACCTCGCGCTCGACGATGCCGGGGGGGACCTGTCGGACGGTCTCGACGAAGCCGCCTACGTGGCGGATTCCGTCCAGGACACGTCCGGCGCGCCCCTGCCCGAAGCGGACGCGCCGGATCCCGACGACCTGCCGCTCGAGGATGCCGATGTCGACCTGGTCGAGGTCGACACCTACCAGGACGACGGGACGCTCATCTGACGTCCCGCCCGGTCACGCGATCCAGTCCAGCGCGTCGAGCGCGGCCATCGTGGCCAGCTCGATCTGCTGGTCCGGCCGGTCCGCCACATGCAGCAGAAGCCCCGCGCCGGTGTCGCGGGGCACGACCCGCAGATGGCCGTCGGCGATCAGCACGTCCAGGTCGTCCCAGCTCTGGGCGAAGTGGTTGCCGCCCGGCGTCAGCAGCTTGAGATAATCGCTCCCGGCCCAGTCGAGATCGAGAACGACATGGCGGGCGGCGCTGTCCGGGTTGCGGAAATCGAAGGCGAACTTGTCCCCGCTGTCGCCGCCGAACATGATCGTGTCCGTTCCGCGCCCGCGCAGCCAGTCATGCCCGTCATTGCCGACGAGCAGCGTGGGAACGCCGCCCGGATCGAGAACGCTTCCCGCGGGATCGGCGGTCCTTTCCAGCCAGCCCGCGTCGCGGGCCGCCTTGATGATGGCCGCGGGACCGGCCTGGCCGTCGTCCAGCGGCGCATCCGGCGCATCGTCCAGCGACCCGTCCTGCCGGGGCCCATCATCCGCCGGCCCGTCATCCACTGGCCCATCGTCCACTGGCCCGTCCGGCTGCGGGTCGGGCACGACATCCACATCCACCGCCACGCGATCGGGATCCGCCCCGCCATGTTCCCACGTGCCCGCCTCGATCCGTTCGAACACCTTGCGCCAGAAGAGCGGGCTGGACGGCGTGTAGGACAGGATGATGTTGTCCGTCAGGGTGACATCGGTGCTGTCGTCGATCTTCATGTCCCGCAGGTTCGACAGCGGCAGCAGGGTGTTGCCCGCGATCTCGACATCGGTGTTGCGGACGCTCCAGATCGCGGGCCGGTCCACCTGGTCGGGCATGTCGGGCAGGTCGGCCTGCGGCAGCAGCACGTTCTCGCGGATCCGCACGCCCGTCACGTCGGTGATGGAGATCCCGTGCGCCTGCCCGTTGATGATCGTGTTGCCCTCGATGGTGAAATTCGTCAGCGTCGCGTCCGGGCCCGCGTTGCGGCCATGGCCGAAGATCGTCTGCGTCTCGCGGTCGCCCGCATCCTGGCGGAACAGGTTGTTGCGGATCGTCAGGTCATGGACGCCGAAATCCGACTGCGTCGCCCAGAACTGGATCATGTCGGCATGGTCGATGTTCGACTTCTTGCCCGTGAGCCAGGGCGTGAAGTTGCGGAACACGTTGTCCTCGATCAGCAGGTTGCGGGCGTCGTTGATGTTGATGCCCTCGCGGACCGCGTGGATCTCGGTGTCGCGGACCGTCGTGTCGTGGACCCCGGACAGGCTGATCCCGAGCCGCAGGTCCGTCAACTCGACCCCGGTGATCGTCACGCCGGTGCTGCCGTTCACGTTCAGGCCGGTATCCTGGCCGTAGCCCGCGATCGGGTCGAGCCGCCGGGTCGAGTCCGCGAACGGGTCCTGGCCCTCGTCGGCGCTGGCGATATGGCCCGCGATCGTCACGTCCGTGATGGTCACGTCCGCGCTGTCCTTGACCTTGAGCCGCGGATAGTTGCCGTGGGTGGCGATCTGGGCCGCGCGCAGGTCCAGCGCCTCGACCGTCACGCCGCTCACGTCCTCCAGGATCAGCCGGTCGGTGAAGACCGCCCGGTCATCCGCCACCGCCGACGTGATCGTCACCCCGGTGACGAAGTCGCGATCGGTCAGTTCCGCGCGTGCATAATTGCCCGGGGTCAGTTCGATCGTGCCGCCATCGGGGATCGTGGCAAAGGCCCTTTCCAGATCCGCGACGGTCGAGATGGTCCATGGGGTCATGGCGTGACTGCTCCTGTCATGGCGAGGTCCGTCCGCGGCGACCGGAACGGCGCCGACCATGAGCCATGCGAGAACGGTCGCAAGAGTAACACACCGGAACCACACGATCCCCGCGACGCGGGCCTTGTTGCGATGCCGCTCCGGCACCATGCTTTTCTTACGGGGGGGATGCAGCATTTATTCCTCTGGTTGCAAGCTTTCTCACGGCGGCCGCCCGCGCGGGCAGCGGTTTTCCGCACAGGCACCGGACCGGGCCGATCCTAGCAGATCCTGCCCCGGCCCACGACCGGCCCACGACCGAACCGGACCGAACCGGCGCAGGATGCGGCGATACCGGCCATTCGCAGGCACGGTTTTTCGGAAAATGCGTGGAAGATATCGCACCGGCATGAAGATGCGGGTATGGAAGACGCGGTACATGTCCGGTGCGCCGATTTGCGGTGTCGCGCGCGCGGGGGCCGTAACGTGGAGGTATGACCGATGCCCATTTTCCGGGCAAACGAGAAGCTGGTGCTCTATGCCCATGTGCCCAAATGCGGCGGGTCCGCCGTGTCGTGGTACCTGTCGGAACGCTTCGGACCCATCGCCTTCAACGACACGTGGCACACCCGGCACGATCCGGGCAGCCTGTGGTCGCGGACATCGCCGCAGCATGTCGACCGCGCCAGCCTCGCGCGGCTGTTTCCGGGCGGGTTCTTCGACGCGACCTTCACCATCGTGCGCCACCCGGTGGCCCGGCTGGTCAGCGCCTTCCATTTCCAGCTCGAGGTCGAACGACGCGTGCCGCCCGATACCGTCTTCGGCGAATGGCTGGAGGACATCGCCGAGCGGCAGGCCGAGGATCCGTTCATCTTCGACAACCATGTCCGGCCCATGGACGACATCGTGCCCGACGGCGCGCAGGTGTTCCACATGGAACACGGGCTCGACGCGCTGGTGCCCTGGTTCGACGCGCTGACCGGCGACCGGAACGGGCCGCGCGCCCTGCCGCGGATCAACGCGCGGGGCAACTACACCAAGGTGCGAAGCGCCGAAACCGTCCCGACCCAGCGGGATCTCGACCATATCGCCCGGCATTACGCGCGCGATTTCGACCGCTTCGGCTATGTCCCCGACCGCAAGGCGCCGGACGCCCCGCCCCCCGTGCTCAGCCCCGCCCAGCAGGCCGAGCGCGACGCCGCGCTGCGGCGCATGAACAGCCGCATGGGCCAGTTCGCGCGCAAGCTGCGCCGCCGGCTGCGCGCGTGACGTGACCCCGGCCCCCGCCTCCGCCATGCGCGGGGGACCTTACGCCTTCAGGAAAGATCAGGGAACATGGGCATGTCCAGGCTTCGTCCGAAGATCGCCGTCATCTGCGCCTACAACCCCGCCAACGCGGGCATGTACAGCGTCGATCTTGCCGCCAGCGCCTACCTGTCCGGCCGGGATTGCGATTTCGACCTTTTCGTCGCGCATTTCCGGTGCGACCGCGCCGCGCGCATCGCCAACCGGCTGCGGCTCTACCGGCTGACCCGGCCGCAGACCACGGCGCACGGGATGCGCTACCGGCTCTATTTCGACCCGGCGCAGCTGTCGGAATACAGCCACGTGGTCTTCTGGGGCGATTTCACCAACAACCCGGTCTATGGCGACCGGGACTTCACCAACTGGGACAGGCGCTACACCTATTCCCGGTCGCGGCCCGCGGCCATGGCGCGGTGGAAGACGCTCTATGCGCTGACGGGCGGCAAGCCCGCCGCCCGGGTGGTGTCGGCGGGGCAGAACTTCCAGAACGACTACCACGCCTACGGGCAGGATTTCGGCGATGTCTTCGCGTCGCTGGGGGCGCATTTCGACCATATCCTGCCGCGCGATCCCCATTCGCTGACCAACCTGTCGGGGATGCTGGGGGCGGATGCCCATGCAAGGGTGGAACAGGGGATCGACTGCGCCTTCCTGCTGGGCAGCGACGCGGCGCCCGCCGACACCGGGACGTTCTGCTACCATTTCGCCCGCTCGGGGTTCGAGGACGTGGACGGGCTGGTGCGCGCGGTGCAGGCGGCGACGGGGCTGCGGCCCGTGCATCTGGCAGAGTGGTTCCGCCTGCCCGACGCCACCGCGGATGCCGCCTTCACGCGCATGCGGCAGGAGATGCTGGGCGCCCGCTTCGTGCTGACCGACACCTACCATGTCTGCGTGAACGCGCTGACGCTCGGCGTGCCGACCTACTGCGTCGGGCGCGCGGCGGCGGGGCAGGTGGGCACGCTGGGCGATTTCAAGAAGAAGGTGCTGTTCGACATGATGGGGGCGCAAGCGTTCCATTTCGCCCATGACCCGGAGACGACCGAGGCCGCGTTCTTCGACCACGTGACGCAGGCGATCGGCGCGGGCACGCATCTTGCGGCGGATGTCTTCGGCCCGGTGCGCGACACGGTCCGGCAGCGCACGGCGGATTTCCGGGCCCGGCTAGACGCGATCCTGTTCGACTGATCCGCGGGGGCGCGGGCCCTGCCGCTCAGCCCCGCCCCAGCACGTTGCGCAGCACCCGCAGCACGTCGCCGCGCAGCGCGGGCGAGAGCGCGATGCGCAGCGCGTAGACCAGCCCGACCGCCGCGCCGAGAACGGCGAGCTGCACGATGGCCGGCTGGCCCGCCAGCCGCGGCATCAGCCCGAAGGCCAGCCCCCCCGCCAGCCCCAGCGCCAGCAGGATGTCGGTCCCGCTGCCCGCCATGAAGGTTCGCAGCGTGACCGGCGTCGTGCGCCCCGCGACGGCCACCATCAGCGGCAGCGTCACCACCAGTTCGCACAGCGTGTAGGCGATGGTCATCGTCAGCACCCCGCCCAGCTGCGCGCCGGTCACCATGACCAGCGCCAGCAGCACCATCCGGGCGACGTTGAAGCCGAACAGCGCCCCGGTCCGCCCGCAGGCCACCAGCGCGTTCTGCAGGCCGGTGCTGCCGCCCTGGCGAAAGGTGAACAGCGACAGCCAGAACAGCAGCGGCGCCGCCTCGGACCAGTCCTGCCCCATCAGCAGGTCCACCAGCGGCGCGGATCCGGCGGCCACGAACACCGCCACGGGCAGGATCGCCAGGTTGGACCGGCTCACCAGCCGCACGAACATGGTCCGGAACCCGTCCGCGTCGTCCTGCAGCCGGCTCAGGGTGGAGGTGAACACCCCGCTCAGCGGATCGGTGACGCGATGGGGCGCCAGCACCGCGATGTTCCTGGCCCGGTAGAACAGGCCCGCCGCCGCCGATGCGAACAGCGCCCCCGCGATCACCGTGCCCATGTAGCCGGTCAGCCGCGCCACGATCGACGCCGCGGCGAGATATCCGCCGAAGCGCAGCGATTGCAGCGCGTCGCCGAGGCGCACATGCTGCGGCCCCGATGGCAGCCAGCGGCACCGCACGGCCATGAACACGGTCCGCAACAGCGGCGTGACCAGATGCTGCAGCACCAGCGCCCAGTAGCTCAGCCCGTTCAGCGCCCCGGCGATGGCCACGGCCAGCCCGAGGATCTCGGCGGCGAGGGTCAGGAACTCGGTCTCGCGTATCCGCAGCCGGCGGCGCAGGATGGAAATGTACTGCCCCGACGTGGCCGAGAACAGCAGGCTCAGGCTGATCACCTGCAGCACGGGCATCACCCGGTCGTCGCCGTACCAGGCCGACATCGGCCCGGCGAAGGCATAAAGCAGCCCCGCGATCAGCGCCGCCAGCCCGAGATTGAGCCAGAACAGGGCGCTGACATGCAGATGGGTGATGGTGCGGTGCTGCACGATCGCCTGGGGCAGGCCGAGGTTCGACAGCGCCATGCCGATCGTCACCGCCGGCAGGGCCATGGCGTAGATGCCGTAATCCGCGGGCGGGATCAGCCGGGCGATGATCGCGATGGACCCGATCTGCAGCACGCCGCGCAGCACGCCGACGCCGAGTGCGACCACCGAGGCCCGCCCCGCCCGGCGGCCCAGACCCTTTTCCATCCCGGCGATGTCGAAGATCCCGTCGCGCGGGTCCGTGCGGTCGTCACGCACGATTGTAGATATCCTCGTAGCGCAGGATGTCGTCCTCGCCCAGATAGGCGCCGGTCTGCACCTCGATCAGGTGCAGGTCCACCTTGCCGGGGTTTTCCAGCCGGTGCACGGCCCCGAGCGGGATGTAGACCGACTGGTTCTCGGTCACGAGCGTGACCTTGTCGTCCACCGTCACCGTGGCGGTGCCCTTGACGACGATCCAGTGTTCCGACCGGTGGTGATGGCTTTGCAGCGACAGCTTGCGCCCCGGCGGCACCATGATCTGCTTGACCTGGAAGCGGTCGTCCAGCGCCAGCGTCTCGTACCAGCCCCAGGGCCGGTAGGTGCGCGGCAGGGTTTCCGCCTCGCGCACGCCGTCCGCCTTCATCCGCGCCACCGCGGCCTTGACCGCCTGCAGGTCGGTCATGTCGGCCACGAGCACCGCGTCGCGCATGGCGATGGCGGCGATGCCGCGCAGGTTCACGCCCACCAGCCGCGGCCCGTCCTCTTCCGACCGCAGGAGCGTGTCCGTGCAGCCGATCTGCGTGACCTCGCCCGCCTGCGCCACGCCGTCCGTGTCCGGTCCCATCTCGCGCCAGACCGCGTCCCAGGCCCCGAGATCCGACCAGCCGCAATCCACCGGCACGGCGGCGACGCGGCCCGCGCGTTCCATGATCGCGTAATCGATGCTGTCCTCGGGCACGCCGGCCCAAGGCTCCGCATCGAGCCGCAGGAACCCCAGGTCGGACCGCGCCCCGGCCACCGCCGCGCGGCAGGGCGCCACCATGTCCGGCGCGTGGGTTTCGAACGCCTCGACGATGTTTCGCACGCGAAACAGGAAGATCCCCGCGTTCCACAGGAACCGCCCCTCGGCCAGCATCGCGGCGGCGGCATCGGCATCGGGCTTTTCCACGAAGCGCGTCACCGGGGCGGCGGCATGGGCGGCGCAGGCGGCGGCATCGGCGAGTTCCAGGTAGCCATAGCCCGTCTCGGCCCGGTCGGGGCGGATGCCGAAGGTCACGAGCGCGCCGTCCCGCGCCGCCTGCGCGCCGGCCTGCACGGCGGCGAGGAAGGCGGGGACATCGCGGATCACGTGATCCGAGGGCGCCACCAGCATCAGATCGTCCCCCGCGCCCTGCACCTCGAGATGCAGGGCCGCGGCCAGCACCGCGGGCGCGGTATTGCGCGGCGTGGGTTCCAGCATCACGGTCGCCCTGTCGATGCCGAGATCGCCCAGCTGTTCCAGCGCCATGAAGCGGAAATCCGCGGCCGACAGCACCAGCGGGGCGGCGAACCCGTCGCCCGTGAAGCGCCGCGCGCAGGCCTGGAACAGGCTTTCATCGCCCAGCAGCCGGGTGAACTGCTTCGGGAAATCCTTGCGCGAGAGCGGCCAGAGCCGGGTCCCCGACCCGCCGCAGAGAATGACAGGATGGATCATCGGGGGCCGCCTTTCACCGAAAACACACGCACGCATTGCGACTTACTGCATAACCGCGACCCTGTTAAGGGCACATGATCGCGGAAGGTTGGGCGCGCGATCACGCCGCCCCGGACGGATGGCCGAAGGCCAGCGCCGCCGCCGCGGGCGACAGCCGCGCGCGCACGCCGGCGGGC
>NZ_QDFI01000049.1 GCF_003254465.1 Meridianimarinicoccus zhengii
GAGTGCTACAACTTCTTCAAGGCCGCCGGATACGGAACCGATTAAACGCGACACGCTCTAGGCTCAGGGTGCGGTCCGTCATCGGTTGACTCATCTTCGGGTCGGCCTTGCGCTGGCTTCGCGCGCGCTTGCACAGCGCGATCAATGAAAAAACATTCATTTCATTATTGACTCAAATAAAATTTCTGTTTCATTCAGGGAAGCCAGAGAGAGGACCCCATGCCGCAACTCAACCTCACCCATGTTCGCCCTCACTTCCCCGCGCTGCGCGACGATGTCGTTCTGTTCGACAATGCAGGCGGATCGCAGGTCGTGCGGCAGGTCGCGGACCGGATCACCGATTTCCTGTTCACGACCAACGTGCAGCTCGGCGCGAGCTACGGCACCTCCGCCGCCGCTGGCCGCAAGGTCACCGAGGGGCGCGCGGCACTCGCCACGCTGCTCAACGCCGAGCGCCCGGAAGAGGTGGTGATGGGCGCAACCGCCACGCAGCTTTTCGACCAGCTGGCGCAATCGCTCGTGCAGCATTGGGAGCCGGGCGACGAGGTCGTAGTTACCAATTTCGACCACGAGGCGAATATCGGCCCGTGGCGGCGGCTGGCCCGGCAGGGCATCGTCGTGCGCGAGTGGGAATTGCCCGAAGGCGCCGTCGCACCAACGCCTGAAAGCCTGGCACCGCTGCTGGGGCCGAAGACCCGGCTGGTGGCGATGACCCATTGTTCCAACATCTTCGGCGGCATCAACGACGTGCGCGCCATCGCGGATCTTGTGCACGAACACGGTGCGATGCTGTGCGTGGACGGGGTGGCTTATGCCCCCCACCGGGCCATCGACGTGCAGGCGCTGGATGCGGATTTCTACGGCTTCTCGGTCTACAAGACCTACGGGCCGCACCACGCCGCGCTTTACGGCAAGTACGACCTGCTGCGCCACAAGGCGGGCAACATCAACCACTACTTCTATGGCGAGGACCGCGTTCCCAACAAGCTGGAACCAGGCAACCCGAACTACGAACTGGCCTATTCCTGCGTCGGTGTCATCGACTACCTGGAGGAACTCGCGGCCGCGCACGGCATCAATGCCAAGGGCCGCGCTGCGGTGGAGGCGGCCTTCGACATGATCGCGGACCACGAGGCGGCGCTCGCTGAGCGTCTACTGGCTTACCTGCGTGGGCGGGAAGACGTGACGATCGTGGGCGATCCGTCGTCGGACCGGGATGCGCGGGTGCCGACGATATCCTTCGTCATCGCCGGGCAGAATTCGCGCGACGTGGTCGAAGCCGTCGATCCGTCGGGGATCGGCATCCGGTTCGGCGACTTCCATTCCAAGCGGCTGGTGCAGTCGCTGAACCTTGGCGATCCCGATGGGGTCATCCGGGTGTCGGCGGTGCATTACAACACGCTGGACGAGATGGACCGGCTCATCGAGCGGTTCGAAAGCCTGCGCAGACAGGCGGCGTAACGACAACTTCACCAACTCCAACAAGGGACTGTCCTGATGAAGACAACTTCCATCCTGACCTCCGTGTTCGCGCTGTCCTTGGCGGCAGGCGGCATGGCCGCGGCGCAGACGCTCGAAGAGGTCCGCGAACGCGGGCATCTGAACTGCGGCGTGTCGCCGGGCGTGCCGGGTTTCTCGAACCCGGATGACGCGGGCAACTGGGCCGGCTTCGACGTCGAGGTCTGCCGTGCGGTCGCGGCCGCCGTGCTCGAAGACGCGGATGCGGTGCGCTACACGCCGCTGTCCAATACGGAACGCTTCACCGCGATCCAGTCGGGCGAGATCGACATGCTGTCGCGCACCACCACCCGGACGCTGAACCGCGACACGGCGCTGGGGCTCAACTTCGCGCCGGTGATGTTCTACGACGGGCAGGGCTTCATGGTGCGGGAGGCGATGGATGTCTCCAGCGTCATGGAGCTGGACGGCGCCACTGTCTGCACCTCGGCGGGGTCCACCACGGAACTGAACCTCGCGGATTTCTTCGAAGCCAACGGCATGAGCTATGAGCCCGTCCGCTTCGACCGTGCCGACGAAGTGCTTGCGGCCTATGACGCGGGGCGCTGCGACGTCTATACCTCGGACCGCTCGGGGTTGGCCGCGCGGCGGCTGGTGATGAACGACCCGTCCGAGCACGTGATGCTGCCCGAGACGATCTCGAAGGAACCGCTGGCGCCCGGCGTGCCGCATGGTGACGACCAGTGGTTCGATATCGTGTCCTGGACCGTCTATGCCCTGATCGCGGCCGAGGAGTACGGCATCACCCGCGACAACGTGGACGAAATGGCGATGTCGGACGATCCGAACATCAGCCGGATGCTGGGCGGCGAAGGCTCGGCCGTAGGCGAGTGGATCGGGCTGGACAACAAGTGGGTGCACCGCGCGCTGGCTGCCGTGGGCAACTATGGCGAGATCTTCGAACGTCATATCGGCCCGGACAGCCCGCTGGGGATCGAGCGTGGTCTGAACGCGCTCTATACCGATGGCGGCCTGCATTACGCGATGCCGTTCAAGTGACCTGACCCGTTGCCCCGCCGCCTGCCGGCGGGGCACACTTTCCGCGTTCTTCCCTCCATCCAAGGATTTCGCCGTGCCCGTATCGCGCGATATCGGCCCGCAGGCACCGCCGCGGCAACCTTTCTGGACCCGCTCCCGTATCCGGGCAGCCGTTGTCCAGCTCGGCTTCGTGGCACTCGTCAGCCTGCTGATCTATTTCCTCCTGAGCAACACGATGGCGAACCTGGCCCGGCAGGGGATCGCGTCGGGTTTCGGGTTCCTCGGCCAGCGTGCCGGGTTCGACGTCTCGATCAGCTTTCTCGAATTCGGCCGGAACGACACCTACCTGCGCGGGTTCTGGACGGCGGTGGTCAACACGCTGGTCCTTGCCGCGCTGGGGATCTTCTTCGCCACGATCATCGGCTTCCTTCTGGGGCTGGCGCGGGTATCGCCGAACTGGCTGATCTCGCGGCTGGCGACCGTCTATATCGAAACCTTCCGCAACATCCCGCTGCTGCTGCAGCTGTTCTTCTGGTATTTCGCAATTCTGCGCCCGCTGCCCGGCCCCCGCGACAGCGTGGAGATCCCGGGCGGAGCGTTCCTGAACAATCGCGGGCTCTACCTGCCGAAACCGCTGCTCGACCATGGTGCGCAACTCACGCTGCTGGCGGTGGCGGCCGGGCTGGTCTTCGCCCTCTTCATGGCGCGCCGCGCCCGGATGCGCCGCGAGGCGACCGGACAGCCGGTGGCCGTGGCGCATTGGTGGGCGCTCGGCCTGTTGGGCCTCCCCGGGTTGGTGTGGTTCTCGACCGGCGCGACCGTCGGTCTGTCGGTGCCCGCGCTTCAGGGGTTCAACTATCGCGGCGGCATGGTGATGCTGCCGGAACTGCTTGCGGCCCTTCTCGGCCTGTCGGTCTATATCGCGGCCGCGGTGGGCGAGATCGTCCGCTCGGGCATCGAGGGGATCGACCGCGGCCAGACCGAGGCGGCGCAGGCCATGGGGCACACGCGCGGCCAGATCATGCGTTTCGTCGTGATCCCGCAGGCCATGCGCATCATCATCCCGCCGCTGACGACACAGTACCAGTCGCTGGCGAAGAACACGTCCCTGGCCGCGGCCATCGCGTTTCCCGAAATAATCTCCATCATCGCGGGGACCACGATGACGCAGACCGGGCAGGCGCTGGAAACCATCGCACTTGCCATGGCGTTCTATGTCACCGTGAGCCTGTCCATCGCGGCGGTGATGAATTTCTTCAACTGGCGCGTGATGCGCCGCGCGATCTGAGGGCATCATGACCGTAACGATCGACCGTGGATCGACAACCGCCCCGGCATCCGGCCTGACCGTGCTGGGCTGGATCCATCGCAACCTGTTCCCCGACTGGCGGCAGGGCCTGCTGACAGTCGCGGTGATCTGGGCGCTCTGGCAGACCCTGCCGGGGCTGATCGGGTGGCTGTTCCTAGATGCCGTCTGGCGCGGCGACCGGGACGATTGCGTTGCCGCCAGCGGGGCCTGCTGGGCCTTCGTGAACGCGCGCTGGGGGCAATTCATCTATGGCTTCTACCCCCCGGAACTGCGCTGGCGGGTGAACCTGTCGATGCTGGCGCTGGTCGCCACCATCGCGGTGCTGTTCATCCCGCGCCTGCCGCACAAGGGCTGGGTGATCACGGGCAGCTTCATCGCGCTGCCCGTCGTGTCCTTCGTGTTGCTGCACGGCGGGATATTGGGGCTTGAGGTGGTGCAGACCGACCGCTGGGGCGGGTTCATGCTGACGCTCGTGGTGGCCGTCGCGGGGATGCTGGGCGCACTGCCCATCGGTATCCTGATGGCGCTGGGGCGCCGGTCGAACATGCCCGCGATCCGCGTGTTCTGCGTGACCTTCATCGAGCTTTTCCGCGCCGTGCCGCTGATCACGGTGCTGTTCATGGCATCGGTCATGCTGCCGCTGTTCATGCCGCAGGGCTTTGCCATGGACAAGCTGCTGCGCGCATTGATCGGTGTGGCACTCTTCAACGGCGCGCTCATGGCCGAGGTCGTGCGCGGCGGGCTGCAATCCATTCCCCGCGGCCAGTTCGAGGCCGCGACTGCATCGGGCATGGGATACTGGAAGATGATGCTGTTCATCATCCTTCCGCAGGCTCTGAGGACCGTCATCCCCGGCCTCGTGAACACCTATGTCGCGATCATTAAGGACACGACGCTCGTGCTCATCATCGGGCTGTTCGACCTGCTGGGCATCGTGCAGGCGGGCGTGTCGTCCAGCGACTGGCTGGCCCCGTCCGTCACCATCTCGGGCTATGTCTTTGCCGGCTTCGGCTTCTGGCTGCTGTGCTTCGGGCTTTCGCGCTATTCGATGCATCTCGAAGACAGGCTCAACGCGGGCCGCCGCCGATGAATGCCCCCCGCTCCACTTTCGACGCTAAGGATACCGCCATGGCAGACCGCGCCGACATCATCCGCATCGAGGGGCTGAACAAGTGGTTCGGCCAGTTCCACGTCCTGCGCGACATCAACCTGACGGTCGGGGCGGGCGAAAAGATCGTCATCTGCGGGCCGTCCGGATCGGGCAAGTCCACGCTGATCCGCTGCATCAACCAGTTGGAAACTCACCAGGTCGGCACCATCACGATCGAGGGAAAGGAAATCCATGCCGAGATGAAGAACATCGAGGCACTGCGCGCGCAGGTCGGGATGGTGTTCCAGAACTTCAATCTGTACCCGCATCTCAGCGTGCTCGACAACCTGACCCTCGCACAGGTCTGGGTGCACCGTGTGCCGCGCCGCGAGGCAGAGGACCGGGCGCGCCATTACCTTGAACGGGTGCATATCCCCGACCAGGCGGAGAAGTTTCCCGGCCAATTGTCGGGCGGCCAGCAGCAGCGCGTGGCCATTGCCCGCGCCCTGTGCACCAAGCCGCAGATCATGCTGTTCGACGAGCCGACGTCGGCGCTGGACCCCGAGATGATCAAGGAAGTGCTGGACGTGATGATCGAGCTCGCGGAAGAAGGCATGACGATGGTCTGCGTCACGCACGAGATGGGGTTCGCCCGCAAGGTGGCGAACCGCGTGGTATTCATGGACGATGGCCGTATCGTGGAAGAAGCCGGGCCGGAGGAATTCTTCCTCGACCCGCAGACGGATCGCGGCCGCATGTTCCTGTCCCAGGTTCTAGATCACTGACGGGACGTGCGACGTTGACGAAGGTATCGAGGCGAACGAAGCCGATGGATGACGCGGAACACGCGCCCGGCGCGACCGGAAAGCCGGACAGTGTCGCGGCGTTTCGAGAGCGCCTTCTGAACGAACGGCATCTGTTCACGAACCGGATGCTCGATGCCGGGGCGTGGGTTATCGCGAACCAACGCATAGTCGCACTGGAAACGCTGTCGGTCATGGCGGAAAAATCCCGGCTGACACCGTCCATCTTCGTAAGGCTGGCCAAGGCGATGGGGTTCGACGGGTTTTCGGACATGCAGCGGCTGTTCCGGGCGCCGCTCCACGACGCCTTTCCCGCCTCGCTGTCCGAACGCATCTCGCACAGCCTCGGCGATGAGGTCGTCAACGATCCGACGGATCCGCGCGCCATCGGGCAGTCCTTCTGCCGGGCCAACAGCGCATCGCTGGCGCATCTTGGTGGGCGGCTGGGCGACCTGCCGCTGGACGCGGCCATCGATCTCATCCTCGGGGCGCGGGCCGTGCATGTCATCGGGCTCGATCGGTCCTTTCCCGTCGCGGCTTATTTCGCCTATGCCCTGCGCCGCGCACGGGTGCAGACGATCCAGATCACCGGCATGGGCAGCCTTGCGGTAGAACATGTCGACACCATGCGCCCGGGCGATCTGCTCATTTCGATTAGCTTTCCGCCGTATGCCGGGCAAACCCTCGATGCGACCGAGGCGGCGCGCCTTGCCGGGCACGACATCATCGCGATCACCGACACGCCGGTCAGCCCGATCACCGAGGCGGCAAGGGCCGTCCTGACAGTGGACGACGCGGAGCTGCACGGTTTCCGATCGCTCACCGCGGTCATGAGCCTGGTGCAGACCCTCGCCATAGGACTCGCCTATCGGATGCGGGATACAGGCGACCTCGACCTCGATCTGATCAACGCCTGAAAGGACTGCGCAGGATGCCCTTCGATCTCGTCATCAAGAATGGAACCGTGGCGACCGCGTCGGACGTGTTCCGAGCCGATATCGGCATCAGCGATGGACGCATCGCCCAGATCGGCGGCGCGATGGACGGGGCGGCACGGGTCATCGACGCGGCTGGCCGATATGTCCTGCCGGGCGGGATCGACAGCCATGTGCACATCGCGCAGCCGTCGGGGCCGGGGATTGAGATGGCGGACGATTTCGACAGCGCCACGCGCGCCGCGGCGTTCGGCGGCAACACGGTTGTCATGCCCTTCTGCCTGCAGGAACGCGGCATGTCCCTGTCGGCGGCGTTTCGCGACTACCGACACCAGGCCGACGGAAAAAGCCATGTGGACCTGGGGTTTCACCTGATCGTCACCGATCCGACGCCGCAGGTTCTGGGGCAGGAACTGCCCGCGCTGATCGACGCTGGAAACCCGTCGGTGAAGGTCTTCATGACCTATGAGGCGATGCGCATGGATGATGCGGGCATCCTTGCCACCATGGATGTCGCCCGGCGCCACGGGGCCAAGGTCATGGTCCATTGCGAGAACGAAGATGTGATCGCCTTTCTCGCGCAGCGCGCGGCCGAAGCGGGCGATATCGCGCCGCGCGCCCATGCCACCACCCGACCCGTCGCCGCGGAACGCGAGGCCACGCACCGGGCGCTGACCCTGGCCGAGGTCGTGGATGTACCGATCGTCATCGTCCATGTCTCCAACGGGGCCGCCATCGACGAAATCGCGCGGGCCCGCGCACGCGGTTTGAACATTACCGCGGAAACCTGTCCGCAGTATCTTGTTCTGAGCGCGGACGATCTGTCCCGCGAGAACTGGGAGGGTGCAAAATACGTCTGCTCGCCGCCGCCGCGCGACCGGACCGAACAAGACAACTGCTGGCGCGGGTTGCAGACGGGGCTGTTCGACCTGTTCTCGTCGGACCATTGCCCGTTCCGCTATGACGACAGCCACGGCAAGCGCAACCCGGCGGGGCTGCGAAGTTTTCGCCACATTCCCAACGGCATACCGGGCATCGAAACGCGCCTGCCGATCCTGTTCTCCGAAGGTGTCGTGAAGGGACGGATCGACCTGCCGCGTTTCGTGGCACTGACCGCCACCAATCACGCGAAGGCATACGGGATGTATCCGCAGAAGGGCACCATCGCCATCGGAAGCGATGCCGATATCGCGATCTGGGATCCGGAACTGCGCCGGACGATCCGCCATGCCGACCTGCACGATGCGGCCGACTATACGCCCTATGAAGGGCTGGAGGTCACGGGTTGGCCGGAAACGGTGATCCTGCGCGGGATACCGGTGGTCGAGGCCGGGCAGCTTGTGGCGCCCGCGAAAGGTCGTGAGGTCTCGCGGACCGGCTGAGAAGCAGCCCGTGCCACGGTTCCGTCCGGGTGCAATCCGCATGCTGGGTGACCGCCAGAGTCTCGCTCTTCGACCAACCGCTTGCTGAGCCTCGCCTCAAGATGACTGGCGAGCCGAGAGAACATGCTGAACACGCAGTGGGGATCGAGTGGCGCAGGATCGTTCATCCCTGTCAGGCAAATGGTGCAAGGGCGGGTTCGCCAACCAGAACATGGTCTGCAAACTGCGTGACGAGGCGACCGTCGACGGCTTGATCTTGGAGTTCGAGGTTCTTGGCCGCTCGTGACTCCCAAAGCGCCCCGCCTCGAGACGCAAGGGCCTGACAAGCCAAGATCGTCTCGCCATCCAAGCGTTCTCTATTTGTGGGGCTTGCTGCCCAAGTCGGAAGTTTGTCCAGAGAAAAATGGTGGGTGGCGGAGACGATGGGATTCGAACCCACGAGACCCTTTCGGGCCTACTCCCTTAGCAGGGGAGCGCCTTCGACCACTCGGCCACGTCTCCGTCGACGGGTATAGCCGCCCAAACCCAAGGAATACAAGGCGAAATGCCCCGCCGGCCGCGTCTCTAATCCTGATCCTGCAAACCCTTGAAATGGCTCTGAAAGGCAAAGCTGCGTGGCAATCCCGTGGCCGCCGCGGCAAATCCCATCACGCGGCTTCGGGACACGGCAGTGTTCGCCTCGGGCGCGTGGTCGCGAAGATTCGGAAGCGGCGGACAGATCGTGCCCGCCGATGAATTATCTGAGTTGGACGCAACTGCCCGATGCAAACTTCCCCATGTGGAGCAGGCTACGGCAACGCCGTCCCTTCTAGTTTCGCAGGATCCGACCCAGTTGCATCTTGGCATCTACGAAAATGCGCTGGAAAGTCGCTTCAGCGCGCAGCTGTCGGAGAACACCAAAGGGGGCCGGAGAAGCCCATGGCCGGGAACCGTGTCGTCGACGCGCCGGTCGCCATGATCCGCGCGGCCCGGTGCACCGCTGCCGGGCAAGATCCACGGCCCACGGAACGTGCCGGTCACTTGGTCTGAAAGGCAATCGGCCACATGAAGTCCAGCGGCTTGTAGCCTTGCCCGAGATACTGAACGATATCTTCCGCGTCCTTGTGCGTTTCCTTCGCATTGTAGCCAGGGTCAAGTGCGCCCGTCGGGACGGAGAACGGGAAGAACACCTCGGTCTCGGGATTGTAGGCCGCGGTGGCGTGGCAGCTGTGGCAACTCGCTTCGAACCCGGTCCAGTATGCGGGCTGCGCGGTGTTCGGGCTGCCCGCGAAATCCTCCATGTCCGTGTGGCCGAGGATCACCGGCACCGTCCCTGCGCCATCCACGGTAAACCTGATCTGCGTGCCGTTCGGCGCGTAGGCTTGAAAACCGAACCGCTCGAGCCCGCCGGCCGCGAGGATCCCGGTCACCTCTGCCGCATCCAGTGGTGCGCGCTGCGTGATCAGGGTGTCGCGGACATGCGCGGCGCCGGGGTTGTCGTTGAACTCGAAGGTCGTCCAGAACCAGCTCGGGTCCTCGGTGTAGAACGCATCGCCGGGATCGCTCAGGGACCGCATCTTCACCATGATATGCAACCCGCGCCACCAATACGCGCCGCTGTCGAATTCAAAGGTCAGTGCGCCTTCCGGGGCTGGGCTGCCTTCAGTGATCTGCAGCCATGAGGCTTTCAGCTCCACGGACCCCACGGGCATGTCGACGTAATCGTTGTCGGCGAAGAACGCGGCCACGCCCGTCTTCGTCGTCAGCCCGTTCTCGATCAAGAAGTCATAGCTGATCCGGTTGCGGTTCACCTCTTCGTTGGCGCCATCGGGATCGGCCGTGGCCACTTGCCCGAACAGAAGGTCTTTCTTCTCCGCGCTTGGTTCGAGTTCTGTCCGGGGCGCAGCCGTGAAATCGAACGGTTCCGCGTCCGTATCGAACGTGTCGGGATCGGTGGGCCACGCCATCCAGACCGGCACTTCGCCGCGCCCCGACATGCCGCCGTTCGCCGGATCCGGCACAAGCCGGTTCACCCGCGCAAAGAACATCCAGGCCAGCCGCTCGCGATCCCTCAGGGACTCGCCAAAGGCCATGTCGGCGCAGTCGGCGGCAAATTCGGCGTCGGATTTGTCGATCCAGCCAGCCTCAAGGCAGGTGGCATGGCCGGTCTGCGCCGCGAGGGGCAGCGCGAGAATAACGAGACATGGGGCGAGCAGAATGGTTCTGATCATGGAAAATGTCCTTCGAGGTTGCGGCGATGGACGGAAGCGCGGTGCCGACGCGGGACATCGAAAGACCCCATGCAGACCCTCGGAGCATGGCACTGCCTGCCTCGCCGATCAACCATGGAGTGTAGTCATTGCCGGGGCACTACCGGCGTCCCTGGCGCCCAACGGACCGACCCAAAACGGTCCAGTGCGCTGGCCTTGCCGCGTTCTGTCGGCCGGTCGTGATCCCCGGCAGCACCCGGTTCAAGGCTGTGTCGGCGTCCAGTCGATCCGTGGCGTCGTTCCTTGCCGTGGCCCAAGCGCCCGATCCGGCCTTGCCAATCCGGTCAGTGCTGCTTGAGCCGGTCAAGTATCCCGCCACCGGCCCCCCGCGATCCAGGTTCCGCAGGCTCGATGTCTGCCGCATGGCCCGGCGAAAATCGGGGCAGGGCGCGGATCGACCCCTCGGTCGTGCGGGGCGTGGTCATCCATCCAGCGGAACCTCCAGTACAACCCGTGTTCCTTCATCCACCGGATCGAAGCGGATCGCGCCCCCATGTCGGCGCGCGACCTCGTCCACGATGGCCAGTCCAAGTCCGCTGCCGACGCTCGGTTGCAGTTGTCCGAAGCGGCTCAGGGCGATGGGGACCTGCGCGGCGGGAAGACCTGTGCCGTCGTCGGCGACGACAAGATGCAGCATGTTGCCGTGTGTCTCCATGCGGATCGCAATCCGTGAAAGCGTTGGCCCCCCATGTTGCAGGGCGTTGTCGATCAGGTTGCCGAACGCTGCGGCGAGGAGAACACGATCTCCGCGCAGGGCGACTGCGCCTTCGATACGCGCGCAGAACGAAAAGTCGATATCGCGCGCGAGCGCGATGGGCGCGAGATCGGCACAGACTTCCTCCGCCATCTCGACCGGATCGAACACGGTGTCGGGCAAGCTGTAGCCGTGGCGCAGGCGTTCCATCGACAGAAGCTGCTCGGCCAGCCGGGCGGATTTGCGCGCGGCGCCGATCAGCGCGCGTTCGCGGCGCTGGCGTTCCGCCGGATCGGTGACGCCCGGCAGTGCTTCTGCCAGCGACAGAAGCGCCGAGGCGGGGTTGCGCAGCTGGTGCGCCGCGTCCGAGATGAAGGCCTGGTGTGACTGGATGCTCTGATCCACCTGGCCGAACAGGCGGTTGAGTGTCGCGACGATGCCCTGCAATTCCCTCGGCACGGGTCGGCGGATGAGACCGAGATCATCCGGTGTCCGCCGTTCAATCGCATCCTTCAGATTATAGAGCGGGCGAAGCCCCCATTGAACCCCGAACCAGACCACGAAGGTCAACGTGACCATCAGCACCCCGATCAAGGCGAATGCGCGCCGGGCCAGTTCGGCGGCGAAGCGGTTGCGATCGGCCACGCGCTGCCAGACCGTCACGACGGTCTCTCCGGTCAGGTTGGCGATCGTCGTCGTCTCGGCCATGCGCAGGACGCGGACGCGTTCGCCGCGATAATCGGCGACATGATAGGCGGGCGCACCAGTCTTCACGCCGTTTCGTGCGACGGGCGGATAGGCGTAACCGGTCACGTAAATCCCGCCGGGGCCGGTCACGTGGTAGAAGACCTCGCCGCCACCGACATCCGAGATCAGCGCGCGGGTGCGCGGCGACAGCGCGTCGCCTTCGGAAATGACCACGTCCCGGGAAATCGCAAGTGCGGCGGCCAGCAGTCCGCGGTCGAAGAGTTCGTCTGCGGTGGACTGCGCGACGATGACGCGCCAGAACCCGAGAAGCAGGGCAACGGCGACAAGCGGCGCGACGATCAGGAAGAAGAGCCGCAGCCGCAGTGATGGGGTGCGGATGTTCACGCTTCGACGTCCAGCATGTAACCCAGCCCGCGTGCCGTCTTTATGCGGATGCCATGCCCGTGAAGCCGGCGGCGCAACCGCGATACATGCGGTTCCACCGCGCTGTCATCCACGTCCGCGCCGGTGCCGTAGACATGGGCGGCAAGCTGCGCCTTGGACACGAGCCGCCCGCGCCGGTCCAGCAGGCATTCGAGGACGGCCACCTCGCGGCGGGGCAGGTCGAGCGCGGTCTCTCCGTCCAGAAGCTGGCGGTTGTCGCGATCGAACACGAGCGGACCCACCGCATACCGCGCCGAGAATACCAGGTTCTTGCGGCGCGAGAGCGCGCGGAGCCGGGCTTCGAGTTCATCCATCTCGAACGGCTTCACGAGATAGTCGTCCGCGCCCGCGTCCAGCCCCCGCACCCGGTCCTGCGTGTCGGACCGCGCGGTGAGCAGCAGCACCGGAACGCCATCGCCGCGGGACCGCAGCCCGCGCAGAACCGCAAGACCGTCCTGGCCCGGCAGATTGATATCCAGAACGACGAGGTCCGCACTTTCCTGTGCCAGGAAATCCGCCGCTTCCAGTCCGTCATGAAGCACGTCCACCGAATGGCCACGATCGCGCAAACGGTAGGCGATCCCTTCGGCCAGTTCGGCATTGTCCTCGATCACGGCGATCCGCATCGCTCAAATTTTCTCATTATGCGCAAGTTTCGTGCAAGGTTGAAACCGCACGGTGCCCGCGTTGGAGGAGGGATTCTATCCCTAGGAAAGCATCAAGACGCACCGGCGGACACGTCCGGACCGGTCACACAGGTCTACGGGAGGACACCAATGACCATCAAGCACCTTGCGGCATCCATTGCGGCATCGGCAATCATCGCATCCCCGGCGTTCGCCGAGGTGGATTTCTCGGGCGAAACGATCGAATGGGTGATCCCGTTCTCGGAAACGGGCGGTTCGGCGAAATGGGCGAATTTCTTCGCGCCCTTGTTGTCCGAGCAGTTGCCGGGCAACCCGACTGTCGTGGTCAAGTTCATGCCCGGCGCAGGCTCGACCAAGGGCGGCAACTGGTTTCAGGAACAGAGGCACGAGGACGGCACGCTGCTGTTCGGCACGTCGGGCTCGACGCAGTTCCCCTACCTGCTGGACGATCCGCGGGTCCGCTATGAATACAGCGACTGGATTCCGGTCATGGCTTCGGGCACGGGCGGCGTCGCATACCTGAACCCGGAAGACGGCGCAAAGTTCGACGGCACGGCGAACAACCTTCAGGATGTCGCCTTCATCTACGGCTCGCAGGGGGCGACGCGGCTTGATCTCGTGCCGCTGCTGGCGTGGGAAATGCTGGGCATGAATGTCGAGCCGGTCTTCGGCATCAAGGGTCGTGGCGACGGCCGTCTGATGTTCGAACGCGGCGAAGCCACGATCGATTACCAGACCTCGTCCGCCTATCTCGGTGCGTCGGCGGAACTGGTCGCGCAGGGCAAGGCCGTGCCGATGATGAGCTGGGGAGCACTGGACGACGACGGCAACATCGTGCGCGATCCGACCTTCCCGGATATCCCGACCTTCAAGGAAGTTTGCGAGGCCACGGAAGGCTGCGCGACCTCCGGCGAGGCATGGGACGCATGGAAAGCCTTCTTCATCGCGGGTTTCCCCGTGCAGAAGATCGCATTCCTGCCCGCGGGCAGCCCTGACGACGTGATCCAGACCTATGTCGACGCCTTCGACGCCGTGCGCAGCGCGGACGGCTTCGCACAACGCGCGGCACAGCAGGTGGGCAAGTACCCGGTCTTCGTCGGGGAGGGCGCCGAAAGGGCGACCCGCGAAGGCACCACCGTGTCCGATGAGGCCAAGGCCTATGTCATCGACTGGCTGCGCGAAGCCTACGGCGTGTCGCTGAACTGAGACATGCCGCGTGCGGCTCCGGGGTACGCCCCGCGAGCCGCGCCTTCCTGAAACATCACACATCGATAGGGGGGGCGATGGATACCTTCGCAACCGCTTTGCCGGCTTTGGCAGACGCCTGGGCGCTCATCCTGCAGCCCATGGTTCTTGGCTACCTAGTGCTCGGCGTCGTCATGGGGCTGGCCGTGGGCGTGTTCCCCGGTCTTGGCGGGATCGCGGGCCTTTCGCTCCTTCTGCCCTTCATGTTCGGCATGGACCCCGTGCTGGGGCTGGCCCTTATGGTGGGCATGGTCGCCGTCGTGCCGACCTCTGACACGTTCGCCTCCGTGCTGATGGGAATACCCGGATCGTCGGCGAGCCAGGCGACCGTTCTGGACGGGTTCCCCCTTGCAAAGAAGGGGCAGGCCGCAAGGGCGCTGTCCGCCGCGTTCACGTCGTCGCTTTTCGGCGGCCTGGTCGGCGCCGTGTTCCTGACCCTTTTCATCCTTGCCGCGCGGCCCGTTGTGCTGGCCTTCGGTCTTCCAGAGATGCTGATGATCTCGATCCTCGGGCTGTCCATGGTCGCCGTGCTGGCGGGCCGCGTCGCCCTGAAGGGTCTGGCGGCCGCCGGTCTGGGGCTGTTGATCGGCACCATCGGCGAAGCCGATGCCGGTGGCAGCCTGCGGATGGCGACCTATGACATCCCCTACCTGACGGACGGGCTGCAACTGGTGATCGTCGGTCTTGGCATCTTCGCGGTGCCCGAGATCGTCAGCCTGCTGCGGCAGGACCGGTCCATCGCCAAGGATGCCAGCCTCGGTGCGGGCTGGGGTGAAGGTGTCCGCGACTGGATGGCCAACAAGTGGCTGTCCCTGCGCTGCTCGTTGATCGGCGTCGTCGTCGGCGTGATCCCCGGCCTTGGCGGTTCCGTCGTCGACTGGATCGCCTATGGCCACGCGGTGCAGACCACGAAGGACAAGTCCAACTTCGGCAAGGGCGAGATCCGGGGCGTGATCGGGCCCGAAAGCTCCAACAATGCCAAGGAGGGCGGGGGCCTTGTCCCGACCCTGCTGTTCGGCATTCCCGGCTCCGGCTCCATGGCGATCTTCATCGGGGCCATCGCGCTGTTGGGGTCGGGCGATATCGAGGTCGGGCCGAACATGCTGCGCGACAATCTCGACATCACCTATTCCATCGTCTGGCTGCTTGCCCTGGCCAACGTGGTGGGCACGCTTCTGTGCATCGCGGCCTCCGGCGGCATCGCCAGGCTGACCACGATCCGTTTCACCTATCTCGCGCCGTTCCTGTTCATGCTGATCAGCTTCGCGGCGTTCCAGTCGGGCCAGAACTTCGAGGACATCCTTGCCCTGTTCGCGATCGGCCTGATCGGCATCTTCCTGCGTCGCTTCGACTGGTCGCGCCCGGCCTTCCTGATCGGGTTCGTCCTGTCCAACCCGGTGGAGAAATTCTCGAACCAGGCGTTCCAGATCGCATCCTTCCGTTTCCGCAGTTCGTTCGAGGAAGGGATGGACTACATCCTGTCGCCCATCGTGATCGTGCTGCTGATCATCACCGTCGTGTCGGTCGTGCTGGGCATTCGGCAGGCCAAGAGCATCATGGCCGAGGGCGACGTGAAGTCCGGATCGAAGCGCGCGCCCCTGGTCTTCCTGCTGGTTCTCATGGCCTATGTCGTGGCCGCGTTGGTGAATGCCAGCATGATCCCCGACTACAACATGACCGACAAGATCGTGCCGCTCGTGGTGGGGGGCATCACGCTGGCCGCGCTGCTGATCCTGCTCGGCCAGATGATGCTGCGCTCCGAGGCCGATCCGGTCTTCGCGGACAAGGAATCCGCCGGCGAAGACGCGGACGCGCCCTATGGTCTGTGGGGCACCCTGGCGTGGTTCCTCGGGCTGATCGTGGCGACCTACGTTCTGGGGTTCATCCTTGCGCTTGCGGGTTTCCTGCTTTCGTTCCTGAGGGTGCGCGCGCAGGCGTCGTGGCCCAAGACGGTCATCCTGTCGGCCTGCGGCATCGCCCTGATGTGCGTGATGGCGGGCGCGCTGAACCGCGACTTCCCGCCTGGACTGCTGCAGGATGCAACCGATCTGCCCTGGCCGCTGAACTGATGCCCCCAGTGCGTTCTCTCCTGCCTGGCGACGGCGTTGGCCCCGTGACCCGGGCGGGCAGCGGGGCACCTGCGCCGACACCAACATCCTGTGCAACCTGATCCGGAAGACATCATGACCCAGACTGGCATTCCCTTTCTGTTCCTGCGCGGCGGCACGTCGCGCGGCCCGTATTTTCGCCGGGAGAACCTGCCGGAAGATCGCGACACGCTTGCGCAGGTTCTGATCGCCGCCGTCGGCTCCGGGCATCCGCTGAACATCGACGGCATTGGCGGCGGTGCGGCGGTGACGACCAAGGTCGCCATGCTTTCCGCGTCGGCTGACGACTGGGCGGATGTGGACTATTTCTTCGCGCAGGTCTCGGTCGAGGATCGCCTCGTCGATTTCAAACCAACCTGCGGCAACATCATGTCGGGCGTCGGCCCCGCGGCCATCGAGATGGGGCTGGTGACGCCGCGGGGTGACGAGACCGAGGTGAAGATCCGCGCCGTCAACACGGGCGCGCGGGTCCTCGCCCGCGTGCAGACGCCGGGCGGCGTGCTGACTTATTCCGGTGACGCCGCCATTGCGGGCGTTCCGGGGACTGCCGCGCCGATCGCGCTGGACTTCATGGGCGTGGTCGGCTCGTCCACGGGGGTCTTCCTGCCCACCGGCAACCTGCGCGACGAGATCGACGGGATCGAGGTCACCTGCATGGATGTGGCGATGCCCATCGTCATCGCCCGCGCCGCGGATTTTGGACTGACAGGCCACGAAACCATCGCCGAACTGGATGCGAATGCCGACTTCTTTGCCCGGTTCGAAGCGATCCGCATCGCGGCCGGCGCGCGCATGGGTATGGGCGACGTGGCGACATCCGTGACCCCAAAGCTCGGCATCCTGGCACCGGCGCGGCACGGCGGCACAATCGCGGCCCGCTATTTCATGCCGTGGAAGACGCACCCCAGCATGGCCGTCACGGGGTCCCAATGCCTTGCATCCTGCGCGCTGACGCCCGGGACCGTGGCCGACGGGCTGTCGCAACGCCCGGATGCGCGACCTGCGAACGTGGTTCTGGAACATCCCTCCGGGACGATCGAGGTGCTGGTGGACTACGACGATACGGACGGCTTCGCGCTGAAATCCGCCGGATTGCTGCGCACCGCCCGCAAGCTGGCCGAAGGCCGGGTCTTCGTTCCGTCGCGGATATGGAAAGGCTGAACCGATGCCCATCATGAACCTTCTCGTCGCCTTCAACGGCACGGCGTCCGCCGAAGCGGCGCTGCGCTACGCGGCGTCGCTTGCCCGTGACCGCAAGGCGCATGTCACGGCGATGCTGGCGCATTCCACCCATGACACGCTGGACACGACATCCCGCTGGATACCGCGCGAGGCCCGCGCGCTGCTGGCCGAAGCCAAGAACGGGCTTCTGACCGAGATCGAGACCCGTCTCGACGCGCTCCGGTCCGAGTTGAATCTTGGCGATAGCCTCGGGTTCCGCGAGGCGCCTGGCCGCGTCGATGACCTGCTGTCCCGAACCGGACGCGCCTTCGACGTGATCATAGCCGGGCGCCCATTGGGCGACGACGACGCCCATATCCGCCTGCATCCCGACAGGATCGCCCTGATGTCGGGCCGGCCCGTCATCGTTGTGCCCGAGGGCTTCGACGCAGAGGCGCGCCATGGCCATGCGGCCCTTGCATGGGATGGCGGTCGGGCTGCGGCCCGTGCCCTGTCGGACAGTCTCCGGCTTCTGGAAGCGCAGGGCAGGGTGTCGGTGTTGACCGTGGGCGACGTGGCGGGGCTGGACGACCTGATGACGCATCTGGCGCGCCATGACGTCGATGCGGTCCACGAGGCATGGCCGCCCGGCCAGTCGGTCGCGAAATCGGTACTCGCCTATTGCAAGCGGCATGCGCCGTCCATGCTGGTGATGGGGGCCTATGAACATTCCAAGTTCCGGGAGGATCTGCTGGGAGGCGTCACAGCCGATATTCTCCGCGAGACGGACATCCCGGTTCTGATGTCACATTGAAGGATCAGGACGATGCGCGACCAGGGCCGGATGCGGTCAACCCCGACAGCTCGTTCGCCAAAATCTTCGCAGTGAACAACGCCTGCGCGGGGGACGGGTCAATCAGCGTGATGAGTCCGGCAGTGTCCCCCCGTGCATGAAACGTGCGACGAGCGGTGCCCCGATGATGACCAACACGATCCGCGTCAGGTGATGGGTGATGACGAACCCGAGATCGGCGCCCGTCACGATGGCCAGTACGGTCATTTCCGCCTGGCCGCCCGGTGCGAAGGCGAGAAAGGCCGGGATCGGCTGGCCCAGCCCCAATGCGGTGACCGCCCCGGCGAACCCGGCCGCGAGCACCGCCAGCAAGAGCACGTAGGCGACACCGGCCGCGACCACGCGTGTCAGTTCCTTCCATGTGACGCCAAGAAACTGCACGCCGATGCCGCAGCCGATCAGGAACTGCGCGGCCAGCACCGCCTCGGCAGGGGGGCGGAAATGGATAAGTCCGGCCAGCGAAAGACTGGCGGTGACGATCATGGGTCCCAGGATCGACGCCCCGAACAGGCCGACACGTTCGCCGCCCTTCCACCCGATCAGGGCCGCCAGAACCATGAGCCCCAGTTCATGCAGGGGCAGCGTTCGCAGCGGCGCACCGATCGGGTTGCTCAGCGCCGCGCCGTAGACCTGCGTGAGAACGACCGGCGCGAGCGTCACGATGATGAGCACGCGGGTCGCGTGGATCAGCGACAGGGTGCGCGGGTTGCCGCCCGCTTCGGTGCCGAAGATCACCATGTCCTGCAAGCCGCCGGGCATGGCGGCGTAATAGGCAGTCGGCGTGTCGAAGCCCCACACCCTGCGGAAGAACGGCACGCCCACCAGCGCAATGATCGCGATGAACGGCGGGATCAGCGCAACTGAAAGCGCCATGCGCGGCAGGTCCGCGATCACCTGCGGGGTGATCGACGCGCCGACAGCGACGCCCAGGATTGTCCGCGCCGCGACCGAGACCTGCCCGAACCCCTTGAGCGGCATGTGCGCCAATGCGCCGGCAAGGCAGAAGGCCATCGGACCGAACAGAAATGGCAGCGGCAGCCCAAGTGCGGCGAACAGCGCGGCACCGGTCGCAGCGAGGGCAACGGTGACGGCACGGCGACGGACCGGGTGATGACACTGATTGCGCAAACCGACCTCCTGCGTGCCTTGACGACTTTTGTATACGCATGTATCCATCGGGATACAACGAGAAAGCAGCACGCATGCGCAGGGACGACAACAGCACGCCGCAAGGCAATGCCGCCTATGATCGCCTTCTCGGCGCGCTGCGGGACGGGCAATTTAACCCGGGCGACCGGCTGCGTGAGACAGAACTCGCCGAACGGTTCGGGGTGTCGCGGACCCCGGTGCGGGAAGCGATCCGGCAACTGGAGGCGGACGGGATCGTCACCCATCTGCCGCGGCAGGGTGCAAGCATCCGGACGCTCGACTATGCCGAGGTCATGGACCTATACGAAATGCGTGCGGTGCTTGAAGGTACGGCGGCGCGGCTGGCGGCACGTGCGGCGTCAGGCATCGAGATCGAGGAACTCTTCGACATGAACCGAACGTTGAAAGCGACCGGCAACGCACCCGAAGCCTTCGCGCTGAACCGCCGGTTTCACGCGGCGATCCTCGACGCGGCCAAGAACCGCTTCCTGTCGCGTTCCATCGTCTCGCTGCAGAAGGCATTGATGATCCTTGGCCCCACGACGCTGACCGAACCCGACCGCGCGGGAAAGGCGGTCGAAGAACATTTCGGCGTGCTCGACGCCATCAAGGCGCGGGACGGCACGTTGGCCGAGGCCGCCATGCGCGCCCATATCGAGGCCGCGCAGCGGGTTCGGGTCCGTGCCCTGCGCGCGCGTCATCTTCACGACGGAGACCTGCTTTGACCGATCCCATCGACATCGACATCGACATCGCCGTCATCGGCGGCGGCAACGCCGCGCTCTGCGCCGCGATCACCGCAGCGGAGGAAGGTGCGCGTGTGCTCATCCTCGAGACGGCGCCAAAGCCCTATCGCGGCGGCAATTCGCGCCACACGCGCAATTTCCGCTGCATGCATCATGGTCCGCTCGGTCCGCTGGTCGAAAGCTATACCGAGGAGGAGTATCTCGCCGACCTGATGAAGGTCACGGACGGAAAGACGGATGTCGGCCTCGCGCGTCTTGCGATCCGCATGTCCGAGGAATGCCTGCCATGGATGGAACGGCACGGCGTGCGGTTCCAGCCCTCCCTGTCGGGCACGCTGTCGCTGGCACGGACGAACGCGTTCTTCCTTGGCGGCGGCAAGGCCCTCGTGAACGCCTATTACCGCACGGCCGAGGCCCTTGGCGTGCGGGTGAAATACGAGGCCGCGGTCACCCATCTGGAACTGGACGACGACCGGGTCGTGTTCATCGATTACACGCAGGACGGCCAGACCCACAGGATCGCGCCGACATCGGTTGTCGTGGCGTCGGGCGGTTTCCAGGCGGATACAGACTGGCTCGCCCGCGCCTGGGGGCCCGCCGCGAAGAACTTCCTGATCCGCGGCACCCCGTACAATCGCGGGGTCGTGTTGGCGGACCTGCTGGATCAGGGCGTCGAACAGGTCGGCGACCCGACTCAATGCCATGCCGTCGCCATCGACGGTCGTGCGCCGAAATTCGACGGCGGCATCGTCACGCGGCTGGACTGCGTGCCGTTTTCCATCGTGGTGAACAAGCACGCCGAGCGTTTCTACGACGAGGGCGAGGATGTCTGGCCCAAGCGCTATGCCATCTGGGGCCGTCTTGTCGCCGCGCAGCCCGACCAGGTCGGCTATGTCATCATCGACGCCAAGTCGCTGGAGCTGTTCATGCCGTCGGTCTTTCCGCCGGTCGCGGCCGACAGCCTTGCGGACCTCGCCGACAAGATGGGCCTGCCCGCCGACAGGCTCGAGCAGACCGTCGCCGAATTCAACCGGTCCTGCGGCGACACCTCCGGGTTTCATCCGACGGAACTGGACGGGGTGTCCACCTCCGGGCTGAACCCACCGAAAACCAACTGGGCCCGCCCGATCACCGACCCACCCTTTTACGGGTATTCGCTGCGCACGGGCGTGACGTTCACCTATCTCGGGCTCCGGGTCGACGCGCGCGCGCAGTGTTCGGTCGGTAACCGCCCGGTCACGAACCTCTGGGCTGCGGGGGAGACGATGGCCGGTTCCATCCTCGGCCAAGGGTATCTGGCAGGTTTCGGCATGACCATCGGAACCGTTTTCGGACGCATCGCAGGCAAGGAGGCCGCCGCCCATGCAAATGCAACCTGATCTGATCGAGGAAGCCCGCCGCCAGGTTCAGATCTGCAACGCCTGCCGCTATTGCGAAAGCTACTGTTCGGTCTTTCCGGCGATGCACCGCGAACGGGCCTTTTCGGACGGCGAGATCACGCAACTCGCCAATCTGTGTCACAATTGCCGGGGCTGCTATTACGCCTGCCAGTACACGGCACCGCATGAATTCGACCTGAACCTGCCGGGGGCGCTGGCGGAAGTCCGGCAGGACAGCTGGAAGGCATATGCCTGGCCGCGTCCCTTCGCGGACCTTTTCGATCGGGCGGGCGTGGCGATGGCGTTCCTCCTGGCGCTGTCCTTCGGAATTCTGTTCGCGCTGGCGCAAGCCATGCGGCCCGAGACAGGTGAGGGCTTCTACGCCTACATGTCCCACTCGCTGATGGTCGCGATCTTCGCGCCCGCGTTCGTCCTGCCGTTGCTGGCGCTCGCCGTGTCGCTGCGGAGCTACTGGAAAGCCGCGGGGGGTGGCACGTTGCGCCTGTCGGATCTCCGGGCCGCGGTCCTGTCCGCCGGACGGATGCGCAATCTCGAAGGCGGGCACGGGGACGGCTGCAACTTCGAGGACGAAGACCGCTTCAGCCACGCCCGCCGCCACGCGCATCAGGCGGTGCTCTACGGGTTCCTTCTGTGTTTCGCGTCGACGAGCACGGCCACGGTCATGCATTACGTCTTTGGTATGCAGGCGCCCTACGGGATCGTCAGCCTGCCCAAGCTGCTGGGCGTGCCGGGCGGCATCCTTCTGACCATCGGCTGTGCGGCACTGGCATGGCTGAAGACGCGGGCGGATCGCGAGCTTGGCGCAGCCCGCGCCTGGGGCGGAGAGATGGCCTTCATCGCCTTGCTGGGCGCCGTCGGCGCGACCGGCCTGGCGCTTTATGCAGCGACGGGTAGCGGCGCAGTGGCGTGGCTTCTGCCGCTGCATCTCGGGCTTGTGCTGACCTTCTTCCTTGTCACGCCCTATTCGAAGATGGCGCATGGGTTCTACCGCCTCGCGGCGCTAACCATCGAAGCCTCCCGCGCCGCGTCGAAAGACGTCTGAAAAGTGGGTCTCTCCTGGGATAGCGCGTCTGAGTGTCAAGCTGCCTGGCGCGGATATGTCCGTGCCACTTCTGCCCCTCGACGCGGTCGGCGTGATACGTCCGAGGATCCGCGCAGACCCAGGGCGGTGTCCTCGTTCGGTCGGCTGGCTGGCCAGGTTGCAGGGCCGTACGCGCCAGTGGCGGTTTTCCTGTCCCGCACTTTTCGGCTATAAGGAAGGTGACTGCGCAAACCTGACGTCAGGAATCGTGTGGCAGACTCGCTTGCGATTTCAGCGTATCTGCTCCATCCGGTTCCTGCCGGGTGCATGGCCGCGCGAGGTGTGTCATGCGTCCGATCTGGGTGCAGATCAGGCATCAAAGTGAAGCGCCGGTCGACGGATGGGATTGTCACGCGCGACCCATGCGTGCAACGGGTCACCGAAGAGGGGCGATTTCGGGGATGCCGGGGCGATTTCCTGCGCGACGCCATCCGCGGCCCAAAAAATTGAAGATTCAGATATGGCGATAATCCAGAACGCGAGACTATCCGTTGCGCCCATGATGGACTGGACCGACCGTCATTGCCGGTACTTCCATCGGCTGCTGTCGGGGCGCGCGCTTCTTTATACAGAGATGGTCACAGCGCCGGCGCTCGTGCGTGGCGGGGCGCTGCGGCTTCTGGACCACGACCCGGCCGAGCATCCGGTCGCGCTCCAGTTGGGCGGGTCTGACCCCGGCGAACTGGCGCAGGCCGCGCGCATGGGCGCGGATGCGGGGTATGACGAGATCAACCTGAACGTGGGCTGCCCTTCGGACCGGGTGCAGTCCGGCTGCTTCGGGGCCGTGTTGATGAAGGATCCTGCGCTGGTTGCGGCATGCTTCGCGGCCATGGCCGAGATCAGCCCCGTCGAGGTCACCGTGAAATGCCGCATCGGCGTGGATGACCAGACACCCGCCGACACCTTGCCCGCGTTTCTGGACATCCTGCGTGCGGCAGGGCTGCGGCGGATCATCATCCACGCGCGCATGGCCTGGCTCGACGGGCTCAGCCCGAAAGAGAACCGTGATATCCCGCCGCTCGACTACGGCCTCGTCCACGCGATGAAGCGGGAATTTCCCGGTCTGCACATTTCTGTAAATGGGGGGATCGCGTCGCTGGACGCGGCGCGCGACCATCTGGCCGAAGGCATGGACGGGGTGATGATCGGGCGCGCGGCCTATCACAACCCGGCCGACATCCTGGCGACGGCGGACCGCGACATCTGGGGGGCGGATCGCGTGGCCGACCCGGTGGCGGTGGCCGAGGCGATGATCCCCTATGTCGATGCCCATGTCGCCGCAGGCGGGCGGGCGCACAATGTCACGCGGCACATGCTGGGGCTGTTCGCCGGGCGGCCCGGCGCGCGTGGCTGGCGGCGGCACCTGTCACAGGCCGCGGTGCAGGCCGGTGCGGACGGGCGCGTCATCGCCGATGCGCTTGCCCATGTCACCGGCGTGCAGAGCGCGGCGGAATAGGGCCTCGGCGCGCACCCGCCGGTGCGTCGCGGCAGCAATTGGACGGCAACAGCGCGACTGTGGCCGGAGCCACCGGTCCAAATGCACGCTAGGGCAAGCGCCCCCACGCGGACCCGTCTCAGCCTTCGCGGGACAGCCGTCCGGCGCGACCGCCGCGCCGTATGCGGGGGGCTGCGACGCGATGGGGCAAGGCCTCCATCACTGCGCGACGGGCCTCTGGCGACATGGCGCCCCAGCCCGCGATCTCGTCCATGCTGCGCGCGCAGCCGGTGCAGAGCCGCGTGTCCGGATGGATCACGCAGATATTGATGCAGGGGCTTTCGATCGCATCGCGGGTCCAGACCGGAGTGGTCATGCATGCCTCATGTGGTTCAGGCGGTCGAGCGCGCCCTGAAGGATATACCCCGCCGCCACGTGGTCGATCCGTTCGGCCCGCTTGGCGCGGGACGTATCGGCCTCCAGCAGCGCGCGTTCCGCCGCGACGGTGGACAGCCGCTCATCCCAGAAGGTGATGGGCAGGTCAATCACCGCGACGAGGTTCCGGGCGAAGGCGCGGGTGGACTGGCAGCGCGGACCCTCCGACCCGTCCATGTTGCGCGGCAGGCCGATCACGATCCCGGCGATCTCGCGCGCCGCCACAAGTGCGGCCAGCGCCGCGGCATCGGCTGCGAACTTGCCCCGCTTGATGGTCTGCAAGGGCGTGGCCACGCCGCGAAGTCGGTCGGACACGGCGACACCTATGGTCTTGGTGCCGAAATCCAGCCCCGCAAGTGCCCGGCCCACAGGAAGCGCGGCGGCGAAGGCGGCCATGTCGTCCGTGATCCGCGGATCACTCGCCAAGGCCGACACCCCGTGCGGCTTCCGAAATCTGCGCAAGCCCTTCGGGATCGTCGGCGAAGACGTCGCGCGCCTCGGCATAGATCGCGCTCGCGCTGTCGGTATCGCCCAGCACCCCCAGCGCCCCGATCAGCCGCGCCCATTCGCCCGCCGTACCGCCCTGGTTGGCCAGCCGGTCGGACAGGTTCGCCACCATGCCGCGGATCATGTCCATGCGGTCTTCCGGCGACATGTCCTGCGCGGCGGCGACATCGGCGGCCGACGGCCCGGCGAGCGGTTCACCCTCGGGCGGCAACTGGTAGCGGCGCCCGGCGCGGGCGGCGACCTCTTCGATCTGGGCGCGGATCGCGGGCACCCATGGCGCGCCGGGGGCCGCGCGTTCGAGCATCTCGCGCCAGATATCGAAGGCGATGTCGGGGCGGCCGTTCTGCGACTGCATCAGACCCACGTAGTAGCGCGCGGGCCCGTTCTGGGGATCGCGGGACAGGGCCTGCCCCAGCACCGCCTCCGCCTCTGGCGAGACATATCCGCCCGCGGCCAGCACCATCATGTCGGCAAGATCGGCATAGTGATCGGCGGTCGCCCGCGCGCCAAGCACGTCGATCAGCCGGCGCTGCGCGTCATAGGCGGCGGTGAAATTTCCCAGCGCCGCTTCGTTGCGCGCCAGCAGTGCAAGACCGCGCGGATCGTCGGGCCGCGACGCGACCGTGGCGCGCAGCCTGTCCACAAGTTCGACATATTCGGGAGCGGGTTGCGGTGCTTCGGGGCGGAACGCGGCCGCCTGTTCCTCGGCCTCTGCCTGCCGGGGGCGTTCCGCGCGCCGTTCCGCCGAAGCGGCAAGCCGTTCCTGCAGCGGCAGATCGCCATATCCCGGCGCGCCCTGCATAGTGTACAGCCCGACGCTGCCGCCGAGCAGCACCAGCGCGACGCCACCCGCCATCGCAAGGTTCACACGCCGCGGCGCATCGCCCTGCGCATCCGTGCCCCGGCTGCGGTCGGCATCGAGGATGCGCCGCGCGATCTCCGTCCGGGTACGTTCCGCCGCTTCGGCGTCGAGGATCCCGCGCGCCACGTCACGGTCCACCGCGGCAAGCTGTTCGCGGTACACGGCGATGTCGTACTCGGCGCGGGCTTGCTGCGCGCGGTGCCGTTGCAGAAGCGCGAGGGCAAGCAGCGCGGACACCGCCGCCGCCAAGCCGATGATGAGAAGCCAGAACACCATGACGGGGACATACTCAATCCGGCGCGGGTGAAAAAGGCCGCATCGCATCACGAGACCGGCATGCGTCGAACCGTCCTGCACCCGGCACGCCGTGGGCCCGTTCCGACCGCCAGCGCCGCGGGTCCGCGGCAAATCGGACACGCCCGGGGTTGACGTTCCCCCACCCCGACCCTTTTGTGTGAGGCAACCAACCACTGACACAGGGGGCCAAAATGGCATTCGAACTTCCCGACCTTCCCTATGCGCATGACGCACTGGCCGGTCACGGCATGTCCCGGGAAACGCTGGAGTTTCACCACGACATCCACCACAAGGCCTATGTCGACAACGGCAACAAGCTGATCGACGGCACCGAGTGGGCCGGCAAGTCGGTGGAGGACATCATCACCGGCACCTATGACCCGAACGCGGTCGCGCAGTCGGGCATCTTCAACAACGCGTCCCAGCACTGGAACCACGTGCAGTTCTGGGAAATGATGGGTCCCGGCACCGGCGGCATGCCGGGCGAGCTGGAAAAGGCCATCACCGAAAGCTTCGGCTCGGTGGACGAGTTCAAGTCGCAGTTCGCCGCGGCGGGCGCGGGTCAGTTCGGCTCGGGCTGGTGCTGGCTCGTCAAGGACAAGGACGGCAGCCTGAAGGTCACCAAGACCGAGAACGGCGTGAACCCGCTGTGCTTCGGGCAGACCGCGTTGCTGGGCTGCGACGTGTGGGAACATTCCTACTACATCGATTTCCGCAACAAGCGCCCGGCCTATCTCCAGAACTTCCTCGACAATCTGGTGAACTGGGAAAACGTCGCCTCGCGCATGTAAGGGCCTTTGGCGGGCGCGGGGGTGACCCCTTGCGCCCGCCCGCCAAACCGGTATCGACAGCGCCGGAAACAAGGCGGCGATGTCGGACCTCATCCTCTCTCTCGAAGGCACGCCGCAGGGCGGGCAACTGGCGCTGGCGCTTGCGGTTCTGGCGGCATTCCTGCACGCGGTCTTCGGCGCGATCCAGAAGGGACGCCACGATCCGTGGCTGTCGCGCGGGGCCATCGATGCCAGTTACGGGCTGATGGCCGCACCCGTGGCGCTGTTCGTGGTGCCGTGGCCCGAACCGCACATGTGGGCGATCTTCGTTGGCATGTGGGCGATCCACGCGGGCTACAAGCTGTTGCAGGCGATGGCCTATACCCGCGGCGCCTACACGGTCGTCTATCCGGTGGTGCGCGGCACCAGCCCCGTCTTCACCGTCTTCGGCGCGTGGCTGATTTTCGGCGAGGTCTTTGCCCCCCTGCAATGGGTCGGTCTGGCGGTTCTCGTGGCGGGAATCCTCGGGCTTGCGGTCTATAACCTGCGTCATGTCACCGTCGCGCGCGACACGCTTGTCGCCGCGCTCTGGCTGGCGCTCGGGACCGGTTTCTTCGTGGCGCTCTACACCACCTATGACGCCTGGGGCATCCGCGCGACCGCGGACCCGTTCACCTTCCTCGCGTGGTTCTTCTTTCTCGACGCGCTGCTGATGCCGCCCATCGCGGTCTGGCGCTATCGCCGGATGGAGGATGCCCCGCCGCTCGTCCCGCTGGCGGTGCGCGGGGTTCTGGGCGGTGTCGTGGCGCTGTTTTCCTTCGGGTCGATCATGCTTGCCACGCGGCTGGACAGCGTGGGGGAGGCCGCAGTGCTGCGCGAAACGTCCCCCGTCTTCGCCGCGCTGATCGGCTGGCTGGTTCTGGGCGATCCCATGGGCCCGCGCCGCTGGGCGCTCATGATCCTGATCGCGCTGGGGGCCATCATCGTGGAATTCGGTCGCTAGGGCGTGTCGCGTTGACTTGCATTCACGCAGCCCACCCTAACCTCTTGATATCGCATGTTCGAGAAGCGCAAGACCGGTACCCACTTTTGCTCGACATGCTCTAGCCCAAGACCGCGAGCCATGCCCAGGCCGTGACGACGGTCGCCGCCGTGCCGCCCAGCACCGCCGACGCAGCCACGCGCCGCGCGCTGCCGTACATGTCGGCGAAGACATAGGCGTTCACCCCCGGCGCCATCGCGCCCGTCACCACCGCCGCGCGCAGCGCCTCCTGCGACAGGCCGAGCCCGGCGCCCATCCCGTAGGCAATCGCCGGGTGCACGATCAGCGACAGCAGCATGACGAAGCCGATGGTGCGCAGGTCGCCCTCCGGTCGATACCGCACGAGAATGCCGCCCAGCCCGAACAGCGCCGCGGGCAGCGCCGCGCGCACCATGAGCGCCACGGCATCGGTCAGCGCGGTGGGCAGTGTCACGCCCGACAGGTTCACCGCGATCCCCAGCGCGATCCCGATGATGAGCGCGTTGCTGGCCATGGCCTTCAGGATCGATCCGACCGTAGCGAACAGCGACTTGCCGCTGCTGCGCGCGATCTCCATCGCGGTGATCCCGGTCAGGTAGCAGACCGGCGAATGGATCGCGATGATGGCGAAGTTCGACGCCAGCGATGCCGCGCCATAGGCGCGTTCCGCGATGGGCAGGCCCAGCAGGACCGAGTTCGAGAACAGCGCGCAGAACCCGATGGCGACCGAGTCCGTCCATGGCCGCCCGAAGAGGTGGCGCGCGCCCAGCAGCCCCAGCGCAAAGCAGCTCAGCGCCCCGGCGTAGAAGCTGAGAAGCAGCCGCCATTCGAACACCGCCGCAAGATCGAGCTGCGACATGGCGCTGAACAGCAGGCAGGGGATCGCGAATTTCTGCGTGAACTTCATCAGCCCGTCCACGCCCGCGTCGCTGAACAACCCGCGGAGGACGGCCACGTATCCAGCCCCGATGACCAGGAAGACCGGCAGGACGACCTCGATCAGCGCGCCCAACGGATCAGGCCGGGAAGGTCAGCACCAGCCCGTCATGGGCCGGTACGATGTGATCCGGCGTTTCCGCCGCGACGGTCGCGTAGTCGAGATCGACATGCATGTTGGTCAGCACCGCGCGGCGCGGCGCCGCTTGTGCGATCCAGTCGAGCGTGCGGTCCAGATGCGCATGGGTCGGGTGCGGCTTGCGCCGAAGCGCGTCGACGATCCAGCAATCTAGCCCTTGCAGCGCGTTCCACGCGGCGGGATAGATCTCGGACACGTCGGGCAGATAGGCGACGTCGCCGATGCGAAACCCCAGCGCGTCGATGCTGCCATGGGCCACCCGCAGCGGGCGGAAGGTCAGCGCGCCGCCCGCGCCCGCCACGGTGATGTCCGCGTCGTTCTCGATCGGGTGCAGGTTCAGGATCGGCGGATAATCCGATCCCTCCGGCGCCTCGAACGCGTAGCCGAAACGCGACCGCAGGTCCCGTTCGGTCGCGGCATCGGCCCAGACATCCAGCCGCCGGCGGGTGTTGAAGAAGATCATCCGCAGATCGTCCAGCCCGTGGACATGATCGGCATGCGAATGGGTATAGATCACCGCGTCCAGCACGCCGACGCCCGCATCCAGCAGTTGCGCGCGTAGGTCGGGCGAGGTGTCGATCAGCACGCGGGTGATCCCCGCGCCGTCGATGCGCTCCACCAGCAGCGAACAGCGGCGGCGGCTGTTGCGCGGCTCGTCCGGGTCACAATCGCCCCAGAGATTGCCCAGACGCGGCACGCCACCGGACGACCCGCAGCCGAGGATTGTCAGGCGCAACTCGGCCATCAGGCGGCGGCCCTTGTGAAGAGCCGGTCGAAATTGGCGCTTGTCCGCGCGGCGAACTCAGCGTCGCTTATGCCGAACAGCTCCGCCCCGACGGCGGCCGTGTGTATGACATGGCCTGGTTCGTTGCGCCGTCCGCGAAACGGCGGGGGCGCCAGATAGGGCGCGTCTGTTTCCACGAGGATGCGGTCCACCGGGGCGGCGGCGAAGATGTCGCGCAGATCGCCGCTCCGCGGGAAGGCGGCAATGCCGGACATGGACAGGTAGAACCCCAGATCGAGTGCCGCGCGCGCCAGCCCCGGTCCGCTGGAAAAGCAGTGCATCACGCAGGCATAGGCGCCGCCTGTCCGGTATTCGTCGGTCAGGATGCGGGCCATGTCGTCGTCGGCGTCGCGGGCATGGATGATGAGCGGCAAGCCGGCTTCGCGCGCGGCGTCGATATGCACACGCAGGCTCGTCTGCTGCGCCGCCGCGCTTTCGGCGGTGTAGTGATAATCGAGCCCGGATTCGCCGATCCCCACGAATTTCGGATGGGCGGCAAGGGCGGTCAGTTGATCCACCGTCGCCATGGGCTCGCTGGCCACGCTCATCGGGTGGGTGCCCGCTGCATAGAAAACGCCCTCATGCGCCTCGGCGATGGCGCGCACCTGCGGCTCCGCGCGCAGTTTCGTGCAGATCGTGACCATCCGCGTGACCCCGGCTGCGCGGGCGCGGGCGATGATCGCGTCGCGGTCGGCATCGAAATCGGGGAAATCCAGATGGCAGTGGCTGTCCACCAGCGCCGGGGGGGCTGTCACGGGGTCGGTCATGCGGGGCGCGTGTTCTGTCCTTCGGCGGCGCAATCCGCCGCCACGGTCTCGAGTGTCAGGACCATATCGAGGATGAGCGCGTGCGGGTCAAGGTTCACCGCCAGACCCTGCCGGACCCGGCCGGTCAGCGTTCCCTGCGCTTCGGCCCAGCGTCGCCCCGCGGCGGGCGAGGGCGCGAGTTGCGGCGGCACGGGCGGCGCGCTGGCCTGCCCCGTGGCGCCCTGCCG